>CAKKRM010000098.1:1530-67593 GCA_919902735.1 Anaerolineales bacterium | reverse complement strand
TGTATTCGACTCGCTGACGATATCATCCACTTTGGTGTTGTGATAGCCCTTGCTGGCAAAGACAGATACGGCGGCTTCGAGAATCCGCTCGCGGGTTTCGTGGGTTGGGTCGGGGGAATTTGGTTTCATAGGTGATAAACCGACTGGTCAGTCTATTCACAATAGGATAGCGGAATCAAAAAGCCACGTCAAGTGATGTGGCTCACATAAAATCAGGTGACAGTCACTTCATAAAAGTGACTGTCACCTTTGGGTTAACTCTGTGCGAACGTATCGATCAACAGCTTGAAGTTCCCGCCAACAGGGTAAAGGATCGGGCAGGTGCATCCGCGCTTGACATATTCCGCCACTTTGGCTTTGGCTTCGGCGGGTGTGCCCGAAGCGGTGATCTTGTGAACCAACTCGTCAGGGACGAAATGCTTGGCTTTGTTAATCTGTTCCTTTGTAGCCGGCCAGCCCAAAGTGGCTTGGATGTTATTTATGACTTCCTGCGAAACGTTCGAGGCTTTGGCAATGTGCGGCTGCTGGGCGAGATATTGGCAGAGCAATTCTTTTGTGTACTCAATGGCTTTGTCGTGATCTTCATCCACCGAACAGACGATTAACTGCGGGCGGTCAATATCTTCGATTTTACGTCCAGCTTTCTTCGCGCCTTTTTCCAGTAACTCAAGCGCCTTGTCATTATATTCAGGGGCCACGCAATAATTCATCACACAGCCATCCGAAATTTCACCCGTCATTTCCATCATCAAATCGCCAGTTGCGCCGATCATGATCGGAATATTGCGCGGCTCGCGGCGTCCATGAACTACATCCAATTCAATGTTATCCACGTGATGGAATTCGCCGTGGAAGGTAACGCGTTCCATGTTTAGCAGGCGGCGCATCACTTCAACTGTTTCGCGCATGGCAAGCAGGGGTTTCTTGCGGTCAATGCCGACGTTCCTGGCTAGCGGGTCCCACCATGCGCCAATGCCGCAGATGATGCGGTTTGGGGCAAGGTCATCCAATGTCAGGAAGGTGGCGGCGAGCAGGCCAATGTTGCGCGTCCAGTTATTGATCACGCCTGAGCCGACTTTGATTGTATTTGTCACCGCGGCATAACCAGCCATTGGCACAATCGCATCGCGTACCAAACGAGACTCGGCCTGCCAGACAGCCTCAAAACCTTTTTCCTCTGCGTATTTGGCGTATTCCAATCCGTCACGCAGGTCGTGAGAATCCTGCAAATAAAGCGCTACACGTTCCTTCGTCATGGCATTCTCCTTGAAGTTGAAATAAAAAAATTTTGCCACAGAAACTGTAAACTTCATAGGGTTTACAGTTTCTGTGGCAGATTGGATGTCTATACTTTTGCAGCTTCCAGTTTTCGTATCATCTCGAGGTCTTCTGGTAAGTCCAGGTCTAACCCCAATGATGGAAGCTCGACGATCTCAAGGTTAGCTCCCGCTTTCTTCACGCGCGCGCAATGACGTTGGAACGAGCCTTCCCCAAAATCATATTCGATCAAACCTGCGGGAACCATCAAGAGTGCGTTTGTCCCTTTGCCGTGCCTGTCTGGCGCAATGACAACTACAGGCGGTTTCGCAGCGCGGTCAATTAATGTCAACACATCTTCGGCAGTCAGCAGCGGCAGGTCGGCGGGCAGAACCAAAACCCCCTGCGTGGCGTGAACTTGTGCCACAACTGTGGCACGCGCCAAAGCCGTATTCAAATGCGGCTGACCATCCTCCTGCACGGTCTTTGCCCCGTGGTTGCGTGCAATGGTCAAAGCCTGCGGGTCGCGGCTGACAACCAGTACCTGGTCTAATTCTTTCAGTGACGAGAGCGTTCTCAAAGTCCGCTCCAACAACTCCTGATTTAATGCTGTTCTCTCATCTTCATTAAGCGCCCCAGAGAGGCGGGATTTTCCACGGCGGAGCGGTTTTACAGGGACAATCGCCCAAAGTGTCATAGTTTATAAACTCCCGATGAAGTGTAGCACATCCTCTGCCAGACGGATGCGATCTGTAAAGTTATTCATAAATGTGTCAGTGACCAGCGTCTCTATATTTAGTTTTTTCACATCATTTTCCATTGATAAGTCTGCATTGTCTAACACGAAACCTGCAAGAATGTTGCGATAATGGTTTGCAACCGCCAGCGCCGAAGGCTCGATGCCCAATTCAGTATACATCTTTGCGGCAGGTCCTTTCACTGCTTTTCCGCCGATAATCGGAGAAACCGCCACGACAGGCCTGGCTATTTTTTTGATGACCTTCAGGATCGGGTCTACGCTCACCCAGGGATTGGACGGGCAAATGACAATCGCATCTGCCGCATCAATCGCCTCTTTCGCGCCGACAACTGATTCTGCACCTTCGACTCCATCGAACCGAAAGCCTCTCACTTTGGGCGCGCATTGTCTGTGAACAAAATATTCCTGAAAAGCCAGCTCGCCTTCGTCTGAGTCCACCATCGTCCGCACCGGCGAATCGGACATGGGTAATATCGTATGTTGAATTCCCCATGCCTTGCAAAAATCCTTTGTGATCTGCGAAAGCGGTTGACCTTCCTTCAACCTTCTGGTTCTCTCAAGATGGGTGGCAATATCCTGGTCGCCCAAGCGGAACCAGGCAGGCCCGCCGAGTCTTTCGACATTTGCGATGGCATTCCACGTTTCATTTACTCGTCCCCAGCCGGTTTCGGGGTTTGCTAACCCTCCCAACGTATAGCAGACTGTATCAAGGTCGGGGCAGATGTACATGCCCAAATGTTCAAAGTCATCGCCAGTGTTGACGATGATGGTCAATTCTTCGGGAGCAAGGATTTGGGCGAGTCCGTGCGCCAGTTTCGCGCCACCGACTCCGCCAGCAAGGGCGACAATACGACGGTGGACGGTGGACGGTGGACGGTGGCTTAAGTCACTAGTGTTCATCGGTTTCATAAAATGCTTGTTCTTCGCTGATGGATTTTTTAGAATTCACAAGTGATTTGCGGAAAGCATGTAGACGTTTGGCAAGCTCTTGGGCTTTCAAATCTAACTGCTCCATTAAAGTCTTGTCGGTTATATATTTTCGGCGGGATATGAGTCTTTGGCAGGCTACGGTTTCGATCAGAGAGCGGACTGCCATACCGAGAAATCGATTTTGTTCAGGGTCGCTCTGTCCTGTTGAACCTTCTGCTATGTTTAGAGAGATTGATGTTGCTGCACGAGTAATTTGAGACTTTAGATTGAACCGCTCGCTTTCGGGTAGTTTTTCAGCTACTTCGTAAATTTGATCGGAATAATCCAAAGATAATTGCCAGACATCCAATTGTTCAAATTTGAAAGGCATATTGTTCCTTTTTCGATACGGTCTACCGTCCACGGTCCACGGTCAAATAAATTTCACAACTTCTTCTAAAACTTTTCTTCCTCGAAACGCAGGAATTTCCACAGGATAACCTAATAAGAACATGGCTTGCGGTTCCCACATTTTTGAGATATTCAACGCTTCCTGCACGGTATCCTGCGCAAACATGGGACTGCACACCCAAACCCCGCCCAATCCTTCAGCGTGTGCGGCGAGTAATAATTGCATGCCTGCATTTGCGGCGGATTGGGTTGCGATGATGTATTCAGCTTTTTTGCGGCGGGTATCGGGGTACTCATCCATCTCGCTCATATCCACACAGAGGATGATGACAACAGGCGCGCCTGTAATTCTTTCACGTGACTTGTTTATGCGTTTTTTAATTTCGTCGGGGGGGAGGTTATCTTTTTCCAGGTCGCGTTGAAATTCCTCCGCCATCGCATCGGATAGATGTTTTTTGGCGGGGAAATCTGTCAACACGATGAAGCGCCAGGGCTGGCGGTTGTGTGCGGAGGGGGCGTATGTGGCAGTGTGGAGGATGTCCCTTAAAACGGAATCAGGCACAAGGTCCGTTTTGAAGCGGCGGATCGAGCGGCGAGTCCGCAGGAAGGAATGGAAATCCTCTTTGGTGGGCATCTGTTATTGAGTGTATCAGGCGCGAATAAGATTTCTGTTAGCGAAACATATCCTGTTCTTTGGGTCGGATCAATTCCTTGAGCGAACCTTCCTGCAATGGATACGGAAACCCGCGCACATGCACAACGGGCCTGCCCTCGGAGGCTTGCCCCATCACCAGCGACGCGGCGGCGGCGAGTTCGTCCGCGGCTCCGATCACGGTGACGCGCAAAGTGTAGCCGAAGAGGTCTTTGTCTCCGCGCTTGTCAATAATTCCAGGGACGCCCGACATGCCGATTGCCACGCCCACTGTGCCATTGCGCCAGGCGCGCCCGTGCGAATCGATGATGACGACGCCGATGTGTTTTCCAGTTTTGGATTCGATTTGATTTCGCAACAATGTGCAAGATTGGTCTGGGTCTTCAGGGAGCAGCAATACCCATTCTTCTGTAGAATTCCCCGCACCCGCCACATTGGAATGATCGATGCCTGCATTAGCGCAGACGAATCCCAGTTTGTGTTCAACAATGATCGTGCCAACGCGGGTTCGCAAAACTTCATTGCTTTCCTGAAGCATGAGTTCAACAATGCGCGGGTCTTTTTCGGTTTGCTGTGCAAGCTCAATGGCGCGTGGGGAGGGCGAAACCGTCGCGAGGTTTACTTTGCGCCCCTCCGCCTTGCTGACAATTTTTTGAGCAAACACGAGGATATCCTCATCCTGTAATTCCAATCCTGTTTCCTGCAAAGACTTAAGAACAATATCCGCCAAGTTGTCATCTCGGCGGATTAGTGGGATGTTATTGAGTGAAGTTAGAGTTAGGGGCATAATGAGTAATGCGTGATCGTTCTTTACGAATTACGTTTTACGGAATATTTCCTGCGCCTGTGATCTTGATGCCTGCGTGGGTGGAGCCATATCTTTTGTTGATGCCGATGAGAACACTGGTCAGGCCTTCAATAACAACTGAATTTTCAATGGGACCTGCATCCCAGCCTTTGAGTCCGGCGGCTTCCACAAGTTTGATGGTTTCGGCGCGCGCATCCTTGCTTGTGCCAGTCACCAAAACGTCGCACTCCACGTCTGAATCATCCATCAAATGCTCATGCGAAATATTCTGGAACGCGGCACAGACCTGCACGCCTTCGCCGACGATCTCTTTCGCTTCTTGCGCGGCGGAACCAGCCGCAGGCATTTGCACCGTGGCTACTTTTGGCGGCACAAGCGGAACAGTTACATCAATGAGGATTTTTCCCTGCAATTCAGATTTCACGGATTCAAGCGTGTCACGATGCGCGGAATAGGGCACAGTCAACACGACGATGTTCGCTTCCTTCGCCGCTCGCAAATTGTCCATTCCAATGACGGAGGTTCCTTCCCCGAGCATTTCCCTGACTTCATTCGCCGCAAGGATGGCTTTTTCCTCGGTGCGTGAACCGATAAAGACATGGTAGCCTGCGCGCGCCCAACGATACGCAAGTCCCTTGCCTTCTTTTCCAGTTCCACCCAGCACCGCGATGGATAATAATAATTGTGAGTCTTTCATGAATTCTCCGCAATATTAATTGTGTAGGACTTTCGCTCGCTCCTCTTGTTTTGCATGTCACCCTCCCGATGTCCTTCGGGAGAATGACAAGCGAAAGTCCTGAATTGATTATTTCTTTACCGTACAAAAACAAGTAATTTCGTCATTGCGAGGGCGATGCCCTTTCGCCCGAAGCAATCTCGGTCTTGGAAGGAGATTGCTTCGCCGCCGAAGGGCAAGAGCGGTGGCTCGCAATGACGGATGTACGGTAGAGAATTGGTTATAAAACTTTCGCAACTTCTTCTTCATACTTTTTCCAAATGCGCGGCGAAATCTCGCGGGCGTGTGCGGCAATTTCGGCTTCATCCAGTGTGAGCAATTTGCGGTCTTTCATTAGAACTTTGCCAGCCGCAATAGTAGTTGTGACCATGCTCTGCTGGAAACCGAAGATGATATGCCAGGGCAGGTTGCCGTCTGTGAGGGGGGTGAAGGGTTGATAATCCACGAAGATCAAATCTGCAACTGCGCCGGGGACGATCTGTCCGATGGGCGCGGCGGGGAAGAACATGTTTGCAAGCGCGGCGTTGTTGTAGACAGCCATCTGCGTTACGTCATACCCGCCCATGCGGCGCGGGTCGCGGGTTTCGTTTTTGTGCAGGAGGTAGGCAGTCTTCCATTCATCCCACATCGAGTTGGTGAAGCCATCGTTGCCGAGGCAGACTTTTATTCCCAGCCGCAGCATGGATTCAATTTGCGCCACGCCAACGGCATTATTCATATTGGAGCGCGGCTGGTGGCTGAGCCATGTTTCTGTTTCCTTCAAAATTTCCATTTCACGCGCATCAAAATGGACGCCGTGCGCGGTGATGGTCTTTGGCCCAAGGATGTTGTGTTTGAGCAAGCGGTCAATCACGCGCATGTTGGATTTGGAGAGGCTGTCATATTCGTCTGATTCATGTTCGGCGGTGTGGATGTGGAAACCTGTCCCATCCGGTGCGGCGGCGCGGCAGGCTTGCAGGGTGGCGCCGGAAAGCGTCAGACTGGCATGAAGCCCAAAGGTGGCTGCCAGGCGCGGGTGTGGGTCGGAGGCGAGTCGTTTCAGGAAGCGGACGTTTTCGTTGATCCCTGCGTTTGTTTTTTCGTTCCCGTCGCGGTCTGTTACTTCATAGCACAATACGCCGCGTAATCCGCTTTTATCCACGGCATCGGCAATCATATCCAGCGAGCCGTCAATAAAATTGGGTGAGGCGTGATGGTCGATGAGGGTGGTTGTGCCGTGTTTGATGGCGTCTACGAGACAGACAAGGGCAGAGTAACGTACGGCTTCCGCATCCAGCGAGCGGTCGAGCGGCCACCATAGTTTTTTTAATATTTCAGGAAAATCTTTTGGCGCAGGGCCCGGGATTGCCATGCCGCGCGCGAAAGCCCCGTAAAAATGGGTGTGCGCGCAGATTCCGCCAGGCATAATATATTGGGCGTTCGCATCGGTGGGTTTGGCTTTTGGATATTTGGCGGTCAGCGCTTTGGTTGTGCCAATCTCTTTGATGTGGTCGCCTTCGATGTAAAGTGCATGGTTTTGCAGGATGCGATTGGGCGATTCCCAGGTGATGATATTTGCGTTTGTTATAAGCATGGTTAACCGTATCCATATTGGCTGGGGAGTGGGAGTTTGATTCCAGATAAGCTGATTTCCCAAAGGATGTTATAGGCCGCTTCTCGCAGCTCAGGGTCGTCTTTATACATCGCGCTGTAGAGTTGGATAACCACGCCTTCGTTGGGTGTGTATTTCAGGAAAGGCAGGGCGGCCATGCGGGCGTCCGGGTCTTCGCCCTTGAGGGCAAGCAGGAGAATATCTGTGGCGGGCACGCCGGGGGAAATGCCGGTGCCGTTCTTGCCGGCAAATTCTATCAGCCAGGGGGTATCGGAGGGAGCGCGGAGTTTACTGGGCGCAAGTGTGTTGATATTTACCTTTGCATCCAATACTTCGGTGGCGGCATTGCGGACCACCCATTGTTCGTCTTCCACCTGCAATTTTTGGAGGGCTTCCAATGCCCATGGGTGATGGACACGGCCAAGCCCGTAAACAACTGCGCGGCGCAAAAGAATGTCGTTGATGGAAATCCCGTCGCGCAGCATTTCGTAGCCTTCGTTGCTATCGTTTGCGAGCGCTTCACCGGCGGCGCGGCGTATGTCTTCGTCGCCAGTCAGCAGGGTTTGCGCGACGATCTCAAGCGATTCGTTTGTGCCGATGGCAACCAATGCCATGCAGGCTGCCCGTTTGACGGATAGGCTGGGGGCCTCCATTACATTTTCCAAGGCCCTGATTGATTTTGAGTCGCGCATGGCTCCAGCGCCGAGGATGGCAAGCTGGACGAGCTCAAATGAAAGAGATGTGGAGAATTGGCGGAACAGGGTGGCGGCGCTTGGATCATTGCTGACGACAAATGCGGCCATGGCTTGCCCGCGCAGGCTGAGTGGAATCCCTTCGGTTTGCAGAATGGCGGCGAGAGCGCCGAATAATTTTCCACGCCAGGGAGCATTTTTGGGCGCATCCCGCAGCCAGCGTGCCGCCGCAAATAGCGGGCGGTGCATCGGCAGATGTGAAGTTTCCAGGAGCGATTGGATAAGCTTGCTGACATCTCCATGCGCGGCATAGTAGCGCATGGCAAGATATTTACCGGACCAATCCGGTTGATTTAGCATGGTCTCTTCGGCGTTGTAATTGGTAAGTGCATGTCCTGCAAGGTATCCTGCAAAGACAGCATGTACAAACCTCATTTTGTTGTTGGGATGTGAGATCAAAAGTCCGCTGGCGGCCATTTTGCCGAGCAGGCCGGAAGTTGGGGTGGCAACCACTTTTTCGATCTTTTTCCCTATTTTGGGTTTTGTGTCTTCCCTGGTTGTTTCTTCTACAGGTTGTTCGGGAGATTCGCCTTCGGGCTTTTCTTCTGCCACTTCAAATGACTTTACCCAGGCACGCGCTTTGCGCGGGTCGAAGACTGGCTGCGAATTCAACATCACTTGCATCCCGAGGGTTTCCAGGGCGGCCAGTGGAGTGTTGGCAGGCGCAATGCGGCGGATGTGTGTGGCAATCACTTCCAGAACGTGCGGGCCTAAACTGTCGCCGGCGTAAGCGCCCCAGGCTTTGAGGGTTAATTCAAGGGGAGTCAAATGTGAATTGTCAGCGTTCAGCCAAACGTTAAGCAGGAGCGGATCCACTTGCCGGGGGCCGGTCTGCGACCAGGCTTCCAGCGCTACGGTTTGCGACCACAACTGCCCCCATTGTTCCATGAATTTTTCATCCTGTTGATGGGACCATGCGCAAAGTGTAAGCGGCGCGAATCCAATTGAGATCAGGCCGTCCAAATA
Organism: Anaerolineales bacterium; assembly: GCA_919902735.1. Taxonomy (GTDB): domain Bacteria; phylum Chloroflexota; class Anaerolineae; order Anaerolineales; family Villigracilaceae; genus Villigracilis. The sequence continues at coordinate 58,751 of CAKKRM010000098.1, read as the reverse complement.
TTCGGGAGCGCCAGTGGTGACGATGCGGGTTTGCGGATAATTTTGCAGGATGATCTTGAAGTATTCTGAAATCACCTGCTGGCTTTCGGGGGGGATTTCATCAAAACCATCCACAAGCAAAAGGGCGTTTCCATTTTTGAAGGTATTCTTGAAAAAGTCCGGCAGTTTGCCGAGATCGAACATGGGCGCATGTTCGGAGGCGGACGAAATTAAAGGGATGAGCGCGTCTTTTGGATCTGCGATTGGGAGTTTGAGATCTGCCACATGGAAAAGGAAGGGGACATGGCTTTTCAACGCTTCGAGCTTTTCGCTTTGATTCGCGGCGAGAGATGCAAGGTGCGCGAGAGACACTGTCTTCCCGACGCCGGGCTGGCCGATGATGACGATGTTTGCGTTTCCTGCCAATGCCTGGGCAAGGGTTAAGGTTTGTGGTTGATATACTGCGGCGATCTCGGGCCAGGCGGGCAGGTAGGGCAGGGTTTGGGAAATGACATCTTCGAACTTTGGGGGCGTGCCCGGTTCCACGTTTTGCATTGGAGAAAGAACCAAAGGCTCCTGAAGTACCTCATCCAATGCGAAGAGCTGCGCGGCGAGGTGCATCCCTTGTGCGCGGCGCAATGTGATGCGGCGATGGTTTTCTTCAACGGTGTTTGTTTTTCTGCCTTCGGCGGCTTCGCGCTGCTCCTTCAGGTTGGCGCGCATTTCAGCCCATAATGGGCGCGCCCGCGTAGCCAGCAGCCAGAAAATGGTTGCGGATACGAAGCCGAGGAAGAATGAAAAGGGATAAATTTCGATCTGGAACATGGTTGTCGTTTAGTTCGCGAAGAGGATGCGTCCGCAGGATGGGCAGTTTACCAGTTGCTTTTGAGAGCGCGCATTTTGTTGAAAGGAGGCGTTCACGGTTGTGCCGCAGGATGCGCAAGCGTTATCGATGATCTCTGCCACGGCCACGCCGCGCTTCTGCTGGCGCAGTCCCTCGTAAATTTGAAGCAGATTGATTTCGATGGGGGCAAGAGCCGCTTCGCGCTCCTCCGTCAGTCTTTCGAGATGTTTAAAAAATGTGAATTGTTCCTCGATCAACTTTCCATGTTCGCTTCCAAGACGCGCCTGTATTTTTTCAAGCTCGTTCTTTGCATTTTGCAATTCGTTTTCTGCGGTTTCCGCCTTGAACATGCTTTCGAGCAGGCTCTCTTCCAATGTGACCAGGTACTTTTTAAGCGAAGCTATATCTTTTTGCAGATCCTGTAATTCTTTTGGGTTCTTTACCGTCCCGCCATATAAACTGGATTCGGCATGTTCGATCTTTATCTTTTGCGCATCCACTTCTGATTCTGCATATTTCATTTCATGGCTGGCGCGGTGATTGTCGGTCTGAGCGGTCTCTACGCGGTGCAGGGCTTCTTTTAATTCCACATCGTTTTCGAGTGTTTTTCGGATGGTTTCGAGTTGGGTGCGGGCGCGGTCTATTTGACGGTCGACTTGCTGAAGGCGGAAAAGTCCCAGTGAGGCGCTCATACGTTGAATTATATACGATGTGTGAAAAAAAGACCGGTTTTCGCGCCTTTAGGTATGGCGCAAAACTATCGGGAGCTTTAACGCCAAGCCGCAAAGGCGCCAGGAATTTAATGCTTTGCGGCCTGGCGTCTTTGCGTTAGACGTTTGTTGCAGAAATTTACCGATACTTTTGCGCTACACCCCGCGCCTTTGGCGGGAAAACGGGTCTGCTGGTGTTGTTATTGAGTTGAAACGTTGAAGTAGTTATATACGGCCAGGGTCAGGTTTACGAACAGAGGGTTGGTATTATCCCAAATATTTTGAACGGGATGAAAGGTATAAACGGACAACACAAAATTCCCACCTGGCGAATAAACTATGCCAACGTCGCTCGTGTCGTGCATGATGCCGTCCCTGGATAGTACATAACCGTGCTTGTGCGGTACAAGCGTGCCGTCAGGGACGCCGCCTTGGATGAGCGAGCCAAGTTTATCTTGTGCCATGAAATCGATCAACAATTGACAGGTGGCAGGGTTGACTTTATCCGGGAAGGCGGCCACGAGCGCGCCGCCTCCGCTTTGGGCGCATTGATAAATATCCGCCAGCAGGGTTCCCATTTCAGAAGGAGTGGTCTGTGAATAGGGGTCTGGGTCGGTAAAGACATCGGCCCTTTGGTTGCCGGGGGTCAGCCGCCCGGGCAATAGGTTTGGCGCGCCGAGGAAGAACATGCCTCCGAGGAAGGTGCTGTTCAACCCCAGTGATTCCATGTTTTGTGTGACGATGATGGGGCCGTTGTTCGAGTCGATGCGCTCGAGAACCTGGTCGGTGGCGGAATTGTCCGACTTTGCTAAAACGCGAGAGATCGCATCTGTAGTTGCCGCATCCAGGTTACTGCCGCGGTTAATCAAATACGAAGCCACGATTGGCACTTTGATGGTACTGGATGCGGTAAAGGCAATATCAGGCTCGGCTGAAATTTCCTGTTTGTTATCCATCGCAAAGTGGATTTCCTGTCCGCTTTGCAGGTCTCGCATGTAAAAACCGATCAGCCCGTCGAAGTCTGAAACGGTGATGATTTGCTTAAGCAGGATTTCAAGGTTTTCAATCGTCGGCCTCGAGGCGGAACTGCGGGTGAACGAGAGCGCAATCGTGCGGTTGGTTGGTGATCTCAGGGCATCCGTAATGAGCAGGACGGCGCGGCCAAGATCGAGAGTCTGTCCGGGCGCGCCGGGCAGGAACGAGGTCCCGCCTGGAACCGGTTGTGCGGGGGCAGGGGGCTGGTCATAGCGCAGCGCAATCTCGTTTTGCAGGTATTCGCGCAAGCGTTCCTCAGAGATCGAAGAACTCAATGGAATTTGAGTCTCAGGTGGAGTGCGGTTCCAGATGGAGTCCCAAAATCCACCCCAAAAGGGGCCGCCTGTGCGGCTGAGATCGGCGGCGGCAAGCATGGTTTCCACATCAATTTCGAAACCAACTGTGCCTGGGTCAATGTGGATGATCGCGTCGCCGTACTGCGCTTCGATTGGGGACGTGTACACTTCAAGCAGTCTTTGAGACGCCTCGGCAGGCGACAGGCCGCCCACGGAGATGCCGGCAATGGTCATGCTGGCGGGGTAGTTATTTCTTTGACGACTGTAGTTGATGAGGGAAAGGATTGTAAGTACGAGCGCGACGGTCAGGAATAAAATGGATACCCCGCGAAGGATGGTGTTGGTATTACGGTTTCTCACTCGGCCTCCGAAATTATGATGAAAATCACATAAAAAGTATAACACACCAAAACAGGGTGCCTGTGCTAGAATAGCTTTGCCGGTACGCTGGCACATCTCTCCTCAAAGGATGGATATGTTACGTTCTTTTCTCATCTACCTTTCCAAGTCCCTATGGATGCAAAAACTTGTAACAAATTGGGGATATGCATCGCGTATTGCCTCGCGTTTCATTGCGGGAATAAAACTTGAAGAAGCAATGCGCGTCGTCCGTGAATTGAATGCAAAGGGGATCAATGCGACTCTCGACCACCTTGGCGAACATACGAATACCCCCGAAGAAGCGCAGCAAGCCACAGATGACATCTTCGCGACTCTCGACGCGCTGGGGGCTGATTCTGCTGCGAGGGGCAACATCTCCATCAAGCTGACTCAGATCGGGCTTGGTCTGGACGAAAGCCTGTGCGCCCAGAACCTCGAGCGCATCCTTGCGCGTGCAAAACAGAATAACACTTTTGTCCGCGTCGATATTGAAGACACCCCATATACAGACAAGACGATAAATATATATTATGCCATGCGTGAAAAAGGATATGAAAATGCCGGCATGGCTGTGCAATCTTATTTATATCGCGCCGAAGCGGATACCCGCCGCATGGCGCAGGATGGCGTCCCGATCCGTTTGGTGAAAGGCGCGTACAAGGAACCGCCTGACAAAGCCTTCCCCAAAAAAGCGGATGTGGATGCGAATTACGATCTGCTTTCAAAGATTCTGATCGATACATCCCTTGCAAATGGCACAAAATTATCAAATGATGGCCGCGTACCGCCCATTCCCGCAATTGCATCCCACGATGAAAAGCGCATTGCTTTTGCAAAGTCCTATGCAGAGAGAGCCGGTCTGCCAAAAAACGGCCTGGAATTCCAAATGCTCTACGGCATCCGCAGGGATTTACAGGAATCGCTGGCGAAGGAAGGCTACCCCGTGCGGGTGTATGTTCCCTTCGGCACGCATTGGTATCCATATTTCATGAGACGACTCGCAGAGAGGCCAGCGAATATCTGGTTCTTTGTTTCGAATTTCTTCAGGGGATGAAACGAAGGCTTTTTGCAAATTCAACCCTGGAGGCCGTCATCCTGATGACGGCCTCTTTTTTGTAAGCTCATCCAATAGAGCTCTTGCGAAAGTCTTTTTTGCCACAGAGATCACAGAGAAAATGAGTTTTAAGAGCTTTTTCTCAAAGGTCTCTGTGTGCTCTGTGGCTGATTGCACCTACGTGTGCAAGAGGTCTAATATCCTTTTCATCAGATACTTCTGGGGTACTCCGGGTTGTGACGCGCCTGCGCTGCAAGGAACTTTTTATTGAGCTTTGCGTCTGGTGAATGGGGGAAGCCTGCGTTATCACTAAAAAGGAATGACGAAAAATCGCTTTTAGGGCGGCTTGAAGATTCTACAGGCTGTGATACTATTATGTTGAAGAAAGGACTGAAAATATGTTAACAAAAAAATACCTGTTGCACCTATTCAATTTAATCCTTGTGGCGGCTTTGGGCTTTTCCAGCCAGGGCAGCGTTTTGGCGCAATCTCCAACGCAGGCTGCGGGCGCGGAAATTGCCCCGCCCCTGTTTTCCGGTTTGGATTGGAAAACCCTGGGGGTTGTTCAAAAAGACCTGCAAGTGCAGGGCCAATCCCTGGTGTTAAGCGGGGAGGCGTTTGAGGCCGTTGCAAGTTTCCCGGACAAGAATCCTACACCCCTGTTCGAGTATTATTCCTCTGAAAATTTGGAGTCTCTTGGGTGGTTATTTGTAGGAGGCGTGGATGTCGAGCTGGTTTACACCAATGGACTGGATTCGTATCTAACGGTAGAGATTGAGCAATGCTCAACGGATGGGGTGGGCTATTGTGTGAATGTTTGGCTTGGGAATGTATTGGTTCGCGGCCTAACTGTGCCGACCATCGTTGCTTTTAATAAAACCACCCCGTCCAATGGGGCGACTATTGCCATGCCCACCACTACCTACCAGTTGCTTCGATGGACTGACGCTCAAATTCCGACTACGGATAGGTATCAATATTGCATTGACGAAATAAACAACAATAGTTGCGACACTATCTGGTTGACAAGAAACTCACTTTACTCTGGCGGCCCTAGTGATTTCGCGATTTTACCAGGGCATACCTACTATTGGCAGGTCAAGACCAGGGATGCAGGTACGTATGCAAATGGCGGCACCTGGTGGTCATTTACCATTTCAACCGTCAGCTTTAATAAAACCACCCCCTCCAATGGAGCGATAATAAGTCCTCCTGCCACAACGTATATGTTGCTGCAATGGAGCGACGCCCACATAGCATCCACTGATAGATATCAATATTGCATCGATGAAACGAATAACTCACTCTGCGAAGGCAATAACTGGATCACAAGAGCTTCTCTTTATTCCGGCGGTCCCGGCGATTTTCCGGTTTTGACAGGCCATACCTACTATTGGCAGGTGCGGGTGAGGGACCTCGGAGTCTATGCAAATAGTGGCGCCTGGTGGTCATTTACCGTGCAAAACTACCCTGTTGTGGCTAGTATTGTCCGCGGTAACCCAAGTGGTTCAACCACCAGCGCCGCCACCGTGGAATATACAGTTTTATTCAACCAGTCTGTCACAGGTGTGGATATCAGCGACTTTACCCTGACCACAACAGGCGTCTCTGGCGCCTCTGTGAGTAGTATTCTGGGTTCGACCGGTGTCTTTACTGTCACTGTCACCACGGGTAATGGCAATGGCACCATCCGCCTCAATGTGATCGACAACGACACCATTCAAAATAGCGCATCGAATCCTCTTGGAGGCCCAGGCGCAGGAAACGGTAATTTCACCACCGGGGAGGTCTACACCATCACCAGGCCTGTTACATTTACATCAGTCGCCTCAGAGGATGGCTGGATATTGGAATCCGGTGAAACCACCACTACCGGCGGTACAATGAACAGCGCCAACTCTATTCTAGCCATCGGTGATAACGCCTCCAACTATCAGTACCGCTCCATCCTCTCCTTCGATACCTCTTCCCTGCCGGATACCGCTATCATCACCGTGGCTACCCTTAAGTTCAAGTATGCGGGAACGATTGGTACCCTGCCTTTTAACACCCACGGAAATTTACTCGCGGATGTTCGCAAAGGACCCTTCAACAGTAGTTCCAGCCTGCAACTCAATGATTTCAAAGCTGGCGCCAGCATGAATGCGGTCCTTAGCTATATCAACAACGCAGTGGACAATTGGTACAGCAATTCATTCGCTTCTGCCAATTTCCAGTACGTCAACCTGAGCGGTGTGACCCAGTTCCGCCTGCGTTTCTCCACTGATGACAACAACGACCTCGGCGCAGACTTCCTCAAGATATACAGCGGCAACGCCGCTACGGCAGCGGACCGCCCGCAATTGATTATTGAGTATCATTTGCCATAAGTTCGCGTTCACGCAATTGATACTACTGCACGTGTTACAAAATATATCAGGCCTGCCAAATTTTGGCAGGCCTGATTGTTGATATAACAGCAAACCCGTTATATTTTCTCTATCCCATATTCTTTTTCATCACCCGCTTCAACGCCACTCTGTAAATCACAGTAAGTTTTTCGGCCATATCTTTCGCTTCGGGGTTATCAGGCTGCGACTCCATTTGGGCAATCAATCCGCTCAGGGCGTCTACGAATTGCTGGTTGACCATCGCATCGTTCTCCGTGAGCATCTGTTCCATGCCCGCTTCGTCTGGAGCCTGGAGCAGTTGCTCGATGAAGGCCACCTCTGGCGGTGGGGCGCTGGCGGATTGCAACACCTGCACCATCTTTTGCAATTTACCCATGCGGGTGTAATCATTTTTCTCTGAAGCCTGTCGCAGCAACTGGTTGACCACTTCCACGGCATCCTGCGTGAAGTTCTCCAGGTTGGCCTGTGTGGCTTTTTCAATATCTTCCTGTTCGAGGATGGTCTCCACGAACTTTTGCGCCTGCTTCAAACGCGCTTCCATCTGCTTGTCCACTTCACTGGTGAAGAAAAGCAATTTCTCGCGGACGCCCTCCAGCTTGGTCTTTTCCTCAGCGCTGGCCTTCTCAATCTTATCCGTCAAATTCTGGAAGAAGACATAATCCATGCCTGCGCGTGCCATGCTGACGTACGCCCGAATGCGTAAATCACTTTTTGATTCGAGGACGAAGTCCAGCAGTTTTTCGCGGGTGAGGGATTGTCCCGCTTCTTGCAGGACCTGTTGAGCTGCTTCCATTTCCCCGACAGATTCCTTCAGCTGACGGCCATACGCGGTCTCTTCCAACAACATGGTTTGGATCTCGATCATGGCGCGGGCAATCGGTTCCTGTCCGCTTTGCATGGCGTTCTGCGCGATGCGGCTGAACAGCGCAAAGAATTGCTCGTCGATGATTCTTTCATTCTGCTTGATCAACTCCAAACGCACATCCTTCGAGGTGACCTGCATCAACTTCTCCATGAACTGCACGCGTTCCTGCTGCCCCTTGATCATTTCGGATGAGATACCATCTTTATTCAGGATGGTCTCCATCATCGACTCGTAGGTGAGGTTGGCTTGCGGGCTGAACAAATACCCCTTGCGCTTCTCGGAAGGCAATCGATCCACGATCTGTTTGATGAGCGGACCGATCATTTTTTCCTGTTCGTTCAACGGCAATCCCAACTCAGGCGGGAAGAAGGTCAGCAGCAATTCTTTTTCATTGTCGTGATAGACGATGGGAGTTGCGAGGCGGCCTTCGTATCCGCAATGTGGACAGCGGGCATAATTGGATTGTCCGCTCATTAGGCGTTGCTTGGATGCGGGTTCATATGTCACGTCGAACAATTGCTCGACGTTGGCAGGGATCATTTGCCTGCAGCGAGGACATGAGATTTGTGTTTGTGGCATTTAGTGATTTCCGATTTCCGATTTATGATTTTTTCGTCATTGCGAGGAGGGCACTTGTTCTTCCCGACGAAGCAATCTCCGACTCAATTCGAGATTGCTTCGGGCTAAGAACAAGAACGCCCTCGCAATGACGAGATGATTATTTACCCAACTAACTCTTCCAACCGGTCAATATAACCTTCCATCACAGCAAAGGTCTCTTCGACGGCCTTGGGGGTGGTCAGGTTTACGCCTGCTTTGTTGAGCACATCCAGCGGATAGACGGATGAACCAGACTTAAGGAAGCCGAGATAATTTTCAACGGCATTGGGTTCGTTGCGCAGGATTCTGCCGGAGAGGGCGTGCGCGCCTGAAATGCCTGTGGCATAAGCATAAACATAATAGTCTGCAAATAAGTGACTGAATGTGGACCAAACCATGCCCACGCGGGGGCGATCTACTTTCACTTTGGGGCCAAATCCCTCAGTAAACAGATCAGCCATCAGATTTTGCATTGAATCGGCAGTCAACGGTTCGCCGCGCTCCGCCCGTTGATGAGTCTCAAGTTCAAAGCGAGCGAGAGTCGGCATCTGGAAGAAATACCGAAAGAAGTTACCGCCGACCGCTTCTTCGATCAAAGAGATCAGGAAGTTCTTGTCGGTGATGGTCTTGAGCAAATGCCCGCGCATCATGGCTTGGTTGAAGTTCGAAGCCACCTCTGCCACGAAGAGCGTATAGCCAGAGTAAGCGAGCGGCTGGTTTTGCCAGGTGAGATACGAGTGCATGGAGTGACCCAGCTCATGTGCAAGTGTGCTCATGCTGCCAATGTCATTCGTAAAGGACATCATAATGAAGGGATGGGTTTTGGGAGCGCCGTAAGAGAATGCGCCATTCATCTTGCCCTGGTTCACAGTGGAATCGACCCAGCGGTCTTTGAGAGTACCCTGCCGCAGGGTATTCACGTAATCCTTGCCAAGCGGCGCAAGGCTGTCGCTGATGAGGTCAACGGCCTTCTCGTAGGAGATTTGTGTTTTCTTTTTGGCAATCGGCGCCCACATATCGAAGTATTGGATTTCCTTCAAGCCCAAGGCTTTGCGGCGGATTTCAAAGTAGCGATGCCAGACCGGTAATTTTTTCGTGAAGGTGTTAATCAGGTTATGGAATACTTCTTCGGGAACGTTGTTATTGAAGAGGGAAGCGGAGAGGGTGGTATCGAACTTGCGCGCGCGCATGTTGAACACGTTGGCGCTGATGGAACTGGAGAGGTTGGTGGCAAGCGTGTTCTTGAATTCGATGTGCTTGTCGTGATAGCTTTCAAACGCGCTCTGGCGAACTTTGCGGTCGGGGTGTTCCAACAGAGTGGAGTAGAAATTTCCCTGAGTCACTTCGATCTTTTTGCCTTTGCTGTCTACGGCGGGCATGAATTTGAAATCGGCATTCACCAACATGCTGGTGCTGGTGGAAGGCCCGCCAAACGGATCGCCCAACATGCCGATGATTTCTTCCACTTCACCAGAGCGCACATGCGCCTGCTGGCGGAAGAGATCATCGATGGCTTGTCCGTAAACAGCCAGCTTCTTATTCTCTTTCATCCAGGCGTTGAGTTTTTTCCTGCCGATCTTGAGCAGTTCAGGATTCAGGAATGAAACCGCCGCAGCCACCTGACCATACATACCCTGTGCTTTTCCGACCATCGCGCCAGCGGTTTGACTGGTGGTATCCACCGCGTAGGAGAATTGCGCGTACATGTATACGGTCTGCGCGCGGAGAATTAAATCTTCGATGGCCGTGTAGCCCTTCAGCAAGGTGGCGGCGCTTTCGCTGAGCTTGCCTTCAAACTTCTTTACTTTGGGAATGTCGTTCATAACCGCCTTTAATGCGGCCTCCCATTCCTTTGGAGATTTATAAACACTTTCGGCGTTCCATGTATATTTCTTGTTGACTTTATTGCGTAGTGGAATTGTCGTGGCCATGAGTTTATCCTTTTTATTGGGTTTGCAGGTTCATTTTACCATTTGGATACGTAGGGGCGACCCTCGCGGTTGCCCTTGAACTAACGTGGAAGTGAGAAGCATATCTTTGCCCCAGAATCTGTCGAAGCATCCGCCCAGATGCGCCCGCCATGCGCTTCAACAATGGCGCGCGCGAGGTAGAGTCCAAGCCCTGCGCCTTTGGTCTGCTTGACGGCATTCGTCGAACGATAGAAACGGTCAAAGATATGCGGGATATCCCTGGCGTCGATCCCAGTTCCTTCGTCGCTCACGCAAACGATCACCTGTTCAGGGAGCGCCGTTCCGCCAACCTTTATCTCGCCTTCGGATGCATACTTCAAAGCATTCGACACAAGATTTGAAACGACCTGCTCCAAACGATTTTCATCGCCGAAGATGATTGGGAAATTTGCGGGAAAGTCTGTGACGAGTTTGTGCTTCGGCGATTGCGACGCAAAACGCTCGGTCACTCTTAACGCAAGGCTGGGCAGCGCTACATCGGCATGATTCAAGCTGAGGCCGCCCGCTTGCAGCCGTGAGGCATCCAGCAGATCATCGATCATCTTGGATAAACGGTCTGCCTCCTCTTCGATGACGGCCAGCGAATCGCTGATGGTGCGCTTGTCCCATTTTGCATCGTCACGCCGCAGGGTGGAGGCATAGCCTTTGATCAACGCAACGGGCGTACGCAGTTCATGACTCACAATTGAAATGAAGGTTGCTTTGAGTTCATCGGCGGTTCTGAAATGGGTAATATCGCGCACGCTGAGGATGACGTTGCGTAGTTTGTTTTCTTCCGAAAGCAGGGGAGCGTAGGTAATGCCAACTGGCAGCGGCGGCGGCAACGGACGTTTGAGATCGCCTTCCACATATAACGTGGCGTTCGGGGTAAGCGGCCAGCCATCTGCAACGGATTCTTCAAGTGTTTTGCCGTGCGGCTCTTTCTTCCACTTGATGATCTCTTTGTGATTTTTACCAACGATCTCTTTGCGCGTTTCTCCGAACAGTTTTTCAAATGCGCCGTTGCATCTTTCAATGTTTAAATCCGCATCCAAAATAAGAATGCCATCCGCTGCAGAATCAAGCAGCGCATCGAGGCGCTTCTTTTCGTAGGTGACTTGCCCATAAAGTTGTGCGTTGAAGACGGCGATGGCAGCCTGGTCTGCAAAGGATTGCAGAAGGATGCGGTCGTTTGGGGTGAACAGGTCGGCGTAATTGCGGAAGATGAAGATCACGCCGATGACCTGTCCGTGGGCCGCGAGGGGCAGCCCCGTGCCGTTGAGCAGGCCCATGCTGGCGGTGTAGGTCAACTCTTTTAACATGCGGTTGAGTTCGAGCACATCCAACTCGCGGACTTTTTCTTCGGCGAGGAGCGGGGTTAAGTAGGAGAGAAATGCCGGGGCGATGCCGTGTGCCGTTGCCACGCGCCAGCCGTCGGGTAGTTTGAGCGCGATGAGTCCCGCCTGCCCGGCCAGCATTTCAATCGAAATCCGTAAAATGCGCGCCAGCAGTTTCTCCAGGTCAAGTTCCTGGGTGAGGGCGCGCGAAATTTCAAGTAAATAATCTCTTTGGCGGACGCGAAAGTCCGGCAGCATGGAGGGGATGATAGACATGGTTTGTTATTTTATCATCGTGTTCCAGTCTCGCTAGCTCTGAGTCACAACCTGCCCCCTTCCTTCTCCGCCACCGTCACTGCTTCCTCGAACAATTTCAAACCTTCATCCATTTCGCTTTTGGTGATTGCCAGCGGGGGCGCAATGCGGATGACGCTTTTACCGCAGGAAAGCATCAGCAAGCCGCTCTCATATCCAAGCTCTACAACGCGCTCTGTCAAGTCGTGAGCGGGTTCTTTGCTTTCACGATCTTTTACAAATTCCACTCCGATCATCAATCCTTTGCCGCGCACTTCCCCAATGCTGGGATGGCGCGCCTTGATTTCTTCCAGCGCATCCATTGCATACTCGCCGACTTCCTTTGCGTTCTGCATGAACTCTTTTTCGATCAGATCAATCGTCGCGAGGGACGCGGCGCAGGAGATGGGATTGCCGCCGTAGGTGTTGCCATGCGTGCCGATCTCCCAATCCATCACCGATTTGCGCGCAACACATGCGCCAAGCGGCATCCCCGAGGCGATGCCTTTTGCAGAAGTGATGATGTCCGGCTCGACGCCGAAATGCTCGATTGCCCACCACTTGCCCGTACGCCCCATGCCAGACTGCACTTCATCGAGGATCATCAAAATTCCATGCTTGTCGCACAGTTTGCGTAACGCGGGATAAAAGCCATCGGGCGGGACAATGTACCCGCCTTCGCCCTGGATGGTTTCAACCAAAATACCCGCCACATCTTTGGGCGGCAAAATTTGCGCAAGGATTTCCTCTTCAATGTAGCGCACCACCGCTTCGCCGTAATCTTCACCCTTGCGTCTTTCAAGCACCGGGCGGTACGGGTTCGGGAACGGCGCATGGGTCACGCCGTTCATCAGCGGGTAGAAGCCGCCGTGATACTTTGCCTTGCTGGCGGTAAAGGTGACTGCGCCCATGGTGCGCCCGTGGAAGGCGCCCGTGAAGCCGATGAAATTTGTGCGCTTGGTGTGATAGCGCGCCAGTTTGATTGCGGTTTCAACGGCTTCCGTCCCTGAGTTGGTCATAAATGAAAGCGCATCCTCTTTGAAAGGCGCAATTTCATCCAGTTTCTCCGCAAGGCGAATCCAATTCTCGTGATAAAAGTCCGATGAAATATGGATAAATTTTTCAGCCTGTTCCTGAATGGCTTTCACTACTTTTGGGTGCGAATATCCAGTGGACACCACGGCAATTCCCCCCATAAAATCCAAAAAGCGATTCCCGTCCACATCCCAAACTTCACTGCCTTTTCCATGGTCCATCACAAACGGATAGCCCCTGGGATAAGAAGGCGAGATCACCTTATGATCCCGCTCTATCATTGCCCTGGCCTTTGGGCCAGGTAAATTGGATTTGGTCATACATTCTCCTTATAGCTATTATGTCATTGCGAGGGCGCACTTCCCTGCACCACCCGCAGGGCAGGTGTGCCCGAAGCAATCTACTGCACAATGTAGGAGATTGCTTCCCTTCGACAGGCTCAGGACACCGCGTCGGAAAGAGCATCCTCCTCGCAAAGACATTATTTCTGCAACTTCATCTCCGCCAATGCCCGCGCGCCCAGCAGGCCCGCGTCGTCTCCCAATTCCGCCTTTGTGATTACCAGCCCTTCCAAATAGCGTGGATGAAACACATGCTTTTTCAAGCTGGTATGAAATGTATCGAACAACAAACTGCCAACTTGTGAAACACCTCCGCCAAAGATGACGATGGATGGATCAAACGCATGGAGCAGCGAAGCCACCCCGATCCCAAGATATTCCCCCGCGCGCCGATAGGCTTTGATGGCAAGCGCATCTCCCTGATGAGCGGCTTCCGCCACATCCCGCGCCGTGATGACGCCTTCCCGCTTCAGACTCGACCCGACGCCTGATTCCAGTTCCCCAAGCACATACCTCACGATGGCAGGCCCGGACGAAAATGATTCAAGATGTCCGTTAAAACCACACGAACATGGCGGACCGTTCGGGTCTATGATGATGTGTCCCAACTCTGCCGCAAGGCCGTGATACCCCTGCAACAACCTGTCTGCAATAATAACGCCAGCCCCAATCCCGGTGCTGACGGTAATATACAGAACATTATGGTGGCCCTTGCCCGCTCCAAAGCGATATTCCGCCAGCCCGGCCAGGTTGGCATCATTATCAAGATATACCTTCACCCCAAAATGCCTGGAGACATTCGGAGCGAGCGGAAAATTATGCCATTCCGGGTTATTGGGCGGCGCAAGCAAATACCCCGTGTGCGGGTCCAGCGGACCCGGCGACCCCAACCCAATCGCTTCCACTTTATCGCCGTTGGGCCAAACTTCCTCGATGACATGCGTGAGACGCTCCAACCCGCCTGGCTCGGATGCGAGGGTGGCTATTTTCTTTTGCTTGATGGGCTTGAGCTTTTCAGAGGTATAAGAAGCGGCACGCATTTGAGTGCCGCCGATGTCAACCGCTACGATTGTGGGCATAAGCACAATTATACCGTAACGCCCTTTTACGAACATCCTGGGTGGTTTGACTGGGTATGGCGCAAAACTGCCGGGATTCTTAACGCAAAGCCGCCAAGACGTCAAGAATTTAATTCCTTTGCATCTCTGCGCCTTTGCGTTAAACATTGCAAGGCGCTTGGTGAAATTTTACCGATACTTCTGTTCTACACTCAGTTTGACTCATTAATCCATCCCTGCTATCATCTTTTTCATGCAAAAGAACCTGTTAGCACAGTTCTGGCAGACCTTGCGAGACCTTCCCCGCTGGCTTCGCCCCGGCCTGGGCATCAAACGCTGGTTCTTTTTTGTGATGGTGGGAATCACACTACTTGGCCTGGGCTTTGCAGTTATTTTGATCGACTTGTACCGCACCGACTCAACTGACCCAGCCCTGCTCACTTTTCTTTCCTACGCATCCCTGCGGTTCATCCCGCGTATCTGGCGTGCCATCCTCTTTGGCGGATTGGGGATTTGGCTTGTCGCCTATGGCATTATCCAGCTCAACCGCTCTTTGCTTAGACCGTTCATCCGCCCCGGCTCTGATGTATTCAACCAACTGACAGGTTTTCAGCGCCGCGAACGCGGCCCGCGCATCGTCGCCATCGGCGGCGGGCATGGGCTTTCCACATTACTGCGCGGGTTGAAAGGCCATACGGGCAATCTCACCGCAGTCGTCACCGTTGCGGATGATGGCGGCTCTTCCGGGCGTTTGCGTGAGACCTTTGGCATTCTCCCCCCGGGCGATATTCGCAACTGCCTCGCCGCGCTTTCCAATGACGAAGACATGCTCACGCAATTATTTCAATATCGATTTAGCGGCTCGCCAGACCTCGAAGGCCATTCCTTTGGCAATCTCTTTATCACAGCGTTGGCAGATATTACAGGGAGTTTCGAATCAGCCGTCGTTGAGTCCGGACGCGTGCTCTCCGTCAACGGGCGTGTGCTCCCATCAACCCTGCATGATGTCAAACTGGTAGCCAGCATGGAGTTGCCGCACTCGCTCAATGAAGTCCGCGTGGAGGGGGAGAGCAAGATTCCCGAAATGGCGGGGCGTGTTCGCCGCGTGTGGCTGGAGCCGGACGATGCGCCGGCGTTCCCTCCCGTGATTAAGGAACTTTTGAATGCGGATGTCATCGTGGTTGGGCCAGGGAGTCTTTATACAAGCCTTTTGCCCAATTTGCTTGTGCACGATCTGCTTGCCAGCATTCACGTCAGCCGCGCTGTTAAAATTTACGTGTGCAATATCGCCACCCAGTCCGGCGAAACAGACTCGTTTACCTGCCATGACCACGTCCGCGCATTGGAGGGACATGTCGGGGAGGATTTTTTCGATATTATTCTCTGCAATGATAATTATCAAGGAGATGTCGGTCTGAATTCACGCTGGGTGATTGCAGATGAAAAGACCCTGTCCGATTCGCGCACCTACAGCGCCGACCTCGTGGATGACGATCATCCCTGGCGGCATGACTCCATAAAACTCGCTCAGGCGCTCATGGATATTTTCTACGAAAGAACGGGGCCGTTAGCGTAGGCGGGCTTGCAGCCTGACAAAACCACAAATGAGAAGGGTGTGTTTCGTTTCAGTTGAAACAACCGTCCCGAAGGTTTGAAAAACGGCAACAGTATTCGAGAAAACCTCACCGCACTGGCGCGCGGCGCAAGTGTCGGGACGTTCCAACCTTCAACTCATTTGAAACACGCCCAAATGAGAAAATGCCTTTCGTAACCGAATCAGTTATCGGCTGGGTGGGATGCGATTTGTTGATCCTGACATTAATCCGAAAAATTCAAGCAGTTATAAAATTCACAAATCTGCTGTATGGAAGTAAAATCATGGCGTTGCAAATCACCAGAGTATTTTTCTCTGAGGTAAATATTTTAATTGGAGGATTTTCGCATGGCAGTAAAAATTGGCATTAATGGATTTGGCCGCATTGGCCGTTTGGTGTTCCGCACGATCAAACAGCGCTACCCAAATGAACTTGAAGTGGTGGCGGTAAATGATTTATTCGACCCCGCCATAAACGCGCATCTCTTGAAATATGATTCGACCTACGGCGCGTTCGACAGCAAGGTTGAAGTAAAAGATGGCAACCTTGTGGTGGATGGCAAGACCGTGACGGTCAGCGCTGAAAAAGACCCGGGCGCAATCAAGTGGAAGGAAATGGGCGTCGACATTGTGATCGAGTCCACTGGCTTTTTTACCGATGCCGCCAAAGCGAAGGCTCATATTGAAACAGGCGGCGCGAAGAAAGTAATTATTTCTGCGCCTGCAAAGAATGAGGACCTCACCATTGTGTTGGGCGTGAACGATGAAAAATATGATCCTGCGAAACACAATATCGTTTCAAACGCGTCTTGCACAACCAACGGCCTTGCCCCGGTTGCAAAAGTGTTGAACGATAAATTTGGAATCGAAAAAGGCATGTTGACCACCGTCCATGCTTATACCAATTCTCAAAAATTGCAGGATGTCGGCGCAAAGGATTTGCGCGATGCCCGTGCCGCCGCGCAGAACATCGTTCCATCTGCAACAGGCGCTGCAAAGGCAGTTGGTTTGGTGATCCCCGAACTCAAAGGCAAGTTTGGCGGCATGGCATTCCGCGTTCCCACACCTACCGTTTCAGTGGTTGATTTCACCGCCATTCTTAACAAAGAAGCTTCCAGCGAAGAAATCCGCGCCGCCATGCTGGAATATGCAAACGGCCCCATGAAGGGCATCCTCGATGTGACCGATGAACCGTTGGTCTCTACTGACCTGCGCGGCACAACGTTCTCGTCTGTGTTCAGCGCCATGGACACGCTCGTGATCGGCAACATGGTCAAGGTCGTTGCGTGGTACGACAACGAATGGGGTTACGCCTGCCGCACCGCAGACCTCACTGCGAAGATGGCGAAGAGCCTTTAACGTGTTGCGTGTTGCGTAACCCGTGATTGTCTCTTACGGAACACGGATTACGCAACACGTGGATGGATACAGCCATGAATAAAAAGACAGTTAAAGATATCGCCATCAAAAACAAACGCGTGCTCATGCGGGTGGACTTTAACGTCCCGATGGCAGATGGCAAAGTAACTGACGACAAGCGCATCAAAGCCGCCTTGCCGACGATTCAATATGTGTTGGATCAAGGCGCGTCGTTGATTTTGATGAGTCATCTCGGACGGCCAAAATCCGCTTCAGACCCCGCCTTCAGCCTGCGCGCCGCTTCGGAGACATTAGCCACGCTGTTGAATCGTCCCGTGCAAATGGCTCCCGATTGTGTGGGCGCGGAAGTGGAAACGCTGGCGAAGGCCTTGAAGCCCGGCGATGTATTGATGCTCGAAAACACCCGCTTCCATGCCGGCGAAGAGAAAAATGATCTTGAGCTAGCCAGACAAATGGCGGTTCTCGGCGAAGTATACGTCAACGATGCGTTTGGCTCCGCACACCGCGCGCATTCCTCCACGGAAGGAATTGCGCGTTTCCTGCCCGCAGTCTCTGGCTTTTTAATGGAACAGGAATTGGAATACCTCGGACGCGCCGTTGCCAACCCTGAACATCCCTACATTGCCATCCTCGGCGGCGCAAAGATCAGCGACAAAATTTTGGTTGTGGAAACCCTTGCCGCGAAATGCGACAAGCTCATCATCGGTGGCGGCATGGCAAACACCTTCCTCTCTGCCAGGGGATTGAACATGCAAGACAGCCTCGTCGAAGCGGAATCTCTCGAAACCGCAAAGACCCTGCTCGGCAAACTGGGCCACAAACTCGTCCTGCCCGTGGATGCAGTTATCGCAGACAAGTTCGATGCCGAAGCGAATGCCCAGATTGTAGATGTTGATGCCATCCCCGCAGGCTGGCGTATGTTGGATGTGGGGCCGAAAACCATCAGCCTGTATCAAGCCACATTGGACGGAGCCAGATTGATCGTTTGGAATGGACCCGTCGGCGTCTTTGAAATGCCGAAATTCGCCGAAGGAACGTTCGCTCTTGCGAAGATGTTGGCTGAATCCAAAGCCATTACCGTCATTGGCGGCGGCGACTCGGCCAGCGCAGTCAAGAAAGCAGGCGTTGCCAGGCAGATGACCCACGTCTCCACCGGCGGCGGCGCATCGCTGGAATTTCTCGAAGGCAAAGAATTGCCCGGCGTGGCGGCGTTGCTGGATAAATAGATTTTCCATAGGAAAAAAGGAGCAGAAGGATGTACATCCTTCCGCTCCTTTCTATTATCTAACTGATGTTACGCACCGTCCCGACACTTGCGCCGCGCGCTAGTGCGGTGAGGTTTGGACTACAAACAGGCTTAATTTACGAGAACCTTCGGGATGTTCCGCGTAAGGTGAGTTATATAACTCACCTTACGCAGTAAGGGTATGTCGTTGCGAGGACGCTCTTGTTTTTTGTCCGAAGCAATCTCCCAGCCGTCTCAGAGATTGCTTCGCCGCTAAAACCAAGTGCGCGGCTCGCACATCGTCCCCGAATGGGGAACGACATCACTTTTTGGTAAAAGTGCGTAATATCAGTTATATAATTCGCAATCAAATTAAAAGGAGAATTAATTTATGGAATCCACCCCGTCTTTCAATCCATCACCAGAAGCGCCGAAATCAAACCGTAATTTGATCATTGGCGTTGTCGTTGCAGTCATCTTATGCTGTTGCTGTGTCGTTACCGGCGTTGCAGGATATTATGGCTATCAGGCGTATCTCACGGCCCAGCAGGCGGTTCAGCAGTTTGAGGATATTGAAATTCCAACGGGCATCCCCTTTGACCCGAATCAACTCCCCGAAGATTTAGGCGACGTGCCACAGGGCGGCCTTGCGGATGAATCGACTCGTTATACAGCCTGGTTGTCAATTCAACTTGTGGGAATGATGACCGGCTGTGAAACCCCCACCGCGCAAGGCACCACCATCAGCGTGAGCCAGCAACCAGACTCGAACGGCGTATGGGTGGAGGAATGGACTGCCAATTGTGGGAATGGAAATTCCCAATCTTTCAAAGTGACGTTTACCCCCGAAAATGGGGCGGTAAACGTGAATGTCGAAATTCCATAAAAATAAAACCGCGCCGCTAAAACACACGCATTGATTTTGGGGCATATCGCACCTGGGCAGGAGACTATCTTCCTGCCCAGGTGTGTATTTCAATTTACACACAATTTACAATACGAATAACCAGAATTAATCACCCTGTACTATAATCGAATAAACTTGCAAGCGGAGCGCTGTATGTCATTCAACATTGGTGAAAATATCGGGCCGTACCGCGTCATGGAGCAATTGGGTCAGGGCGGCATGGCAACTGTCTACAAGGCGTATCATGCCGCCCTGGACCGTTACGTAGCCCTCAAAGTTTTGCACGCGGCCTTTCACGAAGACCAAACCTTCACCGCGCGCTTCCAGCGTGAGGCGCGGGTGGTGGCCCGTTTGGAACACCCCAACATCGTCCCGATCTACGATTATTCCGAGCACCAGGCGCGGCCTTATCTCGTAATGAAATACATCGAAGGGGATACTTTAAAGGCGCGCTTGAACAAGGGCCCGCTCTCCTCGCAAGAGATCGAACAGGTGGTTGACTCTGTCGGTTCCGCATTGGCCTATGCCCACCAACAGGGAATTTTACATCGCGACGTCAAACCTTCCAATGTGCTGATCGCAAACGACGGCGTGATGTACCTTGCTGATTTTGGCCTGGCGCGAATCGCGGCGGCGGGAGAATCCACACTTTCATCCGATTCGATCATGGGTACGCCGCAATATATTTCGCCCGAGCAGGCCATGGGAAAGAAAGACCTCGATTCCGGCACAGACATCTATTCCTTCGCGGTCATGTTGTATGAAATGGTGGTGGGGCAGGTTCCATTCAGCGCAGACACGCCATTCTCCATTATTCACGATCACATTTACACGCCCCTGCCGCTGCCACAGGTGATCAACCCCAGCGTGCCCGAGCATGTTCAGCGCGTTTTATTGAAGGCGCTTGCAAAAGACCGCGCAGACCGTTACGAATCTGTCTTGGACATGATCCAATCCTTCAAAGATGCCTGGGAGGAAGCGGGCATTCCAATGCAGGGCACCGCCATCACCATGGGGCCCGGAGTTTTGAAAGGCCAAACCAAAAGCCAGCCAAAAAGCCAAAGCGTGCAACCCGTCGTTGAAACCGTGGCAGGCAAAAGTCCGACAGAGAAGCGTTCTTTTTCCTGGATGTGGATCGGCGTTGGAGTGGTCGCCATCCTATGTGTTGGAGTGGCAATGCTGGCGGTGATGAGAAATCGCCCTGCCGCTCAAACCCCGCCGACGGCTGTCATCAACACCCAGGCATTCACTCCGCTGACGCCCCTGCACGCCACAAAAGCGCCGCCGCCGACCCCGCAACATCTTTCACCAGAGGTTTCAGCGGCAAGCGAAGAAGTGGCGAAAAACCCCGGAGACCCGAACGCCCATTTACATCTCTCGCTCGCGCTTTGGGATGCAAATGAAACCGCCGCTTCCATGCAGGAACTGGCGCAGGCCGCCAACCTGGCCGGGCCGAATAACAAGGAATTTTTCTTGAATGCGGCGCAGGAATATAAAGCCCGCGAGGCATGGGCCCCCGCCGCTGGGATGTATATGCGTTCCGCGCCCATTAAACGCGATCAGCAAATGCCAGAAGAGACCAGGAATAACCTGCATGAGGCAATCTATAAAGCCAGCGAAAGCAAGGAAATGCCCCTCTTTGTGTTCTTTGAGCGCATCGATAATTTCGACCTGCCGCTTGGCTATGTTGCGCGTGGGCGCTATGCCCTGTTTAACGGCAGTATGGATGAGGCCAAATTACAACTGTCAAATGCTGAGAAATTGATGCCCGATATGTTCGAGGTGTCTTTACTGCGGGCGGAGATCGAAATGAAATCGGGTAACAACGCGGAGGCCAAACCCATCCTGCTTTCGCTTTCCTCAGACCTGGGCGCGCCCGAATGGATACGAATCATGGCTGATACATTCTTGAAAACAATGGAGTAGAAATTTATGCGAACGCCTTTTGTGGCCGGTAACTGGAAGATGAACAAAACCACCGCAGAGACTCGTGATCTGGCCTCTGCCATGATCTCGAAATTACGCGAGATCAACGGTGTTGAAAAAGTATTGTGCCCCCCGTTTATGTCATTGGCGGCGGCATTTCCCTTGCTCGAAGGTTCGGGTATTGGGCTTGGCGCACAAAACATGCACTGGGAGGAAAAAGGCGCGTTCACAGGCGAGGTTTCGCCAGGGATGGTGAAGGAGTTATGTGGCTATGTCATTCTCGGCCATTCGGAACGCCGCGCATATTTTGGCGAAACGGATGAGATCGTACATCGAAAATTGATCGCCGCCCAAAAAATTGACCTGACCCCCATCGTGTGTGTGGGTGAGACCTTGGAACAATACGAATCAAACCAGACCCGTGAAGTTGTCACCCGCCAAACCAGCCTCGGACTCAAAGGCATCTCCCCCGAATATGCGCCGCGCATTGTTGTAGCGTACGAACCTGTTTGGGCAATTGGAACAGGCAAAGCGTCCACAGGCGAAGCGGTGAATGTCGTTATCAAGGATTTTATCCGCCCTGCCATTGCCGAGTTGTACGGCGAGCAGGCCGCGCAAGCCATCCGCGTTTTGTACGGCGGTTCTGTCACTGGCGCAAATGCCGCAGAATTTTTCTCACAGCCCGATATTGACGGCGCGTTGGTGGGCGGAGCAAGTTTGAAGTTGGATGATTTCGTTCAGATCGTCTCACAAGCCAAATCATAAAAGGAGCTTAGATTCGCCATGTTAAAAGCAGGTCTCATCGTCGGCGCTGCCATGTTCTTTCTTGTTTTACTTGCAGCTTCAGTTATCAGCCCGTTGTGTGCTTTTTGCGTCCCATTGTTGACCGGTCTTGCCGCAGGATATCTCACGGGTGTATTTGAAAAGAACCCGTTGACCACGATCCAACGCGGCGCGTATGCAGGCGCAATAGCAGGCGCCTTTGGTATTTTTGGACAGGTGATCGCGTCTGTGATCAATTCCTTCGTAATGCAAAACCCGAACTATCAGATCAACCAGACGCTCGGCCTTCCCGCCGCCGACCCCGCCACAGTATGGATCGCTCAGATCGCAGTGGCCTGTTGCGTTGGGTTGGTCAACGTGGGCCTTACAGCCGCGCTTGGCGCGGGCGGCGGCGCAATATGGAATAATACCGCCGGGAAATCCATGCCCCCTCCTTCCGACATTACACCCATATAATTTTTCGTGTGGTTCTCTGGCTTCCTCTGGTTTATTTTGATGCTTCTGCCGCTGGTCATTCTCCAGCGGCTTTTGCATCGTGAGATTCAAGCCGTTCTCGTTTTGCTCACCCGCAATGTGCAGTTGACCATAGGCTTGTTTTCTATTTTATTTTTTCCCGGCGTGTTCCTGCACGAACTCGCTCATTTTCTCATGGCAAAAATTCTGCGGGTTCGCACAGGGAAAATTTCATTGATCCCCCGCGCCCTGCCCGACGGACGCTTGCAAATGGGCTACGTCGAAACCGAACGCACGGATATTGTCCGCGATTCGCTCGTCGGCCTGGCGCCGCTGATTGCCGGCTCTTTGTTCGTGGCCTACGCGGGAATTTATCAATTGCAAGTTCACACCTTGTGGAACGTATTGCGCAACGGGCAAATAGAATTATTCTGGATGGGGCTTGGCCTGCTGCCCACCGTGCAGGATTTTTTTCTGTGGTTCTACCTCACCTTCGCAGTTTCCAGCGCCATGATGCCCTCCGAGTCAGACCGCCATGCCTGGCTTCCGCTTGGCATCTGGGCGGCGGCATTATTGGCGCTGGCAATTTTTTCAGGCGCAGGCACATGGATGCTCGAAAACCTTGCCCCACTCCTCGACAATTTTTTAAACACAGTGGCTTTGCTCTTTGGGTTAAGTAATGTGTTGCATGTCATTTTACTGTTCCCCTTTTTTGTCTTTCACCGCCTGCTCGTGTACATCATGCAAGTGGATGTTGCCTGATTCACTTGAGAATCAAGATTACCCCTTCCACATCATCTCCGCCCGCATTGGGCGACCCAGGTACCCCAGCCGATGAATTCGAAGCCGCATTTTTTCAAAACCTTTTGAGATGCGACATTATATTTGGCGACATGTGCAAAAAGCGGCCGCCTCATTTCCCGACCGAGAAACTGCCTCAGTGATTCTGACGCTATTCCCAAGCCCCAAAATTCCCCCCAAAAATTCCGTGTTATCCGTGTACAAGAATCACTTCTTCCGCCCCACAGCCAGCATTTTATTGCGGATGGGAAAAATAATAAAAAAGATGTGAACGAATGGCAGCAGCAGTTTCACAAGCAACTCAGACCTGACCAGTTTTTTTAAATAAAAACTGTACGGGAAAGACAGTTCATGGAAACGCCGCAACTCCACCACTTCCAGCCCCGCCATCTCCAGCGCAGACTTCATCTCCGCCAGCGAAAAAATCTGCTTGTGGCCGAACGGCTTTGCGGAATACATGGCGTTCAAAAAGGTGGGATATTTCCCACGCGAAAGCCAGTAGGTGAATTCTCCAAAGCGGTGATAGAACGCATCCCGGCAAGGCGTATCGATCAGCAAAATGCCGCCGCTCTTTAGTATATCCGCCGCAGAGCGCAGGGTGGCAAGCGGGTAGTTGACATGCTCGATCACATCCCACAGGGTGACCATGTCAAAGGTCCCGTGATAACTTTTCCAATAGTCATCCTCGATGGTGCGCTTGACAACTTCAAACCCATGTCTGGTTTTAGCGTAATACGCTCGCGTATCGCTTAGCTCGATGCCAAGCACATCCGCGCCCGCCTGTTTTATTTTCGAGAGGAACAACCCGCCGCCACAGCCAATATCCAGCGCTTTTTTACCGTTGACCTCACTGTGCCGTCTGACCGCAAACACCTGATGCTCAAGCCGCCCCGGGTTCGATTGCAGGGATTTTTCGATGTAGGCAATCTCCTCATCGGTAAGCGCGCCCCCGTCAATGACTGGGGAAAGCTCCTCCACAGGGTCGAGATGGTCAATAAAGTGGAATCCCCCCGCCGAGACGAATACACTTGCGTTCGACACTTTATATTTCGGGGAACCTATCCGATTATGTTTTAGGGAATCGAAGTCTTCCATTAGCCAGCCTTTGGTTTTTTATATATTGTACTGCCAATGATCTCTCTGCCGGGAACATACCTGCCACCTCTCACTTAAACAGATTCTGTCTCAATGTCGGCTGGGTCATTCATCCCCTTCTTACCCATGGCTTTTCCAAAGTCGCTTGACATCTTTTTAATTTTGTAGCAAGGCTTAACGCGAAAAGCGCAAATCAGGCAAATTTACGCGAAAATAAATGAAAAATTCGCGTCTTTCGCCTTTTCGCGGAATTCGCGTTAAGATTTTCCTGACCTTGGAATAGCCATGCCTTCTTACCAAATTCATGTTGACGTATTTATACCCGACAGGTATAATCTTTCTTCGGCATTATTTCAAACAGCAGGAGAATCTATATGACTACACCCGACAGCGCGCCCGCCGTAGCGCTTGAACTAAAAACAAAACTCAGCGGCAAAATTTTGAAGACGACACTCGCGGGGGCGCTTGTTGACATCGGACAAAGTTTACCTGGTGTCATCCACATCTCACAACTCCAGACGGAAGCGGTAAACAAAGTCGAAGACGTTGTAAAGGAAGGGCAATCGGTGGATGTTTGGGTACGACGCGTGAAGAAAGACCGTATCGAACTCACCATGATCGAGCCACTGGCCTATGAATGGAAGGAAATACAACCTGACCTGATTGTTAAAGGCAAGGTTGTCCGTCTCGAAACATATGGCGCATTTGTGGATTTCGGCGCTGAACGTCCTGGTCTCATTCACGTCAGTGAATTGACGCACGGCTACGTCAAAACCGCAAGCGAAGTTCTCAAAGAAGGCGAAGAGATCGAAGCCAAGGTTTTGGATGTGGATCGCCGCAAGCGCCAGATCCGCCTGAGCATGAAAGCTTTACAGGCCGAAGTCATCGAAGAAGCCAAACCCGAACGCGAAGACCGCAAGCCTGGGACTGGCGCGAAGGGCAAAGGTAAACGTAAAAAGGAAGATGAATACGTTATGGAAACTGAGGTTTCCAACGAACCGCAGTTCACCGCAATGCAAATTGCATGGGCGCAGGCTCTCGAAAAATCAAAAGGCAAAAAAGTTCGCCGCAAGTCGTATAAATCAGCTTCTGAAGAACAGGAAAAAATGTTCAACAGTACATTGGAAAAGCGACTTCCAACTGGTGGATAAACAAAAAGAGCAGGTTCAAAACCTGCTCTTTTGATTCTGGCTACTTTGCAACGCTCTTCAAATAGGCTTCCATAAAGGCATCCAGGTCGCCGTCCAAAACAGCTTGCGAATTCCCAGATTGAAAATCTGTGCGGTGGTCTTTGACCATCTGATATGGATGCAACACATAGGAACGGATCTGACTCCCCCACTCTGCTTTAGTGTATTCACCACGCAGAACTGCCCGCTCCTCCTCTCTTTCGGCCTGACGCAATTCCAACAGCCGCGCTCGCATAATTCGCATGGCAAACTCGCGGTTTTGATTTTGGGAACGCTCATTCTGGCATGTCACAACAATCCCTGTGGGAATGTGCGTGAGCCGCACGGCTGTGGCGTTCTTTTGCACATTCTGCCCGCCTGCGCCAGACGAACGGAAGACATCCAGCTTTATATCACCGGGGTTGATCTCAATATCCACTTCTTCCATAGACACCTGCGGAAGAACTTCGAGCAACGCAAAAGATGTATGTCTGCGATGCGCCGCATCAAATGGGGAAAGGCGCACCAAACGATGAACCCCTTTTTCCGAACGCAAATAACCAAAGGCATAACGACCACCTACCGCAATGGTCACACTTTTGATGCCCGCCTCTTCGCCGGGTGTTGAATCCAATATTTCTGCCGAGAAGCCGTGATCTTCCGCCCAACGCAAATACATGCGCTGAAGCATATCCGCCCAATCCTGTGAATCTGTGCCGCCTGCGCCAGCGTGGATGGCAAGGATGGCATCGTCATGATCATAAGGCCCTGAAAGCATGGCCGCGAAAGATCGCTTTTCAAGATCAACTTCAATTTTATGAAGTTCACTTTCCAAGTCAGCGCGTAACGACTCGTCGTCGAGTTTTGCAAGTTCCATCAGATCGTGGATTTGTTGTTTTAATGCGTTCCAAGATTCCACATCCGTGCGCAGACTGGAAACGATCTTCATCGTCTTTTGCGCATTCGTGGAATCATTCCAAAAATCAGGTTCGCCTATTTCTTTTTCGAGTTGGGATAGTTGAATCTCTTTGCCTGTCAGGTCAAAGACGCACCATTAATTGCTGAGTCAGGTCATTCGCGGCCTGCAAGCGTTGAAGCAAATCCTGCATAATCTCTCCTAGTTATTCAACAAAATTCCATCCACAAAGGCATCGGGGTCGAAAGGCGTTAAATCTTCAGGCTTTTCGCCCAGCCCTGCAAACAGGATTGGCAGCCCTAATTCGCGCTGGATCGCAAACGCCATGCCGCCTCTCGCGGACGAATCCAGTTTCGACAAAATAACGCCTGTCACATGTACTGCTTCTTTAAAAGAACGTGCCTGTTGCAATGCGTTCTGCCCAGTGGTTGCATCCAACACCAACCACACCTCATGCGGCGCGCCTGCAAAAGCCTTACCAACCACGCGATTAACCTTTTTCAGTTCTTCCATTAAGTTGAAGCGGGTGTGCAATCTTCCTGCCGTGTCGATCATGACGATATCCACGCCCCGGGCGACTCCCGCCTGAACGGCATTGAACGCCACTGCGCCAGGGTCGCTCTCCGAAGCGCCGACGATCACTTCGACCTTTAGCCTGTCACCCCAAACCTGGAGTTGGTCCATCGCTGCGGCACGGAAGGTATCCGCTGCGCCAAGCAATATTTGTTTTTTTTCACCAGTGAAACGTGAGGCAAGTTTTGCAATCGTTGTGGTTTTCCCTGAACCATTAACTCCAACAACCAAAATAACCGTCGGTTTGTTGATAAAGCTCAAAGCAGGCGGTGTGATGAGGCGCGAACGCAGTTCCTTTTTCAGCGTAGAGAAAAGCTCATTGGCGCGAATCAGGCCTTCGGTCCGTGTGAGGCGTTTTAGTGAATCCAAAACGGCGGTTGTGGTCTCGATTCCCAAATCTGCTTGAACGAGAAGCGTTTCAAGATCATCCCATGTTTCATCATTAATCTCGGACGCACCAAGTACGGATGCAATTTGCCCAAACGCGGCTTTGCTTGTGCGCGAGAGTCCGTCTTTCCATCGTGAGAATAGGCTATTCATGAGCGGCGATTATATCAGGGAAATTATGTTATACTCCATCGGCTAAATAAGTAAATAGGAAAGGATATAAAAATAATGACTGGAGAACCTGTTCACATCACCGACGAGGCTTTTGAAAAAGTCGTAATGCAATCTACATTGCCTGTGATTGTGGATTTTTGGGCGCCGTGGTGCAACCCCTGTAAAATGATAGCTCCGACGCTGGATAAACTTGCCAAAGAGAACGAAGGCAAATTGATCGTGGCAAAGGTTAACACGGATGATCACGCGGAATGGATGCAAAAATTTGGCATTCAAGGCATTCCAACTTTGTTGTTCGTCTCGGGTGGCAAGGTTGTGCATCGCCAGGTTGGCGCGCTCCCCGAACGCATGTTGCGCGAGGTTGTGGCGCAATTCATGGATGTGGTTAACCAAAATTAGACTCTGCTTGCTGGAGGAGCCGGCTATGAAAAATTTTTTTGCCCTGTTGTTTGTGCTTGGTGTTTCACTCAGCGCCTGTCTGCCAGCCGCTCTTCAACCGCAGACATCCAACCCAACTCCAGTTTCAGAAGCGGTTTTGCAGGAAACCGCCGCGGTGGTTTCGCAACTGACCCTTCAGGCGATCTTTCCAACCGAAACCATCGCGCCCAGCGAGACGCCTGTTGTAATGACTGCCACCAATACACCGATAATTGCAACATCAACGGAAACGCCGAACCCAATATTGCTCACACTGACTGCAACTTTGGGCACCGGTACAGTTACAGCAGGAACAGAAGTAACGGGGAGTTCGACTGTCCCTTCTGCCGGCGCTCTATCCACGACACCCAGCGCCACGCCAAACCCGTTGACGCCAACAACTCCCCATCCGCAATTCTCCGGCACGCTGCCGCCCAACCTGCCATTTGGCTCCATTTATCTGGTAAATAAAGCCAAGGTTGAAGTTTACATATCACTTCGTTGCGTAACCAGAGACGGGTATGTTACGATCCTTGAGTATCCAGTTAAGAAAACGGTTAATGCAAAGTCTCCAGCCGGGAAGTACACGTATGTAGCGTGGGTTGGCGGCAGACAGTTCACCGGTTCGTTTTCCCTTTCAGAAGGGGAAGACCTGACCATCAATATTTTCAAGGACAAAATTACAATCAAGTAAGCTTGTTGCAAATAAAGAAATGGAGAGAACCATGATTAAAAAAATAATACCCGTTTTGGCAGTCATTGCCATATTTATCACTGCCTGTGGACCGCAAGGCACCCCGACCATGTCCCCTGTCGAAGTTGAAGGTACGGCCATCTCTGCCGCGTGGACGATTGTTGCGATGACCCAATTGGCAATTCCCACCGCCACCCCCCTGCCCCCCACAGAAATACCCAGCCCTACTTCACTGCCCACTTTTACCCCGATTGCATTGCCAACACAAAGCACACCCCTCGTTTTGCCTACTGCCACCCAGGCCGCAGGCGGCGTGGATGATTGCAACACAAAGTTGTTAAATATTGGAGAAGCAGGCCCTCAATCCAATGTCCGTTTTCAAAACGAAACCGGGGGTACCATCATTTTATCTTTAAACCTCAGCACCAATGCATTTGGGCAATGTGGAAATTTATCGTATTCTCTGACTAAAAACGAGAATCTTATCGTAGCCCTGCCAAAAGGTAATTATTACGCATGGGCGTGGATCACATACTCAAATGGAGACACAGGCACTGCGGCCGGTTCCTTTATCAACAAAGTCGGCGACAATCACCTATTCCCTGTGCTAATCAAAAAAGAAGTAATTGTTTCAAAATAAGGGAATAAAAAGAGAGAGGCCGTGAGCGGCCTCTCTCTTTTTATTCCCTTTCACGGGTAATTTTGGCTCCCAGCATTCGAAGTTTTTCATCCACCCTTTCGTAGCCTCTTTCAATTTGAACCACATTTCGTATTTTTGACGTACCCTCTGCGGCCAGCGCGGCCAACAGCAGCGCCATTCCAGCGCGGATATCGGGGCTTTCCAGTCTTTCGCTATAGAGTTGTGTAGGGCCTTGGATCAAACAGCGATACGGATCGCACAAAATTATTCTCGCGCCCATGCCGACAAGTTTATCTGTAAAATACATGCGCCCGGAAAACATCCAATCGTGAAAAAGTACCGAACCGGAAGCCTGGGTTGCAACCGTGATAGCAATACTTGTCAGGTCGGTGGGGAAGGCCGGCCAGATATTCGTTTTAATCTCAGGCACTGCGCCATCCAGGTCAGAGTTAATCGTCAGGGATTGTTCGGAAGGCACAAGCAGGTCGTTCCCATCCACCTGCCAATGGACGCCCAAACGATGAAAGACCTGCGCCACCATTTCAAGGTGTTCAACGCCAGCATTCCGGATGCGGATATTTCCATGTGTAACGACTGCCGCCCCGATATAACTCACCACTTCAAGAAGGTCAGGGCCAATCGTATATTCGCCGCCGTGCAATCCGTCCACTCCGGTAATACGCAGGGTGTTCGAGCCAATGCCATCGATCTTTGCGCCAAGCAAATTTAAAAACTGACACAGTTCCTGCACATGCGGTTCCGAAGCGGCATTGCGGATTTGCGTAACGCCTTTCGCCAGAACTGCGGCCATCACTACATTTTCTGTTGCAGTTACACTCGCTTCATCCAAAAGAATATCCGCGCCGTGCAATTGAGCCGCTTCAATATCAAAAACACGATCATAAGTGACCTTTGCACCCAAGGCCCGCAAAGCCAAAATATGAGTATCCAGGCGGCGGCGGCCAATCACATCTCCGCCGGGGGGCGGCAGGCGCAGGCCGCCCGCGCGCGCAAGAACAGGTCCCGCAATTAAGATGGATGCCCGGATGCGGCGACACAGCTCAGGGTCCAGATGAGAGGCGGTAAGTTCTCGCGTCGTAATCCGCCAGGAGTTTGAATCCACTTCTTCGATTTGAGCGCCCAGACTTTCGATCAATTTTCGCATGGCAAGCACATCACGGATTAAAGGCAAATTGTGAAGCACCACCGGTTCATCCGTTAATAAACAAGCCGCCAGCAAAGGCAGGGCCGCATTCTTGTTTCCCGAAGGAATCACTTCCCCTTGCAGCGGAACCCCGCCCTCAATAACAAATTCTTCCATAATATATCTCCTTAAACCATCAAGATTGTAAGGCGGTTTCAAAATTCCGCCAAGAACATTGCAATTGACCTACACCCCACATCAACTTTGCGGCCTATCATAATTGGAATTATAATAATTTCAAATGTCAATCTCACTCGTCATACCTGTTATGCTTGGTTGGTTCGCCGGACAGCTCGTAAATTATTTATCGGACGTTCTTCCAGTTACAAGAAAGCTTAGCCAGCCGGTTTGTTTGCAGTGTGGCGCACCGTTTTCATGGATGGATTATTTTCTCCTGCGCGCCTGCCAAAATGAACATGCCCGCAAAACCCGTGCCCGGATTGTCCAAATCATCCTGCCTGCCATCAGCATATTTACCTGGCTGCAACCCCCCGCAAAAATTGGCTACCCGCTTGGGTTGATTTTAGCCGCATATTTTGGAGTAATTTTTACGATTGACATGGAACACCGCCTGATCCTGCACCCCACCAGCCTCTTCGGTTCATTCCTCGCGCTGACAGTTGGTCTTGTTACCCACGGCTTAAAACCCACTCTGACGGGCGGCCTGAGCGGCCTGCTCATCATGCTCGTTTTCTACTATATGGGCGTGCTCTTTTCAAGGATACGCACGAAGCGAATGCTTGCAATGGGAAAGGAAGCAGACGATGAGGAAGCCCTTGGGGCCGGGGATGTCATTCTGGTCACCATCATCGGACTTATGCTCGGCTGGCCGCTGATCTGGTTCAGCCTGCTCTTCGGAATTTTATTTGGCGGATTTGTCAGCTTTTTCCTTGTGGCCTGGCTATTGATCACAAAAAAATATGACAAAAATTCTTTGATGATTTTTATTCCCTACGGCCCCTACTTTATCACCAGCGCATTTCTCATTATTTATTTTCCAGGCTTCATCGAAAAAATTGTACCCGGCTAGGATGTGTACGCCATGAAAAGAATCACTTTCAAACGATCTGAAAAAACTCGAGCGCAGGCCATGGTTGAGTTCATGCTGGCCCTGCCGCTTTTGGTGGTACTTCTGTACGGCATCATCGAAGTTTCACGATTGGTTTTTATATTCGCATCTGTTGCAAACGCCTCCCGCCAGGCGGCGCGGTACGGGGCAGCCGCCGGCGAAACCAACGATATGTACTACTATCAGGATTGTGAGGGGATGCGTGAGGTGGCAAAAAAATCGGCCATCATTTCATCGTTTGACGAAATCAACATTACCTATGATCGCGGCCTAACCCCGCAAGGGGAGCAAATCCAGATACCGGATGTTGACCCAAGCCCTGATACAAGCGCCTGCCCAATTGAAGACAACACCATTCGCAATGGAGATCGCATCATCGTCCAGGTATCGTCGGTCTACGAACCGATCCTCCCGATCCTCCCCTTCGAACCTTTTACGGTGGTCTCTGCAAGCGCGCGCACATTCCTGATCTCCGTTCCAATCGTTGGCTCATCCATGCCCATGGAATTCTCGGCAGAGACAGCCACACCCTCCCTGACGCCAACATTTACCCCCTCCGGCTTTGAAACACCCACCGAAGTTACAATCGCCACTCCCACGAGCGGTATCCCTGGCGGCGGGAGAATTACGCCGCCATCGGTATTCCTAACCAATACGCAGTTGGCGCTCACCAACCAGTCTGGCGGAAACACACCCATCCCCCCCACCCTCACCTTTACTCCAACCAGAACACCGCTGCCAACCAGCACATCATCCATCACCCCAACCGCCATAAGCTGCACAGGGTTTAGCGGAGTATTCCACGGTCCGCTGCGCATCGAAGATAACATCATGGAAATGAGCATCAACAATGCAACCGGTTACACCCTGTCTGCGGCGCTGGTTTATCTGGAATGGAACCATGATACCGGCCACCCGTCCGGAAGCGACCGCAGCCTGCGCCTTCAACAAATTTTGATCGCATCACAATCCTGGAACGGCGATATCCATGCGCCGTCCGCTTATATTCCAGCTTTCTACCCATCCATTCCGCCCGGCCTATCCACGATCCAATTCGTATTCCACCAGAAGTACGACCAGGCCGACGGCACGGAAAGAATTATCATCACACTCGGCACACCTGGCTGCATAAATTATCCAGTCGATTCAAGAAATTAAGATATGAAGGCAACTACATACAAGAAGAGTCCCCCCACAGAACGTGGACAAAGCCTCGTCGAGCTTGCAGTCAGCCTGCCCGTCATCCTGTTACTGCTTCTCGGCACAGTGGATTTTGGAATGGCAATTTTCTCCTACGCAATCCTGAGAGACGCCGCACAGGAGGGCGCCTTTTACGGCTCGTTCAACCCGGACAACAAAGCTGAGATCGAGAACAGGGCTCGCAATATATCCCCGCAGGGCGAAGACCCGATCTTCTCCTCACCAGTGGAATTGACGAACAAAGAACTGGTTCAGGTGGATGTGGACTCTGTGGGAGCATCCTGCCAGGGCACGACAGGCGGCGCGGCAAACAGCCTGCGAGTCCGCGTGCGGTATCAATATCCGATCCTGATGCCCTTTATTGGCGCAATTATCGGTTCTGAAACAATACAGTTAACAGGCTCAGCAACCAACGTTATCCTTCAGCCGTCATGCCCATGAAACCATTATCATCAAATATTGAGCTGCGCAAAAGAAGCGAACAGGGTCAGGCAATGATTCTGATCGTGTTTTCGATCATCGGTCTCATTGGCATGACCGCGCTGGCTATCGATGGCGGAAACGCCTACGTAGACAGTCGCCGGGCAGAAACCGCCGCATCTGCCGCCGCCCTCACCGCCGCGACTACGCGTATTGAAGGCGGCGACTGGAGAGCAGCCGCGCTCGCCACCGCACGGGACAATGGATACAACAACGACGGCATTACCAACACTGTTGAATTAAACACGCCGCCCATCAGCAATGACTACAACGGAAATCCCGAATACATCGAAGTAATTATCACGTCCCATCTTAAAACATATTTTGGGTCTGTGATCGGAGTACCCGAGATCACAAACAGGGTTACCGTCGTTTCGCAATCGAAACCCGCAATCCTTGGCGAGCTTTTCGATGGCTTCGCCCTCGTCAGCCTGGCCCCCCACAGCAAATGTGACAGTCACCGATCCTTCTGGATCCACACGGAAGCCACCATTATCCTTGAAGGGGGCGGTTTATTCGTCAATTCTGACAATCCGGAATGCGCCTTCATCTCGTTCGGTAGCGGAAGCGTCCGTGCGCAAGGAACCAGCCCAATCCTCGTGGTAGGCGGCGCGCAGGTTCAAAAACCACAGTTGATCACTCCCTTCCCTATGCAAACTGGCGTGCCTCCAATTTCCTACCCGCCTTCATTTCAAATGCCGAAAGTAGGTTGTGGCAGCAAAATAGCCACTGTGAATGAACTAACCGGCACAATGACGCCCGGCGCCTGGGATGAGGAGATATTCCCTCCAGAGGGAGTCACATTTTTGGAACATGGAATCTATTGCATTGGCGGAGATTTCATCCTCGGAGGCGGGCAGCGGCTGGAAGGAAGCAACATCGTGCTGGTCATAGACGGCGAAGTAAAGATCAGCGGAAGCGCAGAGATTGACATAAGCGCCCCAGGAAACGGCGAATTTGAAGGCTTATTAATATACATGCCCATTGATAATCACAACATCCTGGCCCTGAATGGCAATGCCGAATCCAAATACCAGGGAACCATTCTGGCTCCCGGCGCGGATGTGCGCATTAACGGCCTGGATTCAACCAACGGAGCCGCCTACCACAGCCAGATCATTGGCTACTATATCGAAGTGGACGGCACCGACAGCATTGTTATAAAATATAAAGATGAACAAAATTACGACAGCCTGCAAATGCCGGAAGTGATTCTGACCCAGTAACAAAAGGCGATCTCGACTCTCCGGGGTTCTAACAGAAATGTAAGCATCGCAGAGTCGCCTTGTGTTTTACCTCACGCGGCAATAGGATATAATATAGCTGTCCAAAACGTTGCGCCGGCGTATTTTTCGTTTCATTCCCCACACCGCCATACTCAAACCATCCCGATTGCATTACAGTACCTATGTCCGGCTGTTGGATTTGCAGGAACAGATTAAAATGAGAAAAATGAAGGAATTACTTAAGAAAATCATATTAAACCTAGCCAATCCCACCACCTCGCATGGCCGTCAAAAATCCAAAGGCCAGAGTCTGGTGGAGTTTGCCATTGCCTTCCCGATCATTATTCTGCTCTTTTCCGGAGTGATAGAGTACGGCTTTATCCTTAATTATTATCTCTCACTGCTGGACGCCACCCGCGAATCAGCGCGTCTTTACAGCAACGATGATCCATTTCTGACAGACGGTTCAGATGATATTGGGTTTTATTCGGACGCAGCCGCCATGGTTCGGGCCAGTCTGGACCCCTATGTTGTAAACCCGAGTTATGAGGGACGCCGCATTACCCTTGACTCCACTTTGGATGACGTTATTATCACGGTCTACGCGGCAAGCGGAAGCAGCGTTGTTCAATACCCAACTTCCGGACCGCATCGCATGTACGGCAATTTTGATTCGATCTTTACCGCAACTGAAATTCAAAGCCGCCTGGTGAGCGGGTCGCCCAACGCGGGCATCCTGCTGGTGGAAGTTCATTACAATTATCATCAGGTTTTGGGCTTGCCGTGGCTGGCTCCTTTTATGGCAGATCCTCTGCCATTGCGCGCTTACACAATCATGCCGCTTAGCGCAGCAGAGCCGGAATAGCGAGGATGATGCATGTTTGAAAAATTGTTGAAAAAATCCGAACAGGGTCAGGCAATTATCCTAATCGCTTTTGCGATGGTGGGGTTAATTGCCATTGTAGGTTTAATGACCGATGGCGGCATTCTTTTAATCGAATACGCAAAACTAAAGCGCGCCATTGACTCTGCCTCCATTGCCTCGGCCCTGCAATTTCGCCGCGGGTTTACCGGAGCAGACTTGACCACTGCCGCACAGGAATTCTTGATTCTCAACCAATCCGCCGCTGACAACATACAAGTTTATACTTGCAATCCCGATAACGAAATTAACACCCTTCACGACCCTGAACTTTGCACTGTGCCCCTTCGCAAACTGATCCGCATCAACGCCACGCGGACGATTGGTTTTGGTTTCCTGAGAGTGATCGGCATCAATGGCACCACAATTACCGCCTCATCCGTTGGTGAAGCCGCTTCTCTCGACCTGGTTTTGGTGATAGATACTTCGGCGTCCATGGCCTATGAAACAACGGGCAGTTCATCAAGTTCCGATCCGGGCGATGACCCGGCTCTGTGTAATGCCGCCCAAACTTGTGAGCCTTTGGAAAGCGTCAAAGCCGTGGCTTTGGATTTTATGGATACCATGTTCTTCCCCTATGACCGCGTTGCCATCGTCACCATGACCAGCCAGAACGACAATGGCTTTCGAGATCCTTACACCTTGTTGCCGCTTTCATCTGACGAGACGACCGTTAGAACCGCAATTGGGAATATCAGGGTTTATCAACCCCCTGCCTGCCCCTCAGTCTATGGAACATGCCGTGACTTATGCACAGCCGACGAAATTGCCGCCGCTACAGACAATAGCAACCCTTGTTATAACAAACCTGTGGATTATTATGTGGGCGAAGACTGCCCAGCCTTCCGCATTTACGGGGATCGTTCTTCGTGTACTTCCTCAAATGTTGGCGGCTCGTTGGAAATGGCAGGCGCTGAGTTTGGCCGGGAACCCATTCGCGAAGATTCATTCTGGGTAGTAATTGCATTGGTCGGCGGTCCTGCAAACGCTTCCACTGGCACTGGCAATTTGACAGATGTAAGTCCTGCTGATGGCTATCCTGATGATCCAGCCACCTTTGGTTTTTGCCCATATAACACCTGGAATTCACCAGTCAACCCGCCATGCCGTGATACATTGGAAAGCACAAGGCATAGCGCCGGAGAAGTAGATGGTACCGGAAATTCGATTTATGATGCTGACGATTACGCCCGCGACCGCGCAGACTTCCTGGCAGACCCGGTGGATGGCATGGGCGTAACCGTTTTCACGATTGGCATGGGAACGGCGGGTTCAGGCTTGCTCGTTAATACGCCAAAGAGCGACCCGATTAATGCTGGAGAATTGCTCCTTCAATATATTGCGGAAGAAGCCGGTGATTCTCCTCCGACCGTAACGGCAAATCATGGTTTCTACGCCTTCTCGCCTGATCCATCTGGTCTAGCCAGTATTTTCAGTAGAATTGCCGAAAATATTTTTACAAGACTTTCCCAGTAACCTGCCTTTTGCACTTTTATTTTTCTCAAGGGTAAAGCCATGAACAATCTTTTTTTCAAAAAAATTCGAAGTTCGCCTGATCGCAAAAAAGCGCAAGGCATGGTTGAGTTCGCGCTCGTATTGCCGATCCTGCTGTTACTTTTGGTGGGCGTCATCGAATTCTCCCGCCTGATGTTTGCCTGGATCATCATCGAGAATTCCACCCGTTTCGGCATCCGCTACGCCACAACGGGTAATTTCGAAGACAACCCATACTGCGGGTTAATTGGCAATTCAGACGGAGACTGCGACGATGGCGACGCGGAAGTGGATGCCGCCCGCATCCCTTCCATCAAAGATGAAACCCGCCGCATTGTGGTTGGCTTTTTCCTTAGGGATACCTCGCTGTTTAGCTCCCCGGACCCCGCGACAAATGCAGATGAAAATTATTTCAACATCACCGTCTGTTCAGCGGAAGAGGGGCGCGTCTTCATCCCCCCATTAATGGCGAGACCCGTATATGCTGAATGCAACCTGGACGGCATCCGTAACGAACACCCCGGCGCGCCTGGGAATCGTGTGGTGGTTGCCGCAGATTACAACTTTACCTTTATCGTTCTGCCAGCCTTTGGCATCGAGCCTTCGATGATCCATCTCGCTTCCTATCGTGAAGGGATTGTGGAGCAATTTCGCGCCACGCGCGCCATCAACACGCCTTTGCCGCTTAACATCCCCACAGTTCCCACCAGCACTCCAACCATTACCCTAACTCCGACCATCACGCTAACTCCGACCATCACGCCGTCGCCAACGCTTACCAATACACCAACGATGACTCTCACGCCCACGCCAACCCGCACGCCAACAGCCACACGCACGCCGTCCATTACGCCTACAATGACCAATACACCTACGCCATCCTGTCCCAATATCTTCATTAACCGCACCCGCTTCTTCGGCGATAATTTCGAGGCGCGTGTTCGTAACAACAACTTTGCCACAGCTTATTTGGTGAGTTCTACCTTAAGCTGGTCGCCATCCCCCCTTGCTGGCAGATACTTCGATTATGCGAATTTTGGGACAACATACTATAACCCCGCAAGCAACATCGTCGACTCTCCAGTGACCACATCCTCCATCCCGCCAGCGCTCCCAATCAACGGCGGTGGCACAGAACGCCAATGGATTGCGGACTTTAGCGATTCAACCTGGTCCGGCATCTGGGATATCAGCCTGACTTTTAACTTCCCGAACTGGGGTGACTGTGTAGTGGTGGGCAGTATCAATAATTACACCGCCACACCCACCCTCACGCGCACGCCGTCAAACACACCGACCATCACACGCACACCGACGATCACGCGCACACCGACGATCACGCGCACACCGACGATCACGCGCACGCCATCCCGTACGCCAACGCCGTCAAAGACGCCGACGATTACCCTCACACCGACGATCACCCTCACACCGTCGCGTACGCCGACCCGTACACCTACGAATACACCGACGATCACGCGCACACCAACGCGCACACCAACGCGCACACCAACTCAAATAACGCCCACACCGTCGCGCACACCGTCGCCAACGCCAAGTCGTACCCCAACTTTCTGCTCGGACTGCTAGTTATTAGTTAAAAGACATTAGAAAATAAAGCCAGCCTGCAAAATGGCTGGCTTTATTGTTACGGTATAACCCCGCTATTCCTGAGCCAATACTTGGACCAAACCTCATTCAGCTCTATTACATCTTCGCTTACTTTTTTGGAAAATTTCCTTCAAATCTTTCTCTTCCTGGCTGCGCTGGTTTTGCGGATGCATGACAGCCGACATGCGATAATCCTTGCGCAAGCCCCGCCCCTACCGTATGGTTGTTGCAAAGTCGCTTGACGTGGTTCTGAATTCATGGCGTCGTTTTAACGCGAACGCCGCGAAAAAAGCGAAAGAGCGCGAATTTTTCCTTTTTCGCGTCCATTCGCCAATTTCGCGTATTTCGCGCTAAGATTTTCCTGACTTTGCTACAGCCATGGCCCCTACCGATTTTGCTCTTGCCGATTGTCTTTACGGTGTGTATAATCCAAAAACTACATTATTCCGCATGGCGGAAAAAGCGTGGATGGGAACGAGTAAATCTGTCGAAACGGTCAGCGAGTCCGAGGCGCCCTGAGCAAAGTCGAAGGGCAGGTGTGAAGCGGATACGCGTAGACGATTGAAAATCCTCCCGGAGCTGTGAACTGAAATCAGGCAGAATCCTGTTTGAGAGTAGGGAATCCGAAATTGTTCTTCGTTATCAGAACAGGATGATGGTTGTCATCCATGAAGTGTCCGTCTTCGGATGGAAATCAGAGTGGTACCGCGTGAGCCTTGCTCTCGTCTCTGTGTGAGATGAGAGTTTTGTTTTTAACTACGAGACCAAGCGGCTAGGAGACTAATTATGTTCAAACCAGTAAGCCCAAAACTCGATGCACCTTCGTTGGAGGAAAATGTCCTCAAGATGTGGAAGAAGCAGGACATCTTCAAGAAGACCATCGAGCAACGCGAGGGCAAACCAGAATACGTATTTTATGAAGGGCCTCCCACTGCGAACGGACGGCCTGGCGTGCATCACGTGTTGGCGCGCGCTTTCAAGGATATGTTTCCGCGCTACAAGATCATGCGCGGATATCACGTCTCGCGCCGCGGCGGGTGGGATACGCATGGCCTGCCGGTTGAAATCGAAGTGGAGAAGCAGCTTGGCTTCAACAACAAACAACAGATCGAAGAATACGGTATCGATAAATTCAATGAGCTGTGCAGGAAGTCTGTATTCACCTACATTCAGGAATGGGAAAAACTCACAGACCGCATCGCCTTTTGGGTTGACCTTGACACGGCTTATGTGACCTACACCAATGATTTCATCGAATCCGTTTGGTGGATTCTGAAAAACTTCTGGGAAAAGGATTTACTCTTCAAGGGATATAAGGTCGTACCGTATTGCCCGCGCTGCGGCACGCCTCTTTCTGACCATGAAGTTGCCCTCGGGTACGACGACGCCACCGACCCGTCAGTTTTTGTGCGCCTGCCGCTGGTAGATAAGCCCGATACCTCCTTGCTAGTTTGGACGACAACCCCGTGGACGTTACCCGCCAATGTGGCCGTTGCCGCACACCCCGAAGTGGACTATGTAACCGTCGAGCGCGACAACAACGGCACAAAAGAAAAACTCATTCTTGCGAAGAATTTAGTTGAAAAGATATTCAAGGACGAAGAAGTAAAAGTAGTGGATTCCTTCAAAGGCAGGAAGTTGAAGGGTGTGAAATATCAACCGCTCTTTACCTTTATGCCAGTGGATAAGCCCGCTTACTACGTGCTGCTTGCAAATTACGTCACCACAGAGGATGGCTCAGGTCTTGTGCATCAGGCTCCCGCCTTCGGCGCCGAAGATATGGAAATGGCGAAACAATATGATTTGCCCATTCTCCTCACTGTACAGCCCGATGGCACATTCATTCCTGAGATCACACCCTGGCGCGGAATCTTCGTCAAAGAAGCCGACCCGCTCATCATCAAAGACCTCGAGGCCCGTGGACTTTTATTCCGCGCGGGCACGCTGGTGCATACCTATCCCTTCTGCTGGCGCTGCAAGACCCCGTTGCTGTATTACGCGCGCGAGTCCTGGTATATCCGCACGAGTTCAAAGCGTGACCGTTTGGTT
Source organism: Anaerolineales bacterium (assembly GCA_919902735.1). Taxonomy (GTDB): domain Bacteria; phylum Chloroflexota; class Anaerolineae; order Anaerolineales; family Villigracilaceae; genus Villigracilis. Next base: position 18,194 of record CAKKRM010000098.1, on the reverse strand, counting down.
GAGTTGAATAAGACCATCAACTGGGTTCCCGATCATATCAAGAACGGACGCTTCGGCAACTGGCTCGAAAATAATATTGACTGGTCTCTTAGCCGTGAACGTTATTGGGGCACGCCGCTCCCAGTTTGGGAGTGCGAGAATCAAGAGTGCAAACACCGTGAGTGTGTGGGGTCTGTTGCCGAACTTTCTGAAAAAGTTGGCAGAGATTTAACCGACCCTTCGATAAACTCAGGGCGAGGCCTCGACCTGCATCGCCCGTACGTGGACAATGTCCATTGGAAGTGTGCCGATTGCGGCGGCAGGATGACCCGTGTGAAGGACCTCATCGACGTGTGGTTCGACTCTGGTTCCATGCCATATGCCCAATGGCATTACCCGTTTGAGAATCAGGAAAAGTTCAAACAGCAATTCCCCGCGGATTACATCTGCGAGGCCGTTGACCAGACTCGCGGTTGGTTCTACTCGCTGCACGCCATCAGCACTTTGCTGAATAATGATGTTTCATTCAAGAACGTCATCTGTCTTGGTCACATTCAGGATGGAGAAGGACGCAAGATGTCCAAGTCGTTGGGCAATATCGTCCAGCCCTGGGATGTGATCAATCTCCACGGCGCCGACGCATTGCGCTGGTATCTTTTCACTGCCACGCCGCCTGGACAGGAACGCCGCTTCTCTTCCGATCTGGTTGGGGATGTGATCCGCAGCTTTACGCTTACGCTGTGGAATGTCTACTCGTTCTTTGTGACATACGCCAACCTCGACAAACCGCAAGCCTTGACTGTGACCGCCGCAACCAATGATCTTGACCGCTGGCTGCTCTCCGAGTTGAACGTGTTGGTCCGCGATGTGACCGAAGCCTACGAAAAATATGATGTCACCAACGCGACGCGCCCCGTGGAAAAGTTCGTCGAGAATCTCTCCACCTGGTATGTGCGCCGTTCGCGCCGCCGCTTCTGGAAGAACGACTCGGATTCAGACAAGCAGGCCGCGTACTCAACGTTGTACACCGCGTTGACCACGGTTGCCAAGCTCATCGCGCCTGCCATGCCATTCCTCGCGGAAGAGTTGTATCAAAACCTCGTCCGCTCGGTGCATGAGACCGCGCCTGAATCCGTCCACCTGGCTGAATGGCCGCAGGTGATGGAAGAATTCATTGACGAATCGCTCAACCGCGATATGAATTTGGTGATGAAGCTCGTCTCGCTGGGACATGCCGCCCGCCAGAAGGCCAATCGAAAAGTACGCCAGCCACTCGCTGAAGCTGCGTTTTCTGTTGGAAATGCAACCGAGCGAAACGCTCTCATTAACAACCTGGATGTCATTCAGGATGAGTTGAATGTGAAGCAAGTCCGCCTGCTGGATACTGCCACGGAAGCCCTCTCGCATACCGTAAAGCCGCTGCCCAAGCAATTGGGACAGAAGTATGGCAACAAGTTCCCTGCCATCCAAAAGGCGATCCTTGCGATGAATGCGGAAGAAGTTGCAAAAACCTTTGTTGCAGGAAATGCGCTTGAAGTAAAAGTTGGCGGCGAAACCTACCAGATCATTTCTGAAGAAGTGGAAGTCAAGGCGCTTGCAAAGGAAGGTTTCTCCGTTGCCGAAGATGGCGCGTACGTTGCCGCGCTCGTCATTGACCTGACTCCCGAACTTGTGGCGGAAGGTCAGGCGCGTGAATTTGTGCGCCGCGTGCAGGACTTGCGCAAGACCGCGGACTTGGATGTTTCCGATCGCGTGGAATTATTCGTCGAAGCAACAGCAGGCCTACGGTCCGCAATTGAGGCGCACGAGGGTTACATCAAAGCCGAAACATTGACGATTAAATTATCCTTTGCGAGTCCGCCCGCGAATTCATCTGTCGTTGAAGATGAGTTTGACGGTGAAAAAGTTAAGGTTGGGTTGATGAAGATTGGAAAGTAATCAGTGATCAGTAATCAGTAATCAGTGATCAGTAAAGGGCTTTGGAAAATTTAAATTTTCGAAGCCCTTTTAATTTATAATTAAACGAACCTGTTTACTTGTCTGCGTGTTTACACGTTTACTTCATCGTCAAAGGATAACCATGCCAACTTCTGCAATTTCAGAAAATAAACCAAACCTCCTGCGCGTGACCGCCGCGTGGGGAGTGCATCTTTTTACTGCCACGGGCGCGGTGTGGGGATTGCTGGCGATCCTCGCGATCTTCGAACACAACTGGCGCATGATGATCATGTACATGATCGTCGCCATGCTCGTGGATGGCTTCGACGGCATGTTGGCGCGCTGGGCGGACGTGAAAACATACGCCAACGGTATCGATGGTGCGCTGCTCGATAATATTCTCGATTATGTCAACTACGTGCTTGTGCCTGCCCTCTTTTTGATCGAAGCGGATGCGTTGCCTGCAAGTGTCCGCTTGTTGGGCGCTTGTTCCATTTTGTTGACCTCTGCCTATCAATTCACGCAAACGGATGCAAAGACGGATGACCATCATTTCAAAGGCTTTCCATCCTATTGGAATGTCGCCGCGCTTTACATGCTTTTGATGAACCTGCCGCAATGGGTGAATTTTGGTTTTCTGATGTTATTCAACATCATGGTCTTCATTCCGATTAAATATATTTATCCCACTCGCAACACTTTTTTCCGAACCCTCACGCTTGCCCTAACCTATCTTTACGGAGTAATCGGCATCTGGGGGTTGATCCAATATCCCAACCAGCCGCAATGGGTGGCGTGGGCTTCGCTTATTTATGTCGCCTATTACATTATCTTGAGCGTCATTCCAAAAAAATCAAATGCAAATTGAGATTGTTACAACAGCGGACGAGGAACTGTACGAAGCATTTCAACGCCTCGTCCCTCAATTGACGAATAACAACCCGCCTCCTTCTCTGGACGATCTGGCTGCTCTCCTCCGAGATTCATCTTCCACGCTGATAATAGCCCGCAACGAAAATAACGATATCGTTGGCGCGTTGACTCTCGCTGTCTACAGCGTGCCGACGGGCATCCGCTCCATCATCGAAGATGTGATCGTGGATATTTCGGCGCGCGGCGAAGGAATTGGCGAAGCCTTGATGCTGCGCGGCATTGAACTGGCGCGTGAGAAAGGCGCGGGGAACATCTCGCTCACGTCCAACCCCATGCGGGTGGCGGCGAATAAATTATATTTGCGGGTGGGGTTTGTAAAACGCGAGACGAATGCATACAGTTATAAATTCTAGGTTTGTTGTGACTCTAAATTGGTAACTGGTAATTTGTGAAACATAATTTTTACCATTTACCAATTACGCTTTATTCCACCTTCACAATATATTTCCCCGTCGCCTTGCTCATGTCACTGTACTCCCCGCGATATTCTTCAGGAAGCAGTTTTGCAAGCTCATACATCATATCATCCACAATTTGCTGACGGATTTCACCGTTCACTTTTACGCCGCTCACGTTAATCTTGAACGGCTCGCCAACGCGGATGTGGAAATCGGTGCGTTTTAATCGCTTCAGATTTTTCAGGTACACCTCGCCGCCCCAATGGGCAATGGGAACGATTGGCGCGCCTGAATGAAGCGCGACGATTGCCGTTCCTGGCATGGCGCGTTTCAGTTTCCCGTTGTAATTGCGCGTCCCTTCGGGAGCCAGCCCGAATATTTTTCCCTCTTCCAAAGCTTTCAAGGCCAGCTTGAGCGCTTTTATATCCGCTTCACCGCGGCGGACGGGGATTGCATTCCAAACGCCGAAGACCCAGCGCAGGAACGGGTTATCCCACGCCTCCACTTTTGCCCAGCCCGTAAGTTGACGGGGCTGTAAATGCGCGAACAACATCGGCACTTCGATTTGCCCCGTGTGATTCGCAATCGCGATGACCGGCCCGTGTGACGGGAATTTGTGCAAGTCAGGCGCGTCGATGCGGCAGGTGACGCGGGTATATACTCGAATGAGGAAATTGATAAACCAATGCGTGAAATTCATAGGCTCAGGCGCAGATAATTTCCAGTTCTTTCGGGAGCAGTTCCAGGGTCAGGGCTGAACCGTTGAGGCAGATGAATTCCCCGTCTGCATGGGCTGGGAATGTTAAGTCCAATGATTTGATCGATATTTTTTTCGCGCGCTTCATTTGGATCTCAGGCAGCGTGGCTTGAGTCCCTTTGATGAAGTGCGGGATCATTGCAAGGATGCGCCCCTTGGATGCGGTTTCCGCAATGCACAGGTCGAAGAGACCGTCATCGGGCTGGCTTTCGGGGGCCATTTGAAAACCGCCGCCCATGCGCCTGCCGTTCATCACCGAGATCATCAACGAAACCTGTTTTATGGTTTCCTTGTCATCCAAAATAATTTCAACCTGCGCGGGGTTGTAATAAAGGAAAACAGTTTTGATCACGCCGATGAGATAAGCCAGCAGGCCGCGCGTCCAGCGGACTTTGATGGCTTCGTTGCCAACCGCCGCATCGAAGCCGACGCCGATCCCGTTGCCGAAATATCTGCCTTCGGGATAATCGCCGCCTTTCACCAAACCCAGGTCAATTTTTCTGCGTTTGTTTTCCTTCAAGGCTTTCAAGCCGTCGGTTAAATTGGTGGGGATGCCCGTGCCGCCCGCAAAGTCATTGCCTGTGCCAATTCCCAAAACGGTGAAGGCAGATTGATTGTGGCCGTCCTTGCGCGCGCGCATGATGCCGTTGATGGCTTCATTCACAGTTCCATCACCGCTGGCGCACACGATCACATCGTATCCGTCACGCGCGGCGCCTTCGGCCAACTCTGCGGCGTGCCAGACCCGCTCGGTTTTAACAAGCGTAAAATCCAGCCCGTACTCTTGCAGGCTGGATTCGATTTGCGGAATGGACCGCTCACCAAGCCCGCGGCCTGATGTTGGATTGACAATCACAAAATATTTCATGTACCGCTCCCAATTTGGAATGGAGCGAGTTTATCTTTTACAAGGCGGCTTGTCAATCTGTATCATGTTTTGCGTTTCATGTAATCTTCGGGCGTATCCAGGTCTGCAAGCACGCTGGGGGTGTCCACATTTATATAATGGATTTTACGGGCATTTTTTTTCAAAAAATCCCGCGGAGTTTTTGGCGGCTTCATGGCGAGCAGTTCGTTCCAAAGGGGGCGCGCCACCAGCCAGGGATGTCCGCGCCGCATTTGATAACTTGGAACAACGATCTGGGATTTGCTTGTGAGGAACGCATTGCAGATGTACCGCACGCTTCTTTCCTCGACCTGGGGCTGGTCGCCCAGGCAAATGAGTGTGGCGCTCGCCTCACGCATTTTCTCCGCCAACCCCACCTGGATGGAACTGAGCATTTCACCCGTCTCATAATTGTTGTTGAAAACAGTTTGAACGGTTTTACCGATCAGCCTTTCCACCTGCGCACGCGCCCCGCCCGTTACAACGAGAATGTCGTTGATGCCCGCGGCTTGAATGGTGGAGATGACCGTTTGCAGCACCGTGCTTTTTCCCCATGGCATGAGCATTTTAGGCTGCCCCATCCTTTTGGATTCGCCTGCGGCGAGAATAATGGCTGTAATCATGAATTTCCTTTAAAGTTTTTCTATTTCGATCAGCTTTTGATAGTCTTCCGGCTTGTCCACATCCAGCAATAATATATCATCATGCCAGGGCATGTATTCTACTTTGTATTTCGAGAAAATAGCCCGCCCGCCAATATCACCTGTCAGTTGCAGGAGATCGGGGAAGGCGACACGGTCAAACAGCACGGGGTTGGCGCGGCGTTCTTCGAGAACCAGGGGCGCGACGATGGGATGGAGTTCCCTGGCATGTGTATTTGTTAAAGCGCGGATGACTTCGGCGGGGATTTGCGGCTGGTCGGCCAATAAAAAAACTGCGCCGCCCGCATTTTGAGGAAGCGCCCGCACTCCAGCGCGGATGGAGGCGCTTTGTCCTTGCTGATAATTTGGGTTGTAGACAATATTCACGGGCAGGTCTTTTAAACAGGATTCAACGTCAGCGGAGCGAAAGCCTGTGACCACCATCACAGGCCAAAGACCGGAGCGAAGCGCGGTTTCGGCAACTTGTCTCACAAATGGTTTTCCCTTCCAATCCAATAATTGTTTGAGCGAGCCGTAGCGAGTCGACTCACCTGCGGCGAGGATGATGCCTGCGGTGCGTTCGATGGTGCGGAAAGAATTTTGCAGCAGCGACCCAACGATGACCGAGCCGAAATGCCCGAGCAATTCGCGCGCCACCTCCCCGCCCGTGGATTGAAGTTCGGGCGTATCTGCCTGGTTGAGAAATGCAATTCGCCGCGCGCTGGCTGGAATATTTTTCAGCCCGCCCTGCGGATGGGTGAGGGTGGCGATGATTTCCTTTGGCGTAATTGGCCGACCAATTTCCAAATCGCAAAGCTGTGAAAAAATTTCGGGGCGGTGAACATGCTCCCCGCCAAGCGGCTTTCCAATGGCAGACAGCCCCGCAACTACGATGACGACTTCGGCAAAATCAGGGATGGGCGGTTCGTGAGGCGCAGGCGCTTTGATCGGCTTTTGGCGCGAGCCATCCGCTTCGATGAGCAGGGCAATTTTCAACGCTTTCGATTTTTCATGCAGCCAATGTATGAATTCAGCGTGGATTGGTTTGGTTCTTTCATTTTCAACCTCGCCTGTAATCAAAGTTATCCCTTTGTTTGTGAGCTTTTGTAGATCGCTTAATTCCCTGGCGATGATGTGCTGATCGGCGAGCGGAATTTGCCAGACGCCGAGGTGCGAGGTTGCCGTAACGATGGCTGGCTGCATCTGGCGCGCAAGCTGAAACAGCGCAGATGACTTTCCGCCAGCGCCAACCAGGCTGACGGTCAGGTTTGAGGCGGAGGGGAGCGCTAGCCGAAGCGCGTGCGCGAAATCCATGCCGCAATTGTACGTTATATAATGCCCGCGCTGGGTATATTTGCAATGGAATTTTCTTTGGCATTTTTGCAAAGAATCGTATAATCAAAGAGTATTCTTTTTTGTTGAATTTGTTCTCATGTTGTGAAGGTTAAAGGGTGTGCCTCATGGAAAAACCAGTTGCATTGATCGTGGAAGACGACCGCGATATTGTCGCGTTGTTTCGGCACGTGCTGGATATTGCAGGCTATCATACCGAGATCGTTCTGAACGGCATAGAGGCCATGGAACGGGTCGAGACAATGCTGCCAAACATTGTTTTGCTGGACCTGCAATTGCCGGGCATGTCTGGCGTTGAAATATTGAGGCGAATGCGCGCCGACGAGCGCATGAGCAGCATCCCTGTGGTGGTTATCACTGCCTACGCTCCCTATGCCGACAGCCTGCCCGTGGAGCCGGACCTGCTCCTGCTGAAACCTGTGGACATCAACCAGTTGAGCAGCCTCGTGCAGCGTTTGCAGGCCACCCAGGGAGCCATGCGCGAACCCGCTCACGATAAGATAACCGGGCTTTACACATATTCTTTTTTCACTGTGCGGCTTGCGTTTTCTTTGGAGCGCGTCAAACAAACGGGATTGCGCCGCTTTGGGGTTCTGTTTGCGGATGTGGCTCAAACTTCATTATTAAAGAAGCAAATGAGCGATGGGGAATTTAATACGTTTTACCGCAAACTGGCAGACCAATTCAGGATCACGCTTCGACCTACGGACACCATGGCCTGGTCGCCGACCGATGGGGTTTTTCTTACGCTGATAGAGGATATTCCCAACCCGGAAGCCCCGCTTCGCATTGCGGGCCGCGTACGAGACGGCATGAAAAAATTTGTCGAAGATAACGACCAGGGGCTTGGCCTGCGCGTGAATTTGGGCGTGCTGCTTTGCGACGAAGATTATGAAGACATCCAGAAAATATTACACGATATCCAGCGCGCCCGCGCCCTGTTGCAGGATCGGCAATACACCAGCCCCGCCATCTTTGACAGGGAAATGATAAATTCCCGCCAGTGAGTTTATTTTTTTAAACAGACATAAACACCGTCCCGAAGGTTGCCCGTCAGGCAGTTCAATTGCTCGGAAAAAACCTTCGGGACGGTGTTTGCTTATTGCCGATAAAGTCCTGATTAAAACAGTGAGCGGTTTGACAGGCGATGAAGAATGGCGCGCGACCATGTCTAGTACCCGAACAACATGAAGATGTAGGGTAAAAGTGGCTGAATTTCGCCGCTTTTACCCATCAATTTTAAGTTGTTCGGGCACTAGTTTGTGCCGGGTTGGGAAAGGTGATTGCCAAATGTTAGTCTTTGCCAGTAATTGAACAGGCGCGCGATTATCCTTGTCGAAATTCACAACCAAAAAGGAGATATTAGCCCTGTGGGTTAGGGTTTGGACGAGAGAGATGCGCGCCAGCAATGGACAGGCTTACTCTAAATTTTCAAATTCCCTCAGTTTTATCAACACCGCTTCCAGAACGCCGCCGCCAACGGAAAGCGCCTTGTCTGAAACCAGCTTGCACATGGACGGGTCGTTGCGCGCGTCCACGTCGCCGATCTTCATGCCTGCGGTGATCTCCACGCGCGGGTGGATCAGTCCGCGCAGGAGGCCGTTGAAGGGACTTACGATTTTCGATTTTCGATTTTCGGTTGACGATTGAATCTCTGCAATGAGTTGGCCTTCCTTGACGTGGTCACCAATCTCTGCGAGGGGAATCAACGTCCCGGAGTCTGGCGCACGCAGCACGCGGCGTGAGTCGCCATCGGGCTGGCCGTTGTCGGGTTGGGTCTCTCCGCTCCACAGCGCCCTGCCGAGGGTGTGGCTGCGGCGGGTTTCTATCACAGCGTGGCAATTCTCTCCTGCGCGGAATCCAGGCCCAAGTCCGATATGAAGCGGGATGTTCATGCTCAGCGGTTCAGGTTCAGACTTCAACAATCTTGCATCCACAAGAAAAGTGGATCGCGGACTCGTCAAAAATTGATTGCGAAGGATGTTTGCATTCGGGTCGACCAGCGCTGGAATTTCACCCGCCTCCAACGTGACCTGAAACTGGTCTGCCGACACAAGCCTTGAGATGACACCCTCGACAGTTTGCATTCCCTCGTACACTGCTTCTGAAAAGCAAACGCTGCGGCGCACCGCGAGTGGTTTGTCCAGTTCGAGGATCGCCACTTGAAAGCCGACGCGATGCAGGCGCAAAGCCACGCCGCTTGCAAGGTCGCCGCCGCCGCGAATTAAGATGAGAGGGTTCATGAAATTTCCTTTGGAACCTGATGCATTTGTTCGTGAAATAACAAGCCGAAGGCATACAGGGTGATGTAGATAAAAATGAAGAAAGCCGAGAACACACTGATGAATACGATGGATTGCAGGCTCGGGTGGGTTGCATAATACAGGAAGTCTGTTAATCGTTCAAACGGATGGAAGAGCAGGTCCCATGAATTCCAGCGCAGGAAACGGCCAATGTAAATGCCAAGCCCGCTGAGTGTGCTGACGGTAAGCACAAAAAACCAGCCCGCCACGCGCCCGAACGCGCGCCGCACAATATCGTGCATCATAAAAAGGGAGAACACGCCGAGCAGAATCCCCGTCCATGCAAACCAGTTGATGAGCAGCATGTCGAACCATACGGGGATGTTTGGGCGCGGATGGCTGAGGTGCTGCAGGTCTGTCAGGATGTAGGGCGCATTGGGAAAGAACACCAGCCAGAGGATGGCGGCCAATGGCATGGCGACGAAAAGATGCCTGCGCTTCTTTGCGAAGCTCGAAGCTGCGTACGCCATCCCAAGCGGAATCCACGCGAGGAAGAGATTCCAGACCAGGAAGGTGTAATCTTCGGAGCCGCTCAATAGCGTGCGGACGCGGAACAACACCACCGAAAGCAGGCTCGAGCCGCACAATAAGCCGAAGACTGTCAGCCGAAACTTGAAGGGTTGCAGTTTGATGTACATGTTTTGAATCATACCAGTCTCCAATTTTTTTCTCCAATTGTAGCGGCTTCCGCTTGCAATGACTTGCAAAGACTCGCAATTAATATTATTGACTCACCTTACGCAGGGCGAGGATTTGCCACAGAGTTCACAGAGAAAACCTCGAGAAAAAAAATTCAAAAACTCCGTTCGCTTATTACCCTGCGGGCTGTGGCTAGACTGCGTAAGGTGACTTATTACCTGATCTTACGCAAGAAGCCCTGCGACCCCGTAGGGGTCAAATGATTATGGTTTTTGGGATACGGTTTGGGGATTGAACTGCGTAAGGTGAGATTAATTTACCTGCGTCGGCTGTGTGGATGCAAGTTGTTCGGGGGTGCTTTGCGCTCTGATCGCCTGCTCTTGCAGCATATGGCTGAACGAATACAGGAGCACGAAAACGAAAAGGAAGAAAAATGTGTACAGGATGGTGAACGCGGCGAGGCGCATACTTGGGTCGATAACGAGGCCGAGGATTTCCATGGTGGTTTCGGCGGGGTTTTGCAGAATGTCCCATGAGTTGAGGCGCACAAAACGCCCGATGTAAATGCCGAAACTGCTCAACCCGGAAATTACAAAGACAAAGACCCATCCTGCCCATCGTCCAACGGTGCGGAAGATGATGTCCTGCATCAGGTACAGGGAAATCACGCCGAGCAGGGTGCCTGTCCACGAGCTCCAGACTACGATCAGCACGTCATACCAAAGCGGAGCGCCCACCCCGCCTGCGCGCGCAAGGTCTTGCAGGTCGGTGAGCATATACGGCGCGTTGGGGAAGAAGATCAGCCAGAGGAAGGCGATGACTGGAATGACAAGATACAACCAGGTGCGTTTCCATGAAACAGCGTGCGCCACGTATGCCAAAATGAACGGAATCCATGCGAGGAAGAGATTCCAAATCAAACCCGTATGCCGCCTAGAGTCTGTGTATGCCACCCGCGCCGCCACCAGCAAAATACAGACCAGGCAGGCGGTGTTGAGCAGAACGAAAACGGCGATACTGTGCCTATTTCGGTAGATGTAATTTTTGATTTTGTTCATCTCGATAAAAACTCCAATAAAATAGGGTTGAAAACTTCGGGCTTTTCGTAGTGCGGGAGATGACCGCAGTTTTCGATTGCGTGGAATTCCGCATGGGGCAAAGCCTGCATAATCAGGGTGTGATCTTGGTAGGGAGTTGTCTTGTCATCCTTTCCCCAGAAGACCAGCGTGGGCTTTTTCAACGCGCCGACATTCCGATACGTTTCAAGGAACGACTCCAGCATCCCGCTGCGCATGGTGGACAGGATGGCGCGTTTGAACCCCTTATATTCCATTTGGATTTTGTATTTTGCCTGGAATTGCCCGACCAGCTTCGGGTCGAAAAAGTCCGAGGCGATGCCCTTGATCAGGTTTTTGCTCCCGAACAAGCCGATGATTAATTCGCCAAGGATCGGCAGTCTTGTCAGCTTGAGCAGGCGGGTGAGTTCCACGCTTGTTCCACCTGAGGGGTCGATGAGGATGTGTTTGCGGACATAACGCGGGTGTTCTTGAATGAACGCGGTTGTGACAGGCCCGCCCATGGAAAGCCCCAGCAGGGTGATTTCGTTTAAGTTGAGCGCATCGAGCAGGTCTTTGAGTTGTTTGACGAACAAATGAATATCGTAGCGCAGATTGGGCTTGTCCGAATATCCGCGCCCCAGCAGATCGTATCTTAAGACTCGAAAGCCAGAATTTTTCAGGAACTCGAACAAAGGGTCAAAGATAAAGTACGGGACAGAGAAGCCATGCACAAGGACAATCGTCTTTCCGTTTGCAGGGCCGCCAAGCTCGAAATGGGTGACTCCGTCAGGCAGCGCAACGAAAGAACCCGCCGCCTCCCTGCGGGTGACTTCATTTAGTTCCTTGGTTTCGTCCAAATAGGGGAAAGGCATAATCGGAGATAGCTTATTATATCGCGCCCGCCGTAGTATTTTTTGCTCATGTCACTTTGCATGTCGCCCTGAGGGAGCGTGCTCTTCGTGACCGAAGGGTCTCTGAGATTGTCGTAGAGACCCTTCGCTCCGCTCACATCGTCCCGGCACTTGCACCGTGCGCCATTGCGGTGTGTCCTTCGGGCGCTAGACCCTTAACGAGCCACGGAACGCCCTGGCGGCATAGTAAGATTCTGCGCCGTTGTGATACACGAAGACATTGCCGTAGCGGAAATCAGCAAAGATGGCGCCGCCGAGTTTTCTAATCTCAGAAGGTGTTTTTATCCAGCTCGATGTTTTCATATCGAAATTTCCAAGTTTCTGCAATTCCCGATATTGTTCCTCCGTTAAAAGTTCAATGCCCATGGCAGCAGCCATATCCATGGCGTTATTTTCTGGTTTATGTTCTTTCCTTGACTCCAGCGCTTCACGGTCGTAACAAACACTTCTGCGGCCTTTAGGACTTTCCGCTGAACAATCATAAAAAATGTATTCGCCCGTCTTTTTATCATGACCAACAACATCCGCTTCGCCGCCAGTTCTTTCCATTTCATGGAGCGACCACAGTTTTTCAGTATTAGCTTCCAGCTTGGCTTGTACGTTGGCCCACTCAAGACCTTTATGACGGTTCATGTTTTTCTCGAAACGGACTTTCAATGCCCTGAGTAGTTCTTCACGTTGTTCTGGTGACAACTTCTTTTTCTTGCCATTAATGTTGTTCATACTTTTATATTACCTCTGTTGAATAGGTGTGTCATAACACCTTCTGGATTCCAGCTCTACTCAATCTTCCCCAACGCCCTCAACACACGCTCCGGCGTAAACGGGAATTCGCTGATCCAAACACCAGTCGCGTCGTGGATGGCCGCCGCGATGGCTGGCGCAACGGGCAGGTAGGGCAATTCGCCCATGCCGCGCGCGCCCCAGGGACCGTTCGGGTCGGGGACTTCCACCAAAACGGATTCCACTTTTTCGGGGATATCCCAAATGGTGGGGATGAGATAGGTGCTGAACTGATCGGTGAGCACTTTGCCGTCTTTCATCTTGTACTCTTCGAGGAGGGCGTAGCCGTGCGCCTGCACCACCGCGCCTTCAATTTGACCGACCACCAGGTCGGGGTTGATGGCTTTGCCGACATCATCCGCAGAGACCAAACGGATGACGCGGACGTGGCCCGTCTCCGTATCCACTTCCACTTCGGCGGCCTGGGCCACATACGCATATTGAAAATTGGGCATGGAATAGCCCGTCTCTTTGTCGAATGGAGTTGTGCGCGGCGCAAGGTATTTGAACTCTGCAATCGCGGGGCGCTCTTCTACATTCCATTTTGCCAGGGCGGCTTCCGCTGCTCCTTTGATCGAGTTGCCAGCCATAAAGGTCAGGCGCGAAGCGGAGGCAGAGCCAGGGTTGCCTTGCGTGGCTGAGTCCGAAGTCCGCAATTCCACTTTGCTTTCGGGAATTCCAAGAACCTGCGCGGCCATCTGGATCATGACCGTGTGTGTGCCTTGCCCAACCTCCGCGCCCGCGTGATGGACGATAACGCGATCCATTGCGCCGTTGCCGTGAATTTCAACTTTCGCCCAGCAGTTTTCCTGATAGCCAAAAGAGAAGCCAACATTCTTGAAGCCCGCCGCAAAACCTCGACCACGGACGATTGATGCCCGCTGTTTGTTGCGTGTTGCGTGTTGCGTGTTGCGTTTCTTCCAGCCAAATTTATCGCGCGCGGCTTCAATGCATTCGACGATGCTGACAGGGTTGGGGGCAGGCGTGCCAACGCCCAGCGTATCGCCATCGCGCAGGGCATTCAGCAGGCGGAACTCCACCGCGTCCATGCCAAGCTGTTCGGCGAGTTTATTCATTTGCGACTCAGCCATGAACAGGGCTTGCGGCGCGCCGAACCCGCGGAAGGCTGCGCCGGGCAGGTTGTTGGTGTACACCCCGTACACATCCACTTTTACATTCGGGATGAAGTACGGGCCTGTGGATGTGATGGCCGCGTTGCCAAGCACCTTGTTGGAGGTGTACATGTACGCGCCTCCATCCCCAACCAATTCTGATTCTGCTGCGACGAGTTTTCCTTCGCTGGTAGCTCCCCATTTGGCTTTGAGAAATACCTCGTGACGTTTGCCGTGCCCAATGATCGATTCGCGCCGCGACCAGACGATCTTGACCGGCCGCTGTAACTTCCACGCGGCGAGAGCCAGCACGATCTGCACAGACATATCTTCCCGTCCGCCGAACGCGCCGCCGATGGCAGGGTAGACCACGCGCACCATTTCATCTGGCAGACCCAGGGCATGTGCGATGGTTTCCCGGTCAGCATGTGTCCACTGGCCTGCGGCTTCCACGGTGACAAGTCCCTGCTCGTCGATATAGGCCAGTCCCGCTTCGGGCTGGAGGTAGGCATGTTCCTGAACGGGGGTGTGATATTCGCCTTCGACGATCACATCGGCGTTGGCGAAGGCCGCGTCCACATTCCCTTTGCGGATTTTGTAATGCACGCACACGTTCGTGGCGCCCCTGTCTGGATGTAGGAGAGGCGCATCGGGACGCATGGCAGTGATCGGGTCGGAAAGAAGCGGAAGGTCTTCGTAATCCACCTCGATCAATTTCATCGCCGCCTCTGCCTCGACCTCGAAGTTGGCGACCACGACTGCAACTTGATCCCCCACGAAGCGGACGATGTCTGTGTGTGGCTTGCTCGCGCCCGGGCCGCATAGCACGGGCTGGTCTGGAATTTGCAATCCATACTCGTTGAGCGGCACATCCTTTGCGGTGTACACAGCCACAACCCCCGGCGAGGCCAGGGCTTTTTCCACACGAATGTCTTTCACGCGGGCATGAGGGCGTTCTGCCATGAGAATCTTCATGTGCAACATACCCTTCATGACTAAATCACCGGAGTAGAGAGTTTGCCCGGTGACCTTCCCGCGCGCATCCACACGCGGATATGATTTTCCGACAGAGTTTTCAGACATGGCTTCCTAGCGGGTATATTTTTTGGGCCTGAATTTCGGGGGCGGCGCATCCAAAGGTCCCCAACGGGATGGGCTGATCATACGATAGATCAGCGCGTAAATAAACGATATGAAGCCGCTGAGGCCGATCATGTACAAAATTCCAACGACGGCGTAGGCGTAAAAGTGTTGAATTCCGGTAATGCGCCCAAACACTGCCCACAGCGCATCGGATTGATAGATGATTTCCGGGAGGCGCGGAGTTCCAAGAAGCTGGTATGGAATCGTCCATTTGTGATCCAGCCCATAGTTGATAGTTTCATACGCTGCCGCACTCGAGATGACCGGGATGATGATCATCATCAGACAGCCCAGACCGCGCCAGACGAAATGCGGGCCTTGTGATTTTGGTATTTCTTTTTTTACCGCTGAACTTCTATATTTGCCCATGATTACCTCTTAAGCTTTTGTTTTGCTTGCATCTTCGATGGCTTTGACGATCTTGTAATAGCCGGTGCAGCGGCATAGGTTGCCGGTGATGGCCTGTTCGATCTCGTTTTTTGTCGGGTTGCTTTTTTCTTCCAACAGCTTTGCGCCAGACATGATGAAGCCCGGCGTGCAATACCCGCATTGGACAGCGCCATGCTCGATGAAGGCTTCCTGCACGGGATGAAGTTGCTCCCTCACCTCTTGCCCCTCTCCCTCAGGGAGATGGGTTGGGGTGAGGGTGGCAAGACCTTCGACAGTGACGATTTCCGCGCCATGCGCGCGCGGCGCAGGGACAAGGCAGGACATGACTGCCTGTCCATCCAAAAAGACGGTACACGCGCCGCATTCGCCCTCCGCACAGCCTTCTTTTGTGCCTGTCAACATGCCTTCTTCACGGAGCAGGCGCAACAGGGTTTTGCTATGGCCACTTTTGAAGGAGTATTTCTTTCCATTGATGGTGGTTTCAATTGGGAGTTCGGGGAACTTGCTCGTGGTTTGCTGTCCACCATCCACGGTCTTCCTGCCCTGCAAAAGGATCGGCCTCTTCGGCATCCCCGCCTGTTCAGTTTCATCGCGTATGGCGGTGAGGCCGCGCGCGGTGATAACCTTTACCATTTCACGGCGGTAGCTTGCAGAGCCGCGCACATCGTCAATGGGATGGGCGGATTTCACGGCGAGTTCCGCGGCCTGGGCAATATTTTTGTCGGTCAGTTTTTTCTTTGCGAGGAATTGTTCCGCTTCAACGGCGTGGGTGATGATGGGAGTCACGGCCCCCAGCGTGATGGATGCCGATTGGACAGTATCCGCTTTCAGATTAAGAATGACCGCCACGTTCACAAGCGAGATGGCCTGGGCGCGGCGCAAGGCCAGTTTGATGAACGTCCCGCGCTGGGTTTTTGTCAGGGCGGGGAAGGAAATATCCACCAGCATTTCATCGGCTTGCATCACGTTTTTGCGGACGCCTGTGTAGAAATCTTTTAAAGGAATTGTTCTTTCGCCTCTTGTGGAAAGTAATGTGACGCTTGCGCCGAGCGCCATCAACGGGGTGATGGTGTCGTTGGCGGGCGAGGCGGTGATGAGGTTGCCTGCAATCGTGCCGCGGTTGCGGATCTGCGGCGCGCCCACTTCCCAGGCGGCGCGCGCGAGGGGATAGGCTTTGCCGCGAATGAGTTTGGACGCGGCACAATCGTTGTGCGTGACGAGCGGGCCAAGATGAATGACGTTGTCTTCGTCAATTGTGATTTGTTGCAGGGTGGGGATGCGCGAAATGTCGATGAGCGCGTCCACGCCTTTGCGGACGCCGCGCTCAAGTTCGAGGATCAGGTCTGTGCCGCCGGCCACAATGCGGGCATGTTCTTTCTTGTCCGCAAGAAATTTTATGACCTCATCGGTGGAGGTTGCGTTGATGTATTCGTGCCACAT
>CAKKRM010000098.1:0-1430 GCA_919902735.1 Anaerolineales bacterium | reverse complement strand
TCGCAATGACGGGATTATTATTTTCCCAGGAGCATAGCAATGTCGGATCATATCAAGGGGTTACTCGAACTCGTTGACAACAGTTTATCTGTTGATGGGGCGAACGTAAAAGTACTCGACGCAAACAAATTCAGGATGAATATCGGCAAACTGGTGGAGCGATCCGCCCTCGCCTCAGACTCAACTGCGGGCTGGTCCCGTTACCTGATCCGCGCCGCCGCTTTGGAATTAGGCGTCTATCCCGCCTCGATCCACGATCTCTACATGGCCCGCGGACGAGGCGAGGCGCCCATGACTTTCACAACCCCCGCCTTCAACCTGCGGGCATTGTCTTTCCACGCGGCATGTGCCATGTTCCACGCCGCAAACAAGATCAATGCGGGCGCGTTCATCTTCGAGCTGGCGCGTTCCGAAATGAGCTACACTGCCCAGCGTCCCTCGGAGTACGCCACCAATATTCTCGCCGCCGCTGTGGCCGAGGGATTTGTAGGCCCCGTTTTCATTCAGGGCGACCACTTCCAGGTCTCTGCCAAACGTTACATGGCCGACCCCGAAGCGGAAATGCAAGCCGTACGCGACCTGTCCATCGAAGCGATTGCCGCTGGTTTCTTCAACATTGACGTGGACACTTCCACGCTGGTGGATATTCATCTGCCAACCGTTGAAGCACAGCAGGCCTTGAACAGCAAACTTTCGGCAGAACTCTCCACCTTCATCCGCAGCCACGAACCCGCAGGCGTGACCATTTCCATTGGCGGTGAGATCGGCGAGGTGGGCACAACCAACTCCACCGAACCTGAATTACGCGCCTACATGGATGCCTATAATGTTGAAATGAAAAAACTCGCACCTGGCAAACCTGGCTTGAGCAAAATCAGCGTGTTGACTGGCACCTCCCACGGCGGCACCGTGCTTGCGGACGGTTCCCTCGCCGAAGTGACGATTGCCTTCGATGTTCTGCGTGACTTAAGCCGCGTAGGCCGCAGTGAATATGGCATGGGCGGAACCGTCCAACATGGCGCATCCACTGTTGCTGAGGAGAACTTTAATAAATTCGTGCAGAACGAGGCCATTGAAGTGCATCTTGCCACGAACTTCGCAACCATGTTCTACGATAATATTCCAACCGACCTGAAAGATGAAATGTATGCCTGGCTGGATGTCAACTCGGCGGGGGATCGCAAACCCGGCATGACCGATGAACAGTTTTATTATAAATCGCGTAAAAATGCGATTGGCGCCTTCAAAGCCAAATCCTATGCCTTGCCTGAAGAAGCAAAAGAAAAACTCGGCAAAGCCTGGGAAGCGCAGTTCGATAAGCTCTTCAACCTGCTCGGCATGAAGGACACGAAGCAATATACCGATAAATTCATCAAACCTGTCAAAGTTTCGCCCAAACTTGCAGATTACGTGAAGGAAGAAGTCGCCGC
>CAKKRM010000097.1 GCA_919902735.1 Anaerolineales bacterium | reverse complement strand
GCCACGACCGATCATGATTCTGCTCAAATCGCATCTTTCTACCCTGGGGCAATGGCATACTCTGCGACACAGTCCATCAAAGAGTTGCCGAACAGGCCAGACCTTGTGATCGTTTCACCGAGCGCGCCGGATGCCATGATGAAATTCCCTGCAGAATGCCGCGAATTGGGAATCAAATATTTGTATGACCCAAGCCAGCAGGTGTTGAGACTCGAAGGTCAGGAACTGGCCCGTGATATGGAAGGCGCATACTTCCTGTTCTGCAATGATTACGAATTCGGCTTGATCTCGAAGAAGACAGGCTGGAGTCTGGATCAGATATTGGAACACGTGAAGGTGCTGGTCATCACACGCGGCAAGGATGGCGCTGACCTGTACTCGGATGGAGACTCGGTTCATATTCCCACCGTTCCTGAAGATGAAGTGGTGGACCCCACTGGCGTAGGGGATGCCTTCCGCGGCGGGTTCCTGGCAGGCTATGCCCACGGCTTTGATTGGAAATTGTGCGGCGAGATCGGTTCGCTTTCCGCAGTATATTGCCTCGAGCAGCGCGGCACACAGAACCATGACTACACTGCCGCAGATTTTATAAAACGTTTTCGCCAGCACTTTAACGATGACGGCAGGCTGGATGTTTTTCTCAAGTAAAATAAGCACAATTGATGGATATAAATAAAGGAGAAATAAATAAATGAGTAATTATGATGTGAAAGATCTGGCACAAGCCGAGGGCGGCCGTCGCCGTATTGATTGGGCGGAACGCGAAATGCCCGTCCTTCGTTCGATTCGCGAGCGTTTCAAGAAAGAGAAGCCCCTCAAAGGACTGCGCCTTTCCTGTTGTCTGCATGTGACCACCGAAACCGCAAACCTGATGATCACCCTGCAAGAAGGCGGCGCGGACATCGTCCTCACTGCCTCGAATCCACTCTCCACACAGGATGATGTGGCCGCTGCTTTGGTAAATCAGTACGAAATTCCCGTTTATGCGATCAAAGGCGAGGACAAGGTCACTTACTTCAAACATATCCGCGCCGCGTTGGAGCACATGCCCCACATGACGCAGGATGATGGCGCTGACCTTGTTTCATCCCTGTTCTTCATCGAGATGGGGCGCTTTGAAAAACTTGAGCCTTCCCTCGCTGCATGGGCGCAGAGTTTGAGCGACGCAGAACGCAAGCAAATGCTTGCGAACGTCATTGGTGGCACTGAAGAGACTACCACGGGCGTTATCCGCTTGAAGGCGATGGAAGCTGACAAAGTGCTAAAGTTCCCCGTCATCGCGGTGAACGATGCGTTGACCAAGCACTTGTTTGACAACCGCTACGGCACGGGTCAATCCACCGTCGATGGAATTATCCGCGCAACCAACGTGTTGCTCGCGGGCAAGAACTTCGTTGTCGCTGGCTACGGCTGGTGTGGACGTGGTCTCGCATCCCGCGCACGCGGCATGGGCGCTCAGGTGATTGTCACCGAGATCGACCCCATGAAGGCGCTCGAAGCCGTCATGGATGGTTTTCAGGTCATGCCGATGGTGGATGCCTCCAAGATCGGCGACATCTTCTGCACCGTGACAGGTGATTTGAACGTGATCGATAAGAAGCATTTTGAAGTGATGAAAGATGGCGCGCTCGTTGCCAACTCTGGTCACTTCAATGTTGAGATCAACATTCCTTCCCTTGCGGCAATGAGCGTTGGCGAACCGAACCGTGTCCGCCCGTTTGTTGAACAATACACTACCAAGGACGGACGCAAGATCAATATCCTCGGCGAAGGCCGCTTGATCAACCTCGCTTCCGCCGAAGGGCATCCTGCTTCCGTGATGGACATGTCCTTCGCCAACCAGGCTCTATCCGCCGAGTACATGGCCAAGAACGCCGACAAGTTGGAAAAGAAGGTCTACTCCGTACCGGTTGACATTGATAACGAGATCGCCCGCCTCAAGCTCGAAGCGATGGGCATCAAGATCGACATCCTCACCCCAGAACAGTTGCACTATTTGAATTCGTGGGAAGAGGGAACCTAGTTCGATTTACGATTTGGGATTTTCGATTGACGATTGGCCTCGCGGAGAAATTCGCGGGGCTTTTTTTGTAAAATTTTTACTGCCGTACATCCTCTTTATGAAGAGGTATTAAAAGGTTTTTTCTGTTAAGGAAGGTTCTTTTTACACAAGCCCTTCCACTCATCAATGGACAGGGTCTCTGCTCTTCGCATAAAGTTAATCCCTGCGGAGGTGAGCAATGCTTCTGCGGTTTGTGGTGAAAGATGCAAACCTGAAGAGAGTGAATTGCGAAGCGTTTTTCTCTTTTGAGCAAAGCCTGCCTTGATAAATTTGAAGAAAGTATTCAGCAAATTTTCAGGGATGAGTGGTTCGGGGTAAATATCAATTCGCAAAACGGCAGAGTCAACTTTTGGGGCGGGGTGAAAGGCGCCAGCGGGAATCTTTGCAGCGATGCTGGGACTGCCGTAGACTTGCACGCTCAATGCCAGCAGACTTAAATCCCCTGGCTTGGCGCAGATGCGTTCGGCGACTTCCTTTTGGATGGTGAGTACCACGCGGCGCGGTTTGATGTCGCCTTCGAGCAGGTGACGGAGGATGGCGGAGGTGATGTTGTATGGAATATTCGCGGCGACGATGTAATTGGGCTGGTCTATTAATTCTGAAATGGAGAGCTTGAGAATATCGCCATGCACAACGCGCACGTTCTGATAAGGCGAGAGAACTGCCGCTAGCGGGGCAAGCAGGCCACGGTCCAGTTCGACCGCTGTCACTTTTCGGGCAGAAACAGCCAGATAACGTGTGAGACTGCCGAGGCCGGGACCAATTTCCAAAACACAGTCATCTTCCAAAATTTCTGCGGCGTCGGCAATTTTTTGAAGCGCGGATTCATCCTGCAAAAAATTTTGGCCGAGGGCCTTATCGGCGCGCAGGCCATAGCGTTTGAGAACGGCGGCGGCGTCGAGCGGGGGAATGGATTTGTATTTCATTCGCAGACCACTGCGGAATCTTCATCGTCGGTAGAGATGCCCAGAATGGGCCATGTGCCCGCGTGGAATTGACCGACGTAATCGCGGAGGATGCTGAAGTCGGCGGCGAGGATGGAGATGCGTTTGTTGAAGACGGGGTCGAACTCGCGGGTTTGGGTGAAAAGTTCTTCCGGGAAGCTGGTGAAGGCGATGTTCTGGGGGGGGAGTCTTGTGCCGAGACATGCCAGTTGCGAAATTTGCTCGGGCGTGAAATCGGTGCGGATGTTGTCTTTGAATGATTCGATCAATTCAGGGATTTGGGTGATCACGCCTGGGCTGGTGAGTTTTTTACGCAATCCGCACAGGATAATGTTTTGGTTGTCTGCGCGTTCAAAGCTCCCGCCTTCGCGATTGCGAACCACTTTGAGAGCCTCGGCTCCGCCGAGGTGGTGAGCGCCAATGGATAAGTCTGTGCTGCGAGAGGCTTCCTCGCTGGCGATGTTCACGTCGATGCCGCCGAGGGCGTTGATGATGTTTTCAAACGTGCGCATGTTGATGGAAACATAGTGCTCGGTTTGCGCGCCGAAATTTTTGTTCAGGGTAAGCGCCAGCAGGCCAGGGCCTGCGCTTGGATCGTCCCAATATTTGAAGCCGGGCTGGCCGTAGAGATAGGCCTGGTTGAGTTTTTCGTGATTCTGCCCGTCAAGATTATCCGAAATGTGTGGAATTTCAACCCACAAATCACGCGGGAATTCGAGCACGGTTAATTTTGGGGTGACAAAATCCACGCGCACAATGCGGATCGCGTCTGCGAGGCCGTAGGTGTAATTGTCTCCGCGTGTGTCTGCGCCAACGACGAGGATGTTCATAATGTTCGGCCCGCCGCACAGGGCAGACGGTGTGGCGGTGGGGAAGGATACGGTTGGAGCAAAGGTTACCAGCCCAGCGGGGGTGGGTGATGGGCCGGGGGAGATTGTCCACGTGGGGGGCAGGGATTGTTCGCCGATTGGCAGCGCGGCCCCAAGCGGCTGGGAGGCAAAGGTTTGGTAACGTGAATA
>CAKKRM010000096.1 GCA_919902735.1 Anaerolineales bacterium | reverse complement strand
GGAACATCTTGAACGGCTTCTCGCCCGCGTACACTTCCATCCAGTGAATTTTGCGTTTTCCGCCGTAGGCCTTCTCCACCGCCGCATCGAACACACGCACCGAAGCGCGCCAGATGTCGCGTCCCGTGCCGTCGCCTTCCACGAACGGGATGATCGGATTATTGGGAACATTCAACTTCCCATTTTCAATAGAAATCTTTGCCCCGCCTGTCGGGACTGTAACGTTTACATATGCCATGCTAACCTCTTTATCTTTTGGAAATTTTTCTGGATTATATCACCCGTGATATTTTGAACGAAGTGACGATGCTCTTAATTCCCGCCTCTTTCTTAACCTGAACCTGCTTCTGTTTCGAGCGGCATTTTCTCATCCCACGCCCCGCCTGACGATTAACCGTCGGGCTACTCCTACGAACCCCGCTTTAGCGGGACGTGCCCCGCTTTAGCGGGATGCATCATAAAAGATCATCCCCGCTTTCATCGCTCGAAATAATTTCCTGCGCAAGCTTTTGCAATTCGCCCGCATCCTTCACTTTGGCCGCGTCGAAATATTGCGCCAGCAAATCCAGCGGACTCAAACTGCTCACCACCTGCCCCTCCGCAATCCGCACACGCGCTTCACTTTGCGGCCTCTTCACCAGATGAAATTCAAACGTCCCTTCGGTATATTTTCGCAACGCTGATTCATCGATCAACGAATCCCATTCCCGTGGATATTCCACCACCAGCCGCACAACCGCCTCAGACATTTCCTTTGGCTTGGGCAATGCGTCTTTAAGTGCATCCGTCACGTTCTCATTGGACTCTAGAACTGTTCGGCGGTCTATAAACTTTCTCACCCCTGTGAGTTCAACCCACTCCACTTCGGTATCTTTCCCCTTTTCAATATCAGCAATGACAAAGAATCTATCTTCCTTCGCTTCGCCAAAATCCACGCGCTCGATGGAGCCAGGGTAAACCACAGGCGGTTGATAGCCTTCATTCACATCCTGCGGTTTGTGGATGTGTCCCATTGCCACGTAACTGAATCTTTGATTCTTCACCAGACTGCCAGAAAGCACCAGATCGTTTCCCAGCATCACAAGCCGTTCTCCGCCAAACTTCGCCCCTTCAATCGAAGCATGTGCCGTAAGAAGTATCGGCAGATTTTCATCGGCTTGTTCAAGCCAACCCTCGATCAACTCTCCGATATTGCCTTCAATTCGCGCAAAGGCCTCTTTTGAATCAGTTTCACCAGTCGCCGCCATCAATCCCGAACGGGCGATCCAGGGCATCCCAATCACTTGAATTGGCACATCCCAAAGTTCATTTGGCGTTAGAAAACATGGCTGGTCGATCACGCGCACAAACGGCACTTGCAAAGTTTTAAATTCCTGCAAGGCGTGGGCGCGTCCCGCCGCCGGGGAAATATCGTGGTTGCCCACCAAAAGCAAAGTGGGGATTTTCGCCTGTGACAATCGCATAATTCGTTTGCCCCACTCACGTTGAAACGTGGGAGCGGGCGAGCGGTCTTTGTACGCATCCCCCGCAAAGATAACCATGTCCACTTTTTGTGAGATGGCCGTATCCACGATGATATCCAGCGACTTAAGAAAATCCAACACACGGAAGGGCAGACCCGTTTCAGGGTCGTGCCTGCCATAATTAGCCATGTCAATGTGCGCATCTGCAAAGTGGAGAATTTTCATAGTTGTTAGTCCGGTAGTTGGGTGTGTTGTTCGGCTTGCAAAAAATCTTCGGGAGTATTGAGATTCCAGAAACACAAACCCGACGGGTCGAAAATTTTGATTTCATCAGGCGACAACTCCCGCACCTTCACTTGCGGAAACCAGGCAATGACCTTCCACAGGTCTGCGTCAATTGCGGCTTCGATGGCGGGAAGACAAGTCTCACGGCGATACAAGGCGTGGAAGGGTTCGCAGCCTTCATCTGTTTTTACGATGATGACATCCGCCTCTTCCTTGACCATGAGCCTGTGTGCGCTTTCAAAGAAATTTTGACTCGCGAAGGGCATGTCGCAGGCGGCCACGGCCACGAACGGATGCGAAGCGGAAGCGATGGCAGTGTAGAGTCCGCCCAGGGCGCCGCGCCCAGGCCGAAGGTCAGGCACGAGGCGCATTGAGCGCGGCGAAGTGTTAAGGAATCCATATTCAGCCGGGCGGTTTGTCGTTACAATCATTTCATCGGCAATCGGGGCCAGTCTTTCGATTACGCGTTGAATGAGCGGACGCCCCAAAAATGGTTTGAGCGCCTTATCCTCGCCCATGCGGGAGGACTGCCCGCCTGCCTGAATGACTACGGTTAGCATGTGTGTATTATAAGCGTACCGCAAGATTTATCTTGCGAGGCACAAGGTTTGATATGTCTTCACTTGCAAATATCCTGGACGGTTTGACGGTTGAAGGCGGGTTGTATGAAAAGCTCGAAGATAACTCGCTGCGCTGTTTCGCGTGCGGGCATCGCTGCCTGATCCGCGAGGGCAGGCGGGGGATTTGTCAGGTGAGGTTTAATGCAGGGGGCGTGTTGCGTGTTCCGTTTGGCTACGTGGCCGCCCTGCAAAGCGACCCAATCGAGAAGAAGCCTTTTTCACATGTCATGCCGGGAGCAAATGCTTTGACGTTTGGCATGTTGGGCTGCGACTACCACTGCCCATATTGCCAAAACTGGGTCACATCCCAGGCCATGCGCGACCCGGCTTCGGATGTTTCGGCGCAATCCATTCGGAAGATGTCTCCGCAAAAGATGGTGGATTTTGCGCGAAGCACGAATGCTTCAGTGGTGGTCTCTTCTTACAACGAGCCGTTGATCACCAGCGAATGGGCGGTTGAGATTTTCAAGACGGCAAAAGCGAACGGGCTGATGTGCGCGTACGTGTCCAATGGAAATAACACGCCCGAAGTGATGGAATACATTGCGCCGTATTTGGATGCGTACAAAATCGATTTGAAGTGCATGAGCGATAAAAATTACCGCAAGTTGGGCGGGACGCTGCAACACACTTTGGATGGAATCAAGCGCGCGCGGGAGGCGGGCCTGTGGGTGGAGGTGGTGACGTTGGTGATTCCGGGCTTCAACGATTCAAATGAAGAGCTGTGGGATGCGGCGCGGTTTCTCGCAGAACTATCTCTGGATATCCCCTGGCATGTGACGGCTTTCCACAAAGATTACAAGATGACCGAGCCTGATAATACGGATGCGAAGACGCTCGTCCGCGCGGCGGAGATTGGGCGCGAGGCCGGGCTGAGGTATGTGTACGCGGGGAATTTGCCGGGCAATGTCGGGGAGTATGAAGATACCCATTGTCCGGCGTGCAGTTATCGGCTGGTGAAGAGGCGCGGGTATACCATCCACGAATACAAGATTACGGGGGAGGGAAACTGCCCAAACTGCGCGGAAAAAATAGGCGGGGTCTGGCCCAAAGACCCTTCTACAGTAGGGTTAAATGGGGTTGGTTATCCCATCCCTATATGGTAGATTTCAAGGATTGTTGTATAATTTAGATTGTCAGGGAATATGAGGAGCGGTTTATTCCTTCCCCTATTTCCCATATCCAACTATTTCTCTCTAAGGAGGAGAAACGTGAAAAAGAATCTATACGTCCTATTGTCGCTTCTTGTTCTCGTCAGCATGGTTCTTGCTGCCTGCGGCGGCGGAACAGAAGCCCCGGCAACTGAAGCGCCCGCTGGTGAGGCCACCGAAGCGCCTGCCACCGAAGCGCCTGCTGCCGAACCCAAGGTTGCCACTGGCGCCTGGTCGCAAGAACCTGATAACATCGTTCCGTACTACACACAAATGTCGTATGCAATCTGGATCGTTCAGTTGACCCTTGTTGGTCTTGCTGAATGGGATGATCAGGGCAGTTTTGTTCCTGAATTAGCCGCTGAAATTCCTTCTGCTGCCAATGGCGGCGTTTCTGCTGATGGCTTGACCATCACCTGGAAACTCAAGGAAGGCTTGAAATGGTCTGATGGCGAAGCGCTTACTTCCGCAGATGTGAAGTTTACCTGGGAACAGGTGATGGACCCCGCCAATGCGCCTCTCAGCCGCACAGGCTACGACAAGATCGCCAGCGTGGAAACGCCTGACGATACAACCGTTGTCATCACCTTCAGCGAACTGTATCCCGGCTGGCAGACCCTCTTCACCCAGGGTCCTAACAACGCTGGCGCGATTCTGCCCAAGCACGTTCTCGAGGGCAAAACCGCTCTTGAAAGCGATCCCTTCATTCATCAGCCAAACGTGTTCTCGGGCCCATTTGCAATTACTGAATGGGTTGCCGGCGACCACATGATCCTCGTTCGCAACGACAACTTCTACGGAAGCCCTGCGATCCTCGACCAGGTCAACATCAAGTTTGTGCCGACCCCTGAAACCGCTCTCGCCGCCCTGCAAACTGGTGACGTGGACTGGTACCCGGACTTCTCTGAATCAGATATCGAGACCGTTGGCGCTCTCGAACCCGCTGTTCACCTCAAAGTTGTACCCGGCGCTGATTTCGAACATTACTTCTTCAACCTCGGCACCACCGCCGGCGTAGATGGCAAAGGCGTTGCCGATCAAGACGGCTTCTGCCCGTTCAAGGATATTAAAGTTCGCAAAGCCATTACCCTCGGCATTAACCGCCAGGCCTTTGTAGACAGCCTGCTTGCTGGCAAGACCACAGTTCCAGTTTCCCAATGGCCCAACTCTGAATGGGAAAACAAGAACCTCACGCCCGCCTCTTATGATCCCGATGGCGCAGCCGCTTTGCTCGAAGAAGCTGGCTACGTTCTCGGCGATGACGGTATCCGCCACGGCGACTGCAATGGTACCGACACCCCACTGTCTTTCACCTTCGACACCACCGACAAGCAACTCCGCGTGGATATTGCCCTTGCGGTGCAGTCTGATCTCGCCAAGATCGGCGTTGAGTTCAAGCCCAATCACTCGCCCGCTGGAACCTTCTTCGCTGGGTACACCGATGGCGGCATCATGCCGACTGGTAACTATGATATGGCTGGTTACACCACCGGTTTCTATCCCGACCCGATGCCGGGCGCGATTGACAGTTTCTCCTGCAATACCGTCCCGAGCAAGGATCAACCCGCTGGCGCCAACAACTATCTCATCTGCGATCCGCAACTCGATGAGTTAATGGCGGCTGGCAATGCTACTGCTGATCCTGCCACTCGCAAGGTCGCAATTGACGCATTGCAACAGTACATCTTCGATAACTACTATGTTGTCATGATGTATGCCCGCGCGAATGTGTACGGCTACGGCGATCGCTTCGTACCCGGTCCCTTTGGCTTCTTCAGCAACATGAACTGGAACGCCGAAGTTTGGGATGTGAAGTAAATCGTACATTTTGAATAAAATATGAGAGGCAGGGAACTCCCTGCCTCTCATACTATCCCTTGCTTAGCAATCTCTCAGGAGGCCGTCTATGTGGGCTTACATTACAAGACGATTTATTCAGGCTCTTTTCACGCTGTTGATTATCACTGTTTTATGTTTCATCCTCACACGTCTCTCTGCCGACCCGCTCGCGCAATATGCAACCAATCCAAACATGAGTTCGGCAGATAAAGAAGCGCTGCGTGAAAAACTTGGATTAAATCAACCCCTGCCTGTGCAATATTTTAAATGGCTGGGGCTGGCCGTTCAAGGCGACCTGGGTAATTCCTTCTTCTCGAAACAGCCCGTCCTGTTGATGATCTCTCAACGTTTGCCCAACACCCTGAAATTGATGCTCACTGCAGAAGTTATCACGATACTACTTTCCCTATTCCTGGGTATCGTCTCAGCGGTCAAACAATACTCGCTGGTGGATAACATCATTACAACCTTTTCCTTTATCGGTTTTTCGATGCCAATCTTCTTTATTGCGTTGGGGGCAATACTCATCTTTGCAGTTCAATTTAAAGCTCTGGGTTGGCCCTATTTACCCACTGGCGCCGATATTTGGGATCAAAAAGATCCAATCGAACTTGTAAAACACATGATCCTGCCTGTATCCTGCCTGGTAATTATTACTACTGCGGGATATGCGCGCTTCATTCGAACCAGTATTCTCGAAGTTCTTGGACAGGATTACGTCCGCACGGCGCGCGCAAAAGGCCTTAGCAATCGTGTAGTGTTATATAAACATGCCTTACGAAATGCGGCGCTTCCGCTTGTAACCATCATCGGCCTGGATATTCCATATTTACTTGGCGGAGCGCTGGTAACTGAATCGGTTTACGCATGGCCGGGTATGGGACGTTTATTTTGGGAATATGCTCAACGCGGCGATTTCCCGGTTGTGCTCGGCGTATTATTGATTATTTCAACCGCTGTTGTGGTGTTCACGATCATTACCGATGTTGTGTACACATTTGTTGATCCTCGCATTCGTCTAAGCTAATTACCGGAGTCCGATATGTCTTCTGAATCCGCTATTTCTGATATTACGATCAAGGCAGAAGCCACTGGCCCCGCCCTCACTCCTCAACAGTTGATCTGGCGGCGCTTTCGCAAGCATCGGCTGGCGCTATGGGGTATCGTTGGGTTTGCCCTATTATTAACTTTTATCACTGTTGGCTCCATTCTGGTAAGCGGTCAAAAAGCCAATGAAGTCGATCTTATCGCGCGATTAAGCCCTCCATCTCAAACACATTGGATGGGCACCGATAGTACCGGCCGCGATATATTCGCCCGCATGATCCACGGTGGGCAAATTTCCTTGATCGTTGGCTTCCTGGCTGTTTTATTCTCTGTAAGCCTGGGGACGGTCATTGGAGGCGTTGCCGCGTATTATGGCGGCTGGGTAGATGTTGTTTTAATGCGCTTCACTGAAGCCATGCTTTCCATCCCCTCTTTGTTTTTGTTGATCGTGCTGGGTAAATATCTTGGCAGGGATATACAAACCATCACCATATTTGGACAAAGCTTTAGCGGAAGTGTCGGTATCGTGATTGTAGTGATCGGCGTCACTTCATGGATGTACCTCGCCCGTATCGTGCGCGCCAACGTGCTTTCCCTGCGGGAAATGGATTATATTTCCGCATCGAAGGCTTTGGGCGCAAGCGATATACGGATTTTCTTTCGCCACCTGATCCCAAACACAATGGGGGCGATCATTGTCTCCTCCACACTGGGGTTGGCGGGGGCAATTCTCAACGAAGCCTACGTTTCGTTCCTTGGGCTTGGTGTGCAGCCTCCCACTGCTTCATGGGGTAATATGCTTACCAGCGCGCAATCTTTTATTCAGCGCGGCGCATGGTGGATGTGGGTGTTTCCAAGCCTTTTCATCATCATAACGATTCTTAGCATTAACCTGATCGGCGACGGCCTGCGCGACGCCTTCGACCCGCGCAGTTCCCGCCATTTGTAATTTCTCGAATGTTGAAAATCAAACGCCCATCCTTTTCAAAGGGACGGGCGTTTTGTTATTTATAAAACATTCCCCACGCGGCCAAAGCGCTGAAAATGAGCACAACGGCCCCCAGCCCGGTAATGATCTCGCGCGCTTCACGCTCATCCACCAGTTTCATTTCAGGCGGAATACCAGCCACAGCCCAGCGGGCGCCGGCAAACCAGGTAAAGATCATGCCGCCCAGCAGGCCGCCGATATGTCCCCAGTTGTCGATGCCCGGGGATAAGCCAATAAACAGATTGATGGCAATGATGAATACCACGTTCCCGATGGCCTGCTTTGCCTGCGCGCCGAACAGTTCGCGGTTCTGGTAAAAGAAGATCATTTCCGCGCCGATCAACCCAAACACAGCAGTGGATGCGCCCACCGAGTAGCCGTTTTCCCCGGTGAAAAGGAAGGAAAATACATTCCCTGCAAATCCGCTTAAAAAATAAAGCAGGGTAAACCTGCCATGCCCAAACTGGCGTTCCATAAATGAACCAACCGATAACAGCGCATACATATTGAAGAAGATATGCGCGATGGAACCGTGCAGGAAAACAGGTGTGATGAACCGCCACAATTCCCCTGCGCGAATGGCCGCATTGAACCGCGCGCCATAAACCTCCAGCCAGTCTATTTCGCTAACGGCATAGCCCCAAATGAAAACACTCGCCATTTGCAAAAGATAAACGAACACCGTGAAGCCGATGATGGCATAGGTCACTGTGGGGGGGATGGATGGCAGGGCGACGCGAAAGGATTGGGTTGTTGCGGCAGGCTCGGGCGGGGAGAGAGGCGCAGGTTCGATCATAATGTCACCTTGCGATGATGCACGCGCAATGTTCCGCCGAAATGATGGCGCGAACTTTATCCACCGTTTCATCCAAATGAAAATCGTGGTTGACGATCACGTAATCAAAGGCTTCGAGGCGCTGGAATTCCTTGCGCGCTGTGGCAATCCGCAGGGATAAAGAATCGGCGGTTTCGGTTTTTCGTTCGCGCAAACGGCGTTCCAACTCATCCTCGCTTTCGCAGGTAATGAAGATCAACAAAGCCTCGGGGGCAAGCTTGCGAACAGATTCTGCGCCCTGCACATCGAGCCGCATCACCACATCCTTGCCGCTCGTCAGCGCCTCGCGCACCTGCGCTTTCGGAATGCCTTTGTAATCGCCGTAGACGATCGCGTATTCGATCAATTCATTTTTCTCGATCATGCGCGCAAACTCATCCTTTGAAACGAACCAATAATCCCTGCCATGCACTTCGTTCTCGCGCCTGTCACGCGTGGTGGCCGTGACAACAAAGTGGAAGGGAAAGCCGCGCT
This sequence comes from Anaerolineales bacterium, assembly GCA_919902735.1. Classification (GTDB taxonomy): domain Bacteria; phylum Chloroflexota; class Anaerolineae; order Anaerolineales; family Villigracilaceae; genus Villigracilis. The sequence continues at coordinate 3,531 of CAKKRM010000096.1, read as the reverse complement.
CGATCATGCGCTGCACGATGGAATCCTTGCCAACGCCGGACGGGCCTGAAATGACAATGAGCAACGGATCGGGTTTTCGTAAATCGAATGGTTTGGACATTCGTGTATTTTACCAAAGAGACCCGCCGCTTCTTTCTCCGCTTTGGCCTGATTCGGTTAAAATAGGCATATGCCTACTTATGACTTTATCTGCAACCATTGCGAAAAACGATTCGACGTGTTCATGACCTTCAGCGAATACGGAAACGAGCCCGTGCATTGCGCCCATTGCGGCAGTGACAAAGTCCGCCGCCGCATGACAAAAATCCGCGTTGCAAAATCAGAGGGCAGCCGCCTTGAATCCATGGCGAATGATTTCCCCGGTATGGATGACCTCGAGGATGACCCCAAAGCGCTCGGGCAGATGATGCGCAAACTTGGCGGCGAAACAGGCGAAAGCCTGCCCCCTGAATTTGACGAAGTGGTGGATCGACTGGAAGCAGGCCAAAGCCCCGAAGAGATTGAATCAGCCCTGCCTGACCTGGGGCTGGATGATTCGACCGATCATTAACACATTCCAATATCCAGTCATTATCAGTACTTCACGATTCTGGAGTCAGGCAGCATCCACAGGACGGTGAGCTGCCTGACTCCAGAATCTTTCGTGATCTACTGATATAGAATCCTAAATCGAAGCCAGCCTGTCCTATTGATTGAAATAGGATCTTGGTTGTTTGTGTATGCCTATATTCATATATAAGACATCAAAATTATATAGATTTTATCCGAATTATCGTGACTTTTGTCACATGGCTTTTATGGCAAATTAACTTGTTTTTAATCTTCAAAATGCTTAGAATTTAGAAATAATTTCTTATAATCCATTAAGAAAACCATTACCAGAGGAGGCGCAACCTAGTAATACTTAGAACGCACATTTTTTGTTCCACTTAATTGAAAAAGGAGAATGCTACAATGAATTTAAAAAAATTGCTTGTTTTAGTCGGTGTCCTGATCATCGCCGCGGTTGTTATTACAGCCTGCGGTACCGGCCCTGAAGGTCCTGTCGGCCCCGCTGGCCCTGAGGGTCCGCAAGGCGAGGCTGGCCCGGCTGCGTCTGCTTCTGACCTGACATGCACCGAATGCCATAATGACACCACCTTGATCACCTCCAAGCAGGCGCAGTTCAAGGAACTTTCTGTGCATGGGACGGGCGAAGCCTTCATAAGAGGCGAAGGTACCGCCTGCGCTGGCTGCCATGGCAGCGAGGGCACCAAGGCGCGCATCAACTCCGGCCTGCCCCCGCATGACCCATCGGTTGTAGGCGTGGTGAACGTCTCGCCGTTCAACTGCCGTACCTGCCACAACATCCACACCACCTACACAAAGGATGACTTCTCCTTGACGGGAGCTGAACAGCCGGTGAAGTTTGAGTATTCCGACGGCACCTTTGACGGCGGCCAAGGCAACTTATGCGCCAACTGCCATCAGATCCGCAATGAAAAGCCTGTAGTTACGGATGGAAACATTGCGATCATATCCAGCCGGTTTGGTACCCATTACGGTACTGAAGCCCAGATGCTGGTCGGCGAAGGCGGATTGGGCGAAGTGAGTGGCAGCCCAAGCAAGCATTATGAGCAGGTGCCGAACACTTGTGTGGGATGCCACATGGGCGATGAGAGAAATCACACCTACCTGCCCACAGTGGCGCGCTGCCAGGATTGCCATGCTGATGTTACAGACTTTGATGTGAACGGCGTGCAGACCGAGATTACAGCAATGCTCGAAGAACTTCATACTCTCTTCGTCGAAAAGAAACTGATGAACCCGGATGAGGTGGCGAACCCGAGCTCTCTATGGGGTATTTATGACCCGGCGACCGATAAATGGAGTAATCCCTCCGTAGATGCTCCCTTGACAGTTCCCGAAGCCGTCGCCAACGCGATGTGGAACTATAAATTAGTAACCTACGATCAGAGCATGGGCGTCCATAACCCAGCCTATGCCAAGGCGCTTCTTGAGTCAGCCCTGGAAACAATGAAGGCGTACACTCCGTAATTCACAACGAAACACTGAACGCGCTAAAGTAAGGTACGCATCATAGAAAACGCTAGTAATACCAAAACATAACCTATCCTGAACTTCAGGATAGGTTATGTTTTGGTTGCCAAACAAAACACACCAGGAGACTGCCTTATGAATAAAGATACCCAGCGTCCGCATGGCTCAAGCAGATATCTGGGTTGGAATGTGGTCACGCATACTCGCTTTTAAGTTGCGCTAACAGGGGGTAAAAGAAAAATTATTGAGTTTCATCAAAACCATTAAAATGCGCCGTCTCAGGGGCGCGCTCTTGTGACCGAATGGCCCCGAATTTTCGTGATGATGGCCGTTCGCTACACTCAGGGCGATAGAATTTATGTGAACATCAATAGGAGAAATTCTCTTCACAAGTCATATGAAATCAGTGATATTCAGCCTATTGATATTAGGATAAGACTAGTAGAATTAGGGTAAACGCCCCATAACCACAACCTCTTTTGGAGAAATATTTTGCTTCGGAGAATGTAATGAGAAGACCAAAATTAAAGCATATCTTTCCATTTCTTATGGGAATTGCACTGGTTGCGCTGGTCATAGCTGGATCCACGTTCAAAGCGGCCTTCGCCGCACCGAATGCCAACCCGGTTAATGCGCCGGCCTCACAAATGGATAATAGCGACTGTTTCGCCTGTCATGGCAGGCCTAAACTCACCACATTGCTGCCTAATGGCGAGAAACTCTTATTAACGATAGACGAGGATAAATTCAATAAATCCGTTCATGGCGGCGAGAACCAGATCGCCTGTACAACCTGCCACGCCGATTTTATCTCCTTCCCGCATGACGATCTGAAAGCATCCAGCACGCGTGAGATTGCAACGACCTACTATACAACCTGCCAGCAATGTCATGCTGAACAATATAATAAGGTGTTGGATAGTGTCCATCAACGCGCGTTGGCGGGTGGAAATACCAATGCGGCAGTCTGTTCTGATTGTCACAACCCTCACGAACAGACGCGCATCACTAATAAAGAAACCGGTGAGATTTTAATCACCGCACGTTTGCACATCCCTGAAACTTGCGCCAGTTGTCACAGCACGATCTACGACGCATATAAGAATAGCGTGCATGGCAATGCCCTCGCCGAAGAAAACAATACTGACGTGCCAACCTGTATCGATTGTCACGGCGTACATAACATCCAGGACCCAACTGCCGTCACCTTCCGCAACAGCACGCCCTTCCTTTGCGCCAAATGCCATACCGATTCAACCATTATGGACAAGTACGGAATCTCCACCAACGTGCTCAATTCCTATGTGGCAGATTTCCACGGCACAACCGTAAAACTGTTTGAAGAAGAATTTCCCGGGCAACCCACCAACAAACCGGTTTGCACCGATTGTCACGGCGTACATAACATCTCCAAAGTGGATAATGCGCAGACAGGTATTGCCTTGCGCGATAATCTGATTGTCAAATGCCAGCGTTGCCATCCCGATGTCA
>CAKKRM010000095.1 GCA_919902735.1 Anaerolineales bacterium | reverse complement strand
AGAAAGTTGATTTCTCCACGCCCTACATCAAACTCGCCCAGCAACTGCTCGTGCAAGCGAATGAAAGCCGCTTCACCAGCCCCGATGAATTGAAAGCGCTGGGTGACTTCAAAGTGGGCGCACAGCCCGGCACGACGAACTACGATCTGGCAGTCGAACTGTTTGGCGAAGATAACATCGTCGCATTTGACCAGTACGGTCTGATCGTCCAGGCGCTGATCAACGGCGACATCGACGCCACCGTGATGGACAACGTCGCTGGCGAAGGCTACATCGGCGCAAACCCCGACAAACTCAAACTTGTCGGCGACGAACTTACCAGCGAAGAACTGGGCTTCGTCTTCCCCAAAGGCAGCGACCTGCTCGAGCCGATCAACCTCGTCCTCGCTGAAATGAAAGCCGATGGCACTCTCGACACAATCTATGCCAAGTGGTTTCTCGCTGAATAAATAATCAGAAAACCGAGACCTGCCGAGATAATAGACATTATCGGAAATAACATACAGACACCGTCCCGAAGGTTTATTTCGAGTAATTTGAGCGTTTGACGACAACCTTCGGGACGTTTTTTCTAATTACCGATAAAGTCTAATAATCTTGGACAGGTCTCTTCCCTTCTACCCACTTTTCTGCCGAGACAATTTTCCATGCCCACTGAACAATCCGACACACCCAATACATCGCGCCAGTCGCGTATTGCGCCCTCCCTCGAGCGTATGGCTGAATGGCCCTGGTGGTTGATCGTCGCCATTCTGATTGCGCTGTTCATCGTACTCCAAATCACCACCAATCAGCGCATGTCCGTTATTTTCGGCGCCATTGCCGCCGGAATCGGGGTCACCATCCGCGTTACGCTGACGGCATATTTTGCAGCGGTTCTCATTGGTCTCATCGTCGGGTTTGCGCGCGTCTCCAGCAACAAGGTAATCCTCAACGTGGCGTCGTTCTACGTGGAGGTGGTGCGAGGCGTGCCCATCCTGGTCTTGTTGATGTATATCGCCTTCGTTGCCGTGCCGATCGTCGCCGAAATGCTCGGCGTTCGGACCCGCGACTTTCCCAATGAGTTGCGCGTGATTCTGGGGCTGGCCATCGCGTATGGCGCGTTCGAGTCCGAGATTTTTAGAGCCGGCATCCAATCCATCGAAAAGGGACAGATGGAAGCGGCGCGGGCAATCGGTATGAGTTATTTTCAGGCCATGCGCTACATCATCCTGCCGCAAGCCATTCGCCGGGTTCTGCCCGCGCTCGGTAATGATTTTGTCGCCATGCTCAAGGATTCATCGCTGGTTTCCGTGCTCGGCGTCGAAGACATTACCCAGATCACCAAGTTATATGCCGCCAGCACCTTTTTGTTTTTCCAGTCTTACAGCATTCTCGCATTCATCTATCTCTCCATGACCATCCTGCTGTCGCGGCTGGTTCGCTCTCTTGAAACCAGGCTTTCGGCACACCGCTAACCAAATCCTATGCAAACTCCAATCATCAAACTCACAAACCTTCATAAGTCTTTCAACCGCCTGCATGTGTTGAAAGGAATTAATCTGGATATCCACGAGCGCGAGGTGATTTGCGTAATCGGGCGAAGCGGATCGGGAAAAAGCACAATGTTGCGATGCATCAATTTTCTCGAGGAACCCTCGGAAGGAGAGATCGAAATTGGCGATCTCAAGATTCCAGCAGGTGGCAAGGGTAAGGCCCACCAGGGGCTTGTCCACCAGGCGCGCCTTCTGACTGGCATGGTATTTCAGGAGTTCAATCTCTTTCCTCATTACACTGTGCTCGAAAATGTCATGCGCCCTCCCATCATCGTCAAGGGCATGAACCCTGCTCGCGCGCTCGAAATCGCAGAAATGAATCTCGACCGCGTGGGAATGCTTTTCAAGAAGGATGAATACCCAAGCCGAATTTCAGGCGGCCAAAAACAACGCGTCGCCATCGCGCGCGCTCTCGCCATGGAACCCAGGGTCATGCTCTTCGACGAACCCACATCCGCGCTCGACCCCGAACTCATCGGCGAAGTGTTGAACGTGATGAAAAAGCTCGCAATGGACGGAATGACCATGATCGTCGTCACACACGAAATGGGATTTGCCCGCGAAGTGGCAGACCGCGTCCTTGTCATGGCAGACGGCGAATTGATCGAAGACGGCAAACCAGAGCAGATCTTCAACGCCCCCAAAGACCCGCGCACCGAAGCCCTCATCGTCCGATACAGGACGGGCGGAAACTAATGGTCATTGCCATTACCCGCGAAGTCAGTTCCCGCTTCAACGAATGCGAAATCACCCACATAGACCGCACACCCATCGATCTCGATATCGCCCGCGCCCAACATCACGAATATATAAAATCACTCGCAACACTTGGATGTCAGATCGTTGAACTGCCTGCCGAAACAGATTTACCCGACTCTGTTTTCGTGGAAGATACCGCTTTTATTCTGGATGAAGTCGCGGTCATCACCCGACCTGGGGCTGATTCGCGCAAACCTGAAACAGAATCCATCATCCAGGCATTATCCCCCTACCGCCCGCTGGTACACATCACCGCCCCCGCCACCGTGGACGGCGGCGATGTGCTCGTGCTTGGAAAAAATATCTATGTTGGCATTTCAACGCGCAGTAATGATGCGGCCATTCGTCAGTTACAAGAGTTACTCGATAACTACGGTTACAAAGTGACGGGCGTGGAAATGCACGACTGTTTACATCTCAAAACGGCTGTAACAAAAGTGGATGAAAAAACTTTGCTCATCAACCCGAAATGGGTGGACAACTTCCACTTCAAAGATTTTGATTGGATCGTGGTTGACTCATCCGAACCTTTCGCGGCGAATTGTTTGCCTGTGAATGGTCAAATCATTTACCCAACATCATTTCCGAAAACACGCACAAAACTTGAAGCGCGTGGTTACAAAATTCAAGCTGTATCTGTTGATGAACTCGCAAAAGCCGAGGGCGCGGTCACCTGTTGCAGCTTGATAATCTAACATCTGCCTGAGTGCAAAATCTCCCGATTTTGCACCGAAGTCGGAGACTTCGGACTCCGTAATAAGAAAAATCCCCGAAAGAGATCGGGGATTTTCATTGCTTGTGCGCTGGAGAGGACTTGAACCTCCACGCCTTACGGCACACGCACCTCAAGCGTGCCTGTCTGCCAATTCCAGCACCAGCGCAAGCAGGGCGTATTATAATCGGCTTGCTTTTCTTGTCAAGCACACAAATCACAGGAGAAATCGTATGGCTCGAATCGTTGTAGATGCAATGGGAAGTGATAATTACCCAACACCCGATGTGGAAGGCGCGGTGATGGCCGCGCGTGAACATGGGGTGGAGATCATTTTAGTCGGCGATGAAGCATTGATCAAACCAGCGCTTGATTCTCAAAACACGGATGGGTTGAAAATACGCGTTGTCCATGCGCCAGAAATACTGACAATGGAAGATAAAGGTGAAAACCTGGTGTTGAGGGCGCGCGCAAAAGACGCGAGAAATTCAATGGCGGTTGGCATTGACCTTGTCAAGAATGGCGAAGCCGATGCCTTTGTAAGCGCAGGCAACACAGGCGCGGGCATGGTGACCGCTTTGTTCAGACTGGGGCGCATCCGTGGTGTAGACCGCCCTGCCCTTGCGCCGATCTTCCCCACCGCCACTGGTTCATGCGTTGTGCTCGACATTGGCGCAAACCCAGACTGCAAACCTGAAAATCTATTACAGTTTGGCATACTAGGGAGTATTTACGCTGAAAAAGTGCGCGGGGTTATAAATCCTAAAGTCGGGTTGATCTCCAATGGCGAAGAGGAAGGCAAAGGAAATGAGTTAGTGAAAGCCGCAACGCCTTTGTTCAAATCGTCAAAGCTGAATTATTTTGGAAATGTGGAAGGCAAGGAAGTGATCGGCGGCAAAGTGGATGTTGCGGTGACGGACGGCTTCACAGGCAATGTGATGCTCAAATCATCGGAGGCAGTCGCCAAATTGATCACAGATAAGATGCGCGAGATCATCAAAAATGGGGGCATTCTTACGAAGATCGGCGGCCTGCTTGTGAAACCCGCGCTGGGCGAGATCAAAAAACTGCTCGACCCCAGCGAGCAGGGCGCCGCGCCGATGTTGGGAGTTAATGGCCTTGTATTTATTGGCCATGGCCGCTCGGGCGCTATCGCCATCAAGAACGCTGTCCGCGTGGCGAAACATGCCGTGGATGTGAAAGTGTTGGATGCCATGAAATCTGCAATCGAAGAGAGTTTACGGAGCGCCGTATAAATATCTGGCTCATGTGTAAAGAGTGTGCAGTCTGAATGCTCGGCGCTTTCAAAGAGCAAAAAACTTAACGCGAATTTTCCGAATGAGGCGAATGATGCGAAAAAAGGTTTTGATCTATTGCACAGAGTCTACACATGAGCCAAATATCCAAACCAGAATTGTGTTTTTACGAAAAATCCTTCTAACAAGTGAAGTAATTTATGCAACAAGAGGCAAAGAATTAACATGAAAATCATCAAGAACGAAAAACTTATTAAACGAAACGGCATGATCGGGCAATGGATGAGCATTGGCGCGCTGGTTGTGCTTGGCGGGGGAATGTACCTTTCATTTAACAAACCGGAGTATTTCACATATTCCCTCGTCTGCTTATTGATCGGTTTTATTATGACTCAAGTTGGCATGTATATGGGCAGCCGCTGGGGACGGTCTCCCCGCCCCGATGAAAAATTTGACAGCGGGCTAAAAGGCCTGCACAGCGAATTCTCCCTGTATCACTACGCTTCACCTGTCTCCCATTTACTGGTTGGCCCCTCTGGCGTCTGGGCGCTGTTGCCTTATCATCAGCGTGGGAAGGTTTATTTTGAAAAGAATCGCTGGAAGGTAAGCGGCGGCGGCTTTCTGCAAGGGTACTTGCGCATCTTCGGCCAGGAAGGCATTGGCCGCCCGGATATCGATGCAGAGAATGAAGTGTACCAATTGGGAAAATTCCTCAAGAAGAACTTGGGGGAGTCGCACATCCCTGAGATCAGGTCCATTTTGGTTTTCACCCATGATGAGATCGAGTTGGATGCGGGCGATTCGCCCATCCCTGCCATGAAGTTGAAGCAGGTCAAGGAATTCATGCGACAGGGTTCAAAAAACCGAGCCCTTTCCAGTTTACAAATCGCGGAAATCGGCGGCGTGTTGCCGAAGGAATAAATTTCAGTAAATCACGAATTCGCTCCGGAGCGCGGACTTCAGCCCGCTTTGCCCCCGCAAAACCGCAGACTAAAGTCTGCATTCCGATCAATTTGTGATTCACTGAATTTGTAACATTTCAAAAGCAGCGGCCAATAATCAAAATAGTGATTGCGTTTAACCAAAAATCATAGCCGCAGCCGCAGAATCAATACATATCAACTATGGTACACTTGTTCTAACATGACCATCATTGTCTCCCTGGATATCGAAACCACTGGCCTCGATGAAAATCGCGAGGCCATTATTGAAATTGCCGCTGTTAAATTTAATGGCCGCCGCGTAGAAGATGAATTCTCCACGCTCGTCAACCCTGGCAAGCATATCCCCGATTTCATCACCGGGTTGACAGGCATTGACGATGCCATGGTGCGTCAGGCCCCGCGCCTGCGCGATATTGCGCATGAACTCACTGCCTTTGTCGGGGATGCGCCAATTCTCGGCCACAATGTCAAATTCGATATTGGCTTTCTTCGCAAATCAGGTTTGTTCGAATATCAACAAACTTTGGATACCTACGAACTCGCATCCGTATTGATGCCAACCGCAAGCCGCTACAACCTTGGCTCGCTTGGGCAACAGCTTAACATTCCGCTGCCAGCCACCCACCGCGCTCTCGACGATGCCCGCGTCACGCAAGCCGCGTACGTGCGTCTCTTTGACATGGCCTGCGAACTGCCTGTGGAAACGCTGACGGAAATCGTACAGCTTGGTGATTTTGTGGATTGGGACGCGGCCTGGGTCTTTCAACAAGCCTTGCAGATTCGCGCCAAACAGGGGACGCAAGCCAAGCGAGTCAAAACCGCCTCTTTTTCCGGGCCGCTATTTGATTCAGCCAAAAAAGAATCATCCACGCCGATACAGAAGACCGAAGAACCCACACCTATCGACCCCGAAGAGATCGCCTCCGTTTTGGAATATGGCGGGCCATTCTCACAATATTTTGAATCTTACGAGCATCGTCCGGAGCAGGTGGAAATGCTCAAGGCGGTGGCGAATGCCCTTTCAACCGGCAACCATCTCATCGTCGAAGCGGGAACCGGTGTGGGTAAATCCTTTGCGTATCTTGTGCCAGCGGCGTACTTCGCAATTCAAAACAACACCCGCGTGGTCGTATCCACTAATACAATCAACTTGCAGGATCAATTAATCAAGAAAGATTTACCCAGTTTGAAGTCCGCGCTTAATCTTGATTTGCGCGCGGCGGTCATGAAAGGCCGCAGTAATTATCTTTGCCCACGCAGGCTGGATTTTATGCGCTCGCATGGCCCCAAAGATTCAACTGAGATGCGCGTGCTCGCAAAAATTATTGTGTGGATGCTGGAAAACACCAGCGGCGATAGAAACGAAATCAACCTCACCGGCCCAACCGAGCGGGATGCGTGGATGCGCCTTTCTGCCGAGGATGACAACTGCACCACTGAAACCTGCATGGGACGCATGGGCGGGGTCTGCCCATTCCAACGCGCAAAACAAGCCGCGCAAAATTCACACATACTCGTTGTCAATCACGCGCTCTTGCTTTCTGACGTTGCGTCAGGCAGCAAGGTGCTGCCAGAATATGATTACGTCATTGTGGATGAAGCGCATCACATGGAATCTGCCATAACGGGCGCGTTATCCTTCCGCTTGACGCAAAATGATATTGAACGCATGATGAAGGAACTCGGCGGATCGTCCGCTGGGGTGCTTGGCCGCATTCTGACAGACCTGCTTCAATCGCTGCGCCCATCAGACTTTGGCCTGCTTCAGCAACGAATCAAACACGCCACAGACCAGGCGTTCCGCGTGGAACAGCTTGCAAAACAATTCTTCAATGTGCTCAGCGATTTCATTGCCATCCAACGCGAGGGACAACCGCAAAGCAATTACTCATGGCAAATGCGGATCCAACCTGCAACGCGCACCCTGCCCGGCTGGGACGATGTAGAGTCAATGTGGGGGCAGACTGGCGAGACGCTGGCTTTGCTGGTCAAATCACTTGAAGAGTTATACAAAGCCCTTGGCGAGTTGGTAGCCGAAGGGCATGACAGTGTGGAAGACATCATGGGAAACATGAGCAGCATCATCCGCCGCATGACCGAAGCGGAAGCGGCTGCCTCAGGCCTGATGCACAAACCCTCCAACGAATTGATCTACTGGGTGGAAGTAAACCCGCGCGGCGAAAGATTGTCACTGAATGCCGCGCCATTGCGGGTTGGGCCGCTTGTTCAAAAACATCTCTGGTATGAAAAAGCCAGCGTTATTATGGCCTCTGCCACGATGACCACACATGGCGAATTCCAATATATTCGCAATACGCTCTCCGCGGAGGATGTGAATACGGTCTCGCTCGGCTCACCTTTCGATTACGAATCAAGCACCTTGCTTTATGTAGCCAATGACATGCCTGAACCAAACGCTCATGGCTATCAACAAATGATGGACAAAACCCTGATTGCCACCGCCAAAGCCACGGGCGGACGAATGCTTGTGCTGTTCACATCCTATGCGGCGCTGAAGAAAACGGCTCAAGCCATCACGGGGCCGCTGGCGCGCGAAGATATTTTTGTGTATGAGCAGGGTGAGGGCGCGTCGCCAAATGCGTTGTTGGAGTCTTTCAAATCCACAGAACGGGCGGTATTGCTCGGCACACGCTCCTTCTGGGAAGGCGTGGATGTGCCCGGCGATTCGCTTTCGGTGGTTGTGATCACCAAGCTCCCCTTCGGCGTACCGTCCGACCCCATCATCGCGGCGCGTTCTGAACTGTACGAAGATTCATTCCACGAATATTACCTGCCTGAATCCATTTTGAAATTCCGCCAGGGATTTGGCCGCCTCATCCGCACCGCCTCAGACCGCGGCATCGTCGTCATTTTGGACAGGCGCGTGCTGACAAAGCAATACGGGCGTTTGTTCCTTGAGTCATTGCCGCCCTGCACCGCCAGGCAGGGAGCGTCAGCCGGGCTGGCCAAGATGGCGGGTCTATGGCTGGGGACGTGATGGATTCGAGAAATAGTACTTAAACCATGATTCGGAACATCTAACGCGAAGGCGCAAAGATTTTAATAAAGAATCTCGCTTTTTCGCGCTCTTGGGGCAAAAGTTGCATTTTTGCGCCAAAATTTTATTTTTCTTTGCGCCCTGTCGTTCGGCTAATAAGTGACTGAAGCCGCTACTCCGAAACATTTTCGTGAAGTACTGATTCTGTTTAATCGGCTCAATCGGCCTTTGCCTGCTCTGCCGCCAATTGCGCAATAACCTGCTCCGACGGCATCACCTGCCCGTAGGATTTCAACGCCGCCAAAAACGCCTTGTGGACGTGCTCTGCGGAGATGGTTGTCTCGCCATATTTGAGGTCACGCGTGGCGCAGGCATCTTCTGCAACCCACACTTGAAAGCCAAAATCAGCGGCGGCGCGGGCGGTGGCATCCACACACATGTGGGTCATCATGCCTGTAATGACAACCCGTTCAATGCCCCAATCCTTCAACATATCAAGCAGAGTTGTCTCACGGAACGAGTTGGGATAATGTTTGTAAACGATCGGTTCGCCTTCAAAATGCGCGGCGGAATCATGGATATCTGAGCCAGTGGAGCCTTTTACAAAAAAAGGCGCATCGGGTTTGAGCGCAATATGTTGAATGTGGATGTGACGCCCGCCGTGCTCGCGGAAGCATTGAAGCAGCATGTACGCTTTTTTCGCGGCTTCGAGCGGATTAACCAATTCCATTTTGCCGCCGGGGAAATAGTCTTTTTGAATGTCGATTACCAGTAATGCGGTTTTCATAGGGTCTCCTTTTGGGCAGACTGAAAATGTCGGGTACTAGAAGCCCGACCTACTTTTTAATAGCTCATCCACCTGTCGTTTCAAGTGTAACTTATCCGTCACGGTAGGCGCTTTTTCAAAATCAGCCTTTGCCTTTTCAGGTTCATTAATTTGCAAATAGGATTTGCCGCGCCCCAGATACAAACGCGCCTCACGCGGATTGATCTCAATTGCGCGGGTGTAATAGCCCACAGCTAGTTCATGCTCATTGTTCACGCGGCAGGCGTCGGCGCGGCCATGAAGCGCAAGTACATCGCGTGGATTTTTTGCAAGGATGCGGGCGTAAAAATCCTGCGCCCAATCCAGGTTGTTTTCATAAAGCATGAGGTTGATATCCGCCATCACCAGCGTATCCGTCGGCGAGAACTGCACCGCGAGGTCCTGGTCTTTGCGCGCGGACTCGAGATTGCCAAGCCTGAAATGCGCGAGCGAGCGCACGAGGTAGAAAAGCGGCATCCGCCCCTGCAGGGAAATGGCTTTGTTTAATTCTTCGAGTGCGGGTTGAAACTCACTGCGGTCGAGCAGGATCGAAGCGCGGTCAAAATATGGGATTGCCCAATGCGGATTGATATTTTGGGCGCGGGCGAACAACTCCAGGGCGGCATCGTAATTTTTTTCCAATGCGTGAACTTCGCCGCGCAATTGTATGGCAAAGGCGTGGTTGGGCTGCATTTTCAAAGCGCGTTCGATATCGGCGATGGCTCGCTCTTTTTGGGCCATCAACAGGTAACAACTGGCGCGGGCAAGATACTGATTGATGAGATGGGCAGATTGCTTTTCAATTTCGCGGGTGTAATGCTGCGCGGCGCGTTCGTAATCGCCCAGCATGTAATAATACCCCGCGCGTTTGAACAGATAATTCACGCCCAGGTTGATCCTGCGCAACAGGGAACGATTCAATGAGCTGACTGCCAGCGCGATGATGACGCAAAAGCCAAGCAGAATATAATCGCGGGTGGCAATTCCGAAGATAATCAGAATAAAAAGGAAGGGGATGCTGACAACCAGCGTGATCCAATCTGCATTGGGTTTTCCGAAAAACATTTCCATGACGGCATGAAGGATGTTGCCCCCGTCCAGCGGATAGACGGGCAGCAGGTTGAAGCCGATCAGGATCACATTCAACAAGGCGAGGGAGAAGAATAAATTGGCGAAGGTTTGCACCCAAAGGAAGAGGCTTACATTGCTGGATAAAGGCAGGAAAAAAATATAGAGCAGGATATATGCCGCAACACAAAGGAAGGCCAGAACCATGTTCACAAGCGGCCCCGCCGCGGCAATGAACAAATTATGGGCGGGCTTTTCTGGCTTGTAGGCAAGGTTGGTCAACCCGCCCAACAGCCAGACGAAAACGCTCTTCACTTCCACGCCTACGATCTGCGCGGCAAAGGTGTGTCCCAGTTCATGCAGGAAAATAAAAAGCAGAAACCCGCCCACCCACAGCAGCGCTTCAACCGTTCCGCGGGTATCCACTGGTTTAAATAGATAATAGGCGATTGGGACGCTGAACAGGACGGAAAAATGAAAGCGAATATCCACGCGGCGCAAACGTCCCAGCGACCAAGACCAGCCTAAAGTTTTCATCATCTCACTTGCGCCCAAAATCCGCGGGGTTTTCACCCCACAGGCTGGTATCCCATTTAATGAGCTTGTCTTCGGGTAATTCATTTTCTGCAAGCCAGTTCTCGGCGCTGTGGATGATGGCAAATAAAACTGCATTTCTGGCCGTATGTTTAAGCTTTGTCTTGCACACGCCCGTATTCACCCACAAGATCGCATTTTCTGAATCCGAGTAGATCGGCACATGCATATTATGCTTTGCCTGCCATGTGAGCGCACGAACAATTGCCAGAAACTCCCCCACGTTATTGGTCCCCTCAGCGTACGGGCCTGCGCGGAATATCTCTTCACCTGTTTCAGTATTTACGGCGCAATATTCCAATTTACCGGGCGCGCCGCTGCAGGCGGCATCCACGCACATGGATGGGAGCAGGGGCTGAATGCTCGCTGATTTCCAATTTCCGCTGGTGGCTGATTTGCCTTTGTAATCATCGTAATGCGCAAGGTACGCGGCTTCGGCATTGACTTCGTTATCGAAAGCCTTGTATTGTGCGCCAATGAATCCCTTCACCTGCTTTTCACACTCCAGCCAGGTTGTGAAGATGCCGGTCTTGCGGCCCTTCCAAACTACGTAATATTTCTGCTTTGGCATGGGTCAATTTTACATCAAATGATGATTTGCTATTTTTCCTCTTCCCAACCCTGTTCTTCGACCGACATAAAAATATCCGTCGCAGAGATCAGGCCGATCAATGAGCCGCCTTCATCTGCAATCGGCAGGTGGTGGATTTTTCTTTTCTGCATGACCTGCGAGCATTCCATCAAGGTCCATTCGGCGCGGCCAGTGACAATCGGGCCAGACATGATCTCGCGCACGGTGGTTTCGGCAGGGTTGCGCCCTTCGGCGACAATTTTGTCGCGGACATCGGTTGTGGTGACAATGCCGTAGGACGGGTTTTGCTCGCTCACATCCACAACCACGCTGTGGATATTGCGGCGGCGCATCAACGTCATGGCATACGAGACGCTTGAATCGGGGTCAACTACAACGACAGGGCTGGACATCCAATCTCGAACGAGGTGCGGCATAAAATATTCTCCTTGATAAATTAGTAAATCACCTTACGCAGTTTTGCGTGTTTTAGGGTCATGTCGCCCTGAGCGATAGCGAA
>CAKKRM010000094.1 GCA_919902735.1 Anaerolineales bacterium | reverse complement strand
CCGAAATTCAGAATACACTCCGAGCAGGGACGGATGTCAAATTGAGCGGGGTTGAGATTGTGGGAGCGTAATAGTGGTTTAATTCCATGCTATACTTTGCCTAAACGACCATGCACATCATCACCCGTAAGCGCCTCAACGAATTCGCAGAGAAGCACCCAGACGCCAAACCTGCATTGCAACATTGGTATAAGCATGTAAAGTCAAAAGATTTTAAGTCGTTCATCGAATTGAGAGAGACATTCCCAAGCGCAGATCAAGTTGGCGGACTGACCGTTTTCAATATTGGTGGCAACAAAGTTCGTTTGATCGCTGCCATTCATTACAATCGAAGAATCCTTTATATCCGTGCCGTTTTAACCCACCGAGAATATGACGAAGGAAAGTGGAAGGAGTAAGTTATGTTAGACACTAAATTCCAAAAAGCCGCTCCGCACTGGACAGTGGTCTCGGAGTTTTTGTATTATCCGCACAATGAAGCAGAATATCAAAAGTCTGTCCAGTTGCTGGATGACCTGATTGACGCCGTTGGCGAAGATGAAAATCATCCCCTTGCCTCTTTGATGGAAATCCTCGGCTTGTTGATCGAAAAATACGAGGATGAACACGTGCAGGAAATTACGGAAATCTAAATGGAAGTCTCTGAAAACACATTTCAGGGACTTTTTTTTCAAACCCACGTGTTGACGGAGCATACGGACACGCTCGCCGAAATTCAGAATACGCTCCGAGCAGGAATAGATTTCAAATTGAGCGGGGTTGAGATTGTGGCGAAGTAGCGCCCGCTCTTGAGTGCGTCGCACCAAACTGACAGACGAATCTTCTTAAGTGGACGAATCCTCTCGACAAGACTCATCTCATTAAGTCAGGTGCGACGCACCCTCCGCACACGGTACTCTATCGAGATGACGGAGAATAATAAGATGTTCAGGTCTGCCAAGGTTGAGAAGCACTTTCATAATATGATTATAGTGAGAACAAGATTGGGTGTAGAATAGAAAAAGTTCTCCCGACAATGTGATGGATGCAATTTTTTTAAACCAGGAGGTAAGTCATGGTTATCAACAAACAAACACCACTCTACATATTCGATACAAAAACAAGACCAGTACAATTATTAGGGTTAATTTCTTTGTTTATTCTTCTAGTTGGGTTGGCTTGTATGGTATCAGCAGTTTCCCAGATGACCTTTACAGGCAAAGTTGTCAATAGCCAAACTGGAGAATGGCCAAATAATCGATTGGTATTGGTATTCTTTAAAAACGTAGAAATTGGGCGTGATACAACCAAAACAGGTACAACTAAAACTGAAGGCGTTGTAGACGGGGCATTTTCTATTGCAATCCCAAACACATATCAACTTACCGTAGAACAATTGAACGAAAGTGGAACAAAATTCGAAACAGACGAATTCGGCGGTATCTTTCATTGGTTCGGTGAATTCGAAGAGGGTTCCGCCCAGAGCATATCAATTCCATCAAAAAATATTGAGTATGTTATCAAAGTAATTGACGGTGATATTTCAACCTTGCCTCCAGAGTTATTACAACCAGGTTCTGCAAATCTTCAATCAGACGGCTCTATTGTGGTAAAAGCTCCCGCTACAAATAATAGCACTGCTGTGTCACTAAACTCAGAAGTTCAAGTCAATGATATTAATATTTCGGGGTCAGAATCAAGTGATCTTGGCGCAATGACGATCCCAATAGCAATAAACAATTGTGGAGGAAATTCAAAAGTAACGCAAGGATACTCTCGCACGCAGACTTTTATTCACGAGTTTAACGCGGGAGTTGGGGTAAAAATTGGCGTTGATTTTTCAGTTCCAATTTGGGCAAGTGTTAGTGCAGAACTTGAAAACCAGTACAACTTTAAACAAGGACAAGTGGACACTCGCACATTAGATACTGAGTTAGCGGCAGAGCCTAACACAAATGTAAAATACACGATTACATGGCAAGAGATTTGGGATTATGGAGAGGCTGAAGTCACCGACAATGCCACAGTCATGATGGTGCCATTTAGAGTAAAGAAGGAATTATCATATAGCATTGAAAGCGAGAATTTAGGATGTCCTTAACATTTTGGAAACATGGCGCACAACTTTACCAAAAGACCTCCGAGACTGATCTCGGAGGTCTACTCATCTAATATCGAATTATCTGCTCTTCCCTACTCCCCCGTCGGCACCCAGATATTCTGCCCCATCCCTCCCAAGGATTATTCAATGATCTTCCAGTACGAATCTTTGCGAATTACTTTTCCATCGCGGAATTCGTAGTGATCACAGCCTCGAACTTTGATGTGCTTGCCAGATGGTAGAGTGCCTGTCAACAACCATTCGGAAACACCCATATTGCCTGAAACCCAATGGCGGTCTTCCCCGTAATGCACATCGGGGACAGTCTCGAATCTTGTAGCCAGACCCCTTCGAACTTCTTCTTTGCCCATGTACCTTGTGCCCCATGGTTCAGACCCTTTGGGCATATCCAGCGAACAATCATCATCGAAGAAAGACATGATCCGATTCAAATCATGATCATTGAATGCTTGTGTTAGTTCTTGTAGTATCTCTAAATTATCCATGTTTCTCCTCGAGGTTCGTGCGGGGCGATTATGTACGAATCCGCTACTCCCCCGTCGGCACCCAGATATTCTTGACCTGAGTGGACTCGTGCAAGAACTCGTGACCTTCGCCCTGCTCGCGTTCTATCGATAAACATCCTTACGATGGCGTACCCGCACAATTTCGATAATCAATCTATTTTCAAAGACTTCGTATACAACGCGATAATCCCCAATGCGAATGCGATAACTGAATTCCGAACCGACCAGCTTTTTGACTCCGTGCGGAAATGGGCCGTTGGCTAAATCCGAAACTGCCGCGACGACTTTTGCAATCATCGGGCGCGGCAGTTTTTGTAATTCCTTGTACGCAGAGTTCTTCCACTCAATTTGGTAGGAAGCCATCGCGTTTCAATCTTTCCATTACTTCTTCGTGTGAAATCGTTGGCTCATCGCGGCGTTCCGCTAAAACGGCAAGGTCTTCCAAATCCTCCAACAGTTCTTCAAATACTTCAATTGGAAGAATAGCGGCTGTCTTTTTGCCGTTTTTATCGGTAATGAATTTTGCCTGCAAATCTCGAAGCTCGATCATTGTGCCTCACTTTCTAATCCAGTTTACATCACACTTCCCTCCTCCAAATTCGACAGAATCACCGTCGCATTTGGGGGAGGTGCCGCGATAGCGGCGGAGGGGGTCACTCCCCCGTCGGCACCCAGATATTCTTGACCTCAGTCGCCTCGTGCAAGAACTCGTGACCTTCGCCCTGCTCGCGGGACATCCAATCGCGGGGTGAAAATTACGAATTCAACAAATCAATGAAATCTCTTGCTGTGATAATTGGGATGTCCCTGAAAGAGCCGAGATCGAGCAAGTGTCCGTCCCCACTGACGATGTAATTCACCTTTCCCGCAACCGCCGCTTCGAGAAATTTGTTGTCTGTGGAGTCGGCGACGATCACGACAATTTTCTCTTCGGGCGTCACAAACTCTGCGTTTTGTAAAAGATACTCGGTCGCTGTCACGATTTCGATTTGAGGGATTTTGAATTTGGGGCGGTTGATCACGTCAAGGTATTCGCGGGCAATCGCTTCCGACACAATTAATTTGAATTTCCCCGCTTTCCACTCGTCAACAATGATTTTCAACCTTCCGCCTAAAATGGAAGAGATAAAAATGTTGGTATCGAGAACAACCCGCATTATTTACCTTCCCGCACGGCGCGGATTTCCGCTTCAATGTCTTCGTCTGTGATGTTCATTTCTTCTGCGCGCGCGCGGATAGACTTCAAGACTTTATCAAAACGTTCTTCCAAGTCTTTTTCTTCAGTGGGTATGCTCAATTTCAAGTAACGGACAAACGCCAAAACATCCGCCAAACGTCTCTCTGGCAGTGTGGAAATTTCAAGCAGAATGGTTTGTTCCATATTGGTCATGGCTCACCTCGTTAATGAATGAAATTATACCCTCTCACTCCCCCGTCGGCACCCAGATATTCTTAACCTGCGTCGCCTCGTGCAGGAACTCGTGACCTTCGCCCTGCTCGCGGGACATCCAATCTCGGGGCAGACCGTAGCCTGTCCATGTGCGCTTCATATTCGCAGCGGACTCGTTCTCGACGTGGTAACTGCCTTCCGCCGAGCCGAAGTACCAGACCGAGTCCACATCTTCGTGTTGGACAAGCGTCTTGACCAAATGGTCACGGTCACCTGTGACGATGTTGACCACGCCGCCAGGCACATCGGACGTGTCGAGCACCTGATAGAAATCCATGGCGGAGAGCGGGTGTTTCTGACTGGGGATCATCACCACACTGTTGCCGCGTGCAATCGCAGGAGCCATGAGCGAAACGAATCCAAGCAACGGCATTTCATCGGGGCAGGCAATGCCGATGACACCCATCGGTTCATTGACCGCGACGGTAATTCCGCGCAGAGTGGTCTCTTGCACCGTGCCGCCGTATTTGTCCGCCCATGCTGCGTAGGTGAATAATCTTTCAACGGACGCATCCACTTCGGCTTGCGCAGACTTCTGTGTGCGTCCCGTCATCTCCACGATTCGTTTGACGAACTCCACATTGCGCGCATCCAAGTTCTCAGCGATGAAATATAAAATTTGCGAACGGTTGTAGCCGTGACGCATCGCCCAGCCTGACGTGCGCGCTTTGTGAGCGGCTTCAACTGCATCACGAATGTCCTTGCGGTTGCCGTCACCCACCTGCCCAATCAGTTTTCCCTTCGCGCTCAACACGCTTGAAGTGTACGCACCATCGGGTCGAACCTGTTTGCCGCCGATGTACATCTTCGGCGTGCGATCGATCGGTGGAAGCGAATGTCCATTGGCCCGAGCAACTCCAGGCTGAGAAGGAAGCGTTGGCACGTGTTCGCCCCACTTCTTTCCATCGAAAGGTGGTCGAGTAGGCGTGCCTTTCGCCGTATCGAGACCAAACTCAGGGCGTGGACGATCCATCCATGTCGGTCTTAAATATTCAAACAGACCTTCAC
>CAKKRM010000093.1 GCA_919902735.1 Anaerolineales bacterium | reverse complement strand
CTTGGCGTTAAAATTTTCGGCAAAGAGTTCTTCCGTGCGTAAGGTCAGTTATTAAACTTCCGATCTCATTTTGTGCCTGAGAAATGCGGCGCGGAATATTCTGTCAAAGAACCCTTTGTACCCATCTTTGTCGTACAGGATCATGTAATCGGCGGGGCCGTATTCCCTGGGATGGAGCATAATAGCGGGGTTTGGGTTGATCTCCAAAATGAACATTTCGCCCTTTTCGTTCATGCGGATGTCGCAGCGTCCATAACCGGAGATGCCTATGGCGAGGAACATGCGCCTGCCTGTATCTTGAAGGCGCGCGGCCAGTTCAGGGTCGGTCACTTCCTTGAAATCAAAAGGCACATCATAATTCCACTTGATGTCGGTGTGCCAGAATTCTTCATTGGGAGGGAAGATCAATTCCGCGGGCGGGTAGGTAAACGGTTGGGACAAATCATCAGCGTTATCCACCACCAGCACGTTGAACTCCTTGCCGACGATGAATTCCTCCATGCGCGCGGCGCCGAACTCGGAACAAATGCGGCTGACTTGTGTGAGCGCCTGCTCGAGAGTATCCGCCCGCGATTCCTTGATCATGCCCATACTGCCATAGCTCTTCGGGTGTTTAACCATGATGGGAAAGCGCAGGTTCTTCACCAATTTTTCGGCCTCTTGCGTGCTTTTCACACGATACCCCTTCGCAAAGCCGATCCCGTTCGCATCCGCTACGACTTGCATTTCTTCGCGGGTGGGGTCAAAGCAATTCGAGTCTGCGCCTGTGAAGGGAAGTTGGAGTTTCTCCAGCGCATCCACCACTTCCATGCCCTGATAACCGATCACATCATCCTCTTCGTCTTCAAACTCATAGCCTTCACAGACATTGAGGTACAAGTCAAATTTATTGCTCCCGGCCAGCGCGCGCACCTTATCCATCACAGGCGCGGTCAGGGTCACCATCTCCCAATCATAGTCTTGTAAAAAAGGGGATGGGTCAAAATCTGCAAGCACTTCATCGGAAAGAACGCAGACGCGCATGGAAAATCTCCTGTTTGATTTGATGGTGGGATTATTACATAATTCCATCCAATGGCAAGATTTGCACACTTAAAAAATCGCGACAAAAAGAGCTGTCTTTTCAACGGCTCTTTTTATTAGGCGTTATCGGAAATAAACCTGGGACGCCAGCAGGGAATGAATCCGTTCGGGCTGTTCGAGAATTTCCGAGTAAAGAGACATGGCAATATTGTACGACAGGAATCCATTGACAAAAAATTTAGTCTAGGCTAAAATAAATTTAGTCAAGACTAAATTTATTATTATACATAATGAAATTTCGCCATGACCCTTTTTCAAATCCTGTGGCGCACAAAAGGAGCCGTATGGAAGAAGTCATCACCCAATCCATTCAGGATTATCTCAAACACATTTATGAGCTGAATGAAAATGGCGGTTCAGCCAGCACCAACGATCTGGCTGCGCGGCTTAACATCGCGCCTGCCTCTGTCACGGGCATGTTGCAAAAACTTGCCAACGCCAAATCGCCGCTTGTAATTTACAAAAAACATCAAGGGGCTACGCTCACAAAGAATGGGGAAAAAGCCGCGCTTGAAGTCATCCGTCATCATCGTTTGCTCGAAACTTTCCTCGTCAACACACTCGGCTATTCGTGGGATGAAGTACATCACGAAGCCGACAAACTCGAGCATGTGATCTCGGAAGATTTCGAAGCGCGCATGGCCGAAGCGCTGGGACACCCCACCCGCGACCCGCACGGTGAATTAATCCCCACAGCAGATTTGACCATGCCCGCCGACGTATCATGTCCGCTCGCTTCCTTGCGGACCGATGAAACTGCCACCGTCCGAAGAGTATCAGA
>CAKKRM010000092.1 GCA_919902735.1 Anaerolineales bacterium | reverse complement strand
TTCGACGAGCCGCCCATTGCCATGTCCAGCGCGAATGCATCATCAATTGCTTCGGCGGTGACAATGTCGCGAGGCTTGATGTCGCGCTCGATCAGAGTCATCACCTGTGCGGCGGCACGCCTTGCGATATCTTCACGTTCAGGTGTCTTCGCCAAGGCAGAACCGTTATACGGCAGAGCGAGACCGAGCACTTCCATCAGACAGTTCATGGAGTTGGCGGTAAACATGCCAGAGCATGATCCGCACGAAGGACAGGCAAATTTTTCCAAAATGGATAATCGCTTCTCATCAATCTTCCCCGCTGAAAACGCGCCCACGCCTTCAAAGACAGAAATCAAGTCAATCGTCTCGCCGTCGGGGGTCATGCCCGCTTTCATCGCGCCGCCTGAAACAAAAATGGTCGGCACATTCACGCGCATGGCGGCCAGCAACATGCCAGGGACTATTTTGTCGCAGTTCGGGATGCAGACCATCGCGTCGAATCTATGAGCTTCGATCATGGTCTCGACGCAGTCAGCAATTAGTTCACGAGAAGGAAGCGAGTACTTCATCCCCGCGTGACCCATCGCAATGCCGTCATCCACGCCGATGGTGTTGAACTCGAACGGCACGCCGCCCGCCGCGCGGACAGCATCCTTTACCAGTTTGCCGAAGTCCTGCAAATGCACATGCCCGGGGACAATATCCACATACGAATTGACGATTGCAACAAAGGGCTTCTTGAAATCATCATCCTGCAAACCTGTGGCCCTCAACAACGCGCGATGCGGCGCTTTCTCATAACCCTTTTTGACTGTGTCTGAACGCATGGTACTCCTTTAGTTTTAGACCATGGACGATGGACAATTGACGATATTTTGATCGTCTGCGGTCTATTGTCGGTGGTCGATTCTTAATTGATAAAAAAAAAGAGCCGCCCGTGGTTAGGGCGGCTCTTTGCACTTACTCAGTGATCTACTTCGTTCTCACCGTCGCCATCCTAACCAAAAATTGATCCTTAATAATAAGGACCGCAAGGACGACTACAATAATGGAAAGGTTGAACAAAGATGGATTCATGGGCTTGTGATTTCGTTCGATTATAGGCAGAAACGGAAATCCGTCAAGGGTGGTATTTTCCTTGTTCATGGCTTTTGCAAAATCCAATTTATGTTGTTCTGAGGGAGCGTGTTCGTCGCGACCGAAGGGTCTCTCACCCGTCGTAGAGACCCTTCGCTACGCTCAGGGCGACATATTTCAGTTTTGTCAAGCGACTTTGCAAAGACCGTATTTCTGTGTTAGCCCAAAATCGTTAATCAACTCGCTGCCGTTATGATAGGCATTTTTCTGCAAATGAGGCCCGCCCCGACGTTAACGTCTGGGCTACGCCGACGTGATGTCAACGGAGACATTTTGTTTTCCCAAGGCAAATCCCGACATTCTCCCAACTCCGTAGTACAATGAAATCAGGTCACTTGATGGTAAATTGCCTATGTGCGGGGGATTGGAACATTGCTTGTAAGCAGCCCAACGAAAACCTTATATCATCGGAGCATTGAACAGCTGTCGCCTTGTTGGAGGCGCATCTGGTTATTTAAGTCCGAATCAAATTTAAGCAGCGCCCAAGGAGCAAGTCAAATGAACGCAACCCCCACCAAAGTCAAAGCCAAACGCCCTTCCAAAGGAATGGCCAAACATATCCGTCAGGTAAAACAGGAAGCCCGCAGAAACAGCGTCCCTGGCACGATAGTCAAAAAAAGCAAACGCCCCGCAACAAAGTAAATTGATCCACAAACAAAAACGGTCTCGGATGTAATGTCACCGAGGCCGTTTTTGTTTATTTCTTTTTTCGGAGAAAACCTTCGGGTCGTTCCAACCTTCAACTCATTTGAAACACACCCGATTCATTTTTGGCTCTTTGTTGAACACGGCAATACTCCTTGTATGGTTTGACGACTCGATCATTTTACAATTGACTTTATCGGTAATTAGAAAAACGTCCCGAAGGTTGCCATCATGCGCTCAAATTACTCGAAATAAACCTTCGGGACGGTGTTCGTATGTTATTTTCGACAAAGTCTAATATCGACCTTTGATTTTCAATTAGGCAGAAGTCGAGTTCTACAAATTCATGAAAATCATTCCACACAAAAACGGTCTCGGATTAATGTCCACCGGGCCGTTTTTGTGTTTTTATGAAACCCCACGAAAACCATCTTAAACATTGGAAATCCAGGAACTGCAATTATATTGTTACTTGAATTCCATCTCTCGAATTCTTAAAATATAGTTGAGTCAATTGAAAGGAAGACAAATATGAGAAACAAAATTTCAATCTTCAAAAAGAGCCGCCGCATATCCTTTACACTGGCGATTATAACTGCATTGCTTGTGTTCACAAGCGTACTGGCCGCGGACGAAATGTTGGATCCGAATTTTGGGACAAACGGAATCGTGATGTCCGGTTTCGAAGGCATTAATAACTACACCAACCGCGTCATCCTGCAAACAGACGGCAAGATTATCATCGCGGGGAATTATCAAAACTCACTCCCTTTCATTGCGCGTTATAACAACAACGGCATGGTAGACACATCCTTCGGCACAAATGGCAGTCTCACACCCACAATCGGCGCATTCTCAGGCTCCCGAATTGCCATCCAATCAGATGGGAAACTGATTGTGGCAGGGTCGAGCAATGGCAGCTTTGCCATTGCTCGTTATGAGAGCAATGGCACAAGTCTTGATAGTAGCTTTGGCGTAAATGGAGTCGCGAAAATTCCTTCCGATTCTGGGGATTCCCGCTACGGGATTAGCGACCTTGTCATCCAGCCCGATCAAAGGATCATCGTGGTTGGCACTCATAGTAATCAAGGTAATTTCACCAACTTCGCGATCGCTCGATTCAACACGGATGGCACGCAGGACTTCTTCAGAATAATTGACAAGGTCGATTTTCCGAACAACCGCTTTAACAGCTGCGCCGCTGTTGCCATTCAATCAGACGGCAAAATTGTCATGTCAGGAGGTATGCTGGATAATGATGCCAATGGACAAATCTCTCTTGCGCGCCTCAATCAGGATGGTTCACTCGACACATCCAGCTTTGGTACAAACGGAAAGGGAACCATCACCGCAGCGCTTCCTGATTTTAATCACAGCAGCGGCGCCCTTGCCCTCCAGCAAAACGGCAAGATCGTTGTGGCAGGAACCGTAACCAACGCCGGCAATACCATCGAAAACCTAGCCCTGGCGCGCTTCAACACCAATGGCGCACTGGACACCACATTTGGAGGGACTGGGATAGTCACAACAGATCTCGGCAACAATGAAAAAGGGTCCGACCTTGTCATTCAGCCAGATGGAAAAATAATCCTGGTTGGAACAATATACGCATCCAATTTTTCCGATATCCTGCTTGTTCGCTATACCAGCGATGGCGCCCTCGACAACTCCTTCGGTGAGAACGGAAAAATAATAAAAGACCTTGGAAACGCGCCTGATCTTGGAAATGGAATTACCATTCAGCCAGATGGAATGGTTGTCGTGGCCGGCTCCAGCAACGGGCGGGCGCTCCTGGCGCGTTATATTTTGGAAGTCTCCAATCATCAAACGATTTCCACCACCTTCAGATCCAAAGCTGTCCATGATGGCTGGGTACTCGAAGCAGGCGAGAATAGCAACAGTGGAGGGTCGCTCAATAGACTGGCAACCACCTTCAACGTCGGGGATGATGCGCGGGATAGACAATATCGAGGCATCCTATCCTTCAACACCGCGTCCCTTCCAGATAACGCCATCATCACGTCAGCCCATTTGGATGTAAAGAGGCAGGGCATTGTCGGCGCCAACCCCCTTACGACACATGGCGATCTTTTAATAGACATCCGTACCGGAACATTTAGCAACAATCTTAATTTGCAAACAAGCGACTTTAACTCAGCGGGCGCGCCGGGCGCCAGCCAGGAACGCTTCGTTCCCTTAACCTCGAGCTGGTACACCACCCAGTTCAGTTCCGCCAACCTGACATTCATCAACAAGTACGGAATAACACAGTTTCGTCTGCTCTTCGCAAAGGATGATAATGATGATATGAGCGCCGATTACATAAAATTCTTCTCGGGCAACTCTGTGAATGGAAACCTTCCCAAATTAATCATCAGCTATTTTGTGCCCTAATATAAGCGATGCACAAACAAAACGATCTCGGAAGGCAATCTCAACGGGGCCGTTTTTCAATTCAAAGGCAGAAAATAAAAATTGCCATGGCAAAATCCCACTATTATCGCTGGTACGTAGTACAATGAAATTCGATTTTGAGTTTTAAAATTTTGTTTTGCCTGTTCACGGGGGAAATGGATGGTCGCTTGAAAACGAAATCACGAAAACTCCCAATAGAAAAAGCGCTGTCCCAAGGAGAACCGCATGATGAATAAAGCTATTTTCGAGGAAAAATGGACTCAGATCCGCGGGCAGATCAATGCCAAATGGAGCCTGATGGTGGAGTATGATTTGATCAAAGTGGACAAGGCAGATGTGAAGTTCGATAAATTTGTCACCATGCTTCAGGTCAAATACGGGTATACCCGCCAGAAAGCCAGAGAGGAAATTGGAATTCTCTGGTCGGAGTGCGAAGCGAAAAACAAGAGCACGAAATAGCTGGTCATTCAACGCAAAACAGTCTCGGACGCGATGTCAACGAGACTGTTTTTTTTAATTGCAAGGCAAATTAACGACTCACCTTATGCAAATTTTCCCATGGGACGGTAAGGTGAGTCAACAATTATTTTGACGGGATTTTCAGGGCAAGTACGCATTGTTGATTGTGAAATATAAGATTTGACTTCACTACTTGATAATGCTACAATGCGCGCCACTTATTATAGGCAGCATTGTTAACAACAAAAAAATGCAGCGCTATTTAATCTGGTGCGGGAATTTTTTTAAACGGCAGGCCACTCTTTATTCGTAAATCCTATTGGCAAATTTACAATTCCAATTAACGGTAACGTTATCTTATTTTTTGTGTTTATTACAGATAATGTCTGCCTTATTGGTTGGCTAAACATTAGACTTTATCGGAAACAACACACAGGCACCGTCCCGACACTTGCGCCGCGCGCTAGTGCGGTGAGGTTCTTTTCGAGGAATTTGAACGCCTGGCGGCAACCTTCGGGACGTTTTTTCTAATTACCGATAAAGTCTATTATTCTCAGGAGGTGCGCTGCAAAAAATAAAGCATAAGGTTGTTGTATATTGTTTCACCCACTTAGAGAAGGAGAATAGAAATGCTAAACTCGATATTTCACAAGAGGGCGCATGGGATGAAGAGAGGAGTTATCCTGCTTCTAACCACCCTGATGGGAAGCGCGCTCATCGGCGCTTGCGCCAGCGGAGCCCTGCCCACGGCCCCGCCAACTGAGCCTCCCCCCTTGCCCACGTCAACAGAACCGCCAGCCATCGAAACGCATACCCTGGATGCAACTTCAGGCGCAGCAGCCAAAGCTGTTGATCTGATCGGCGCCTGGGTAAATGCTGGCGCGCCTGAAACAGATACATTCGAATACACTGG
The DNA here is from genome assembly GCA_919902735.1 of Anaerolineales bacterium. GTDB lineage: Bacteria > Chloroflexota > Anaerolineae > Anaerolineales > Villigracilaceae > Villigracilis. The sequence continues at coordinate 43,497 of CAKKRM010000092.1, read as the reverse complement.
CGTGGATGGCAAAACCTACACAGGCGACTTTCAAACAGATGTTCTTCCGTTGTTCACACAAAACGGTGTCTGGTATGAAGGCTCACAAGCCTGCACAGGCTGTCATTTCGGCAATACCGAAAACTCGTACCATGAGATGGACCTCACCACCTACGAAGGCATCCTCACTGGCGCCGATTCCCTCTCCTCCCCTCCCGGCGTTTCCATCCTCGGCGCAAGCGCGGTGGGCGCAACCGATTTCGATTGGAGCCACTCCAAACTCCGCGCACGCATGAGAAACAACCGTATGCCCCCAGGCTGGACTTTCGACATTACCGAAACCAACCGTGACGGTCTTTGCATCGAAGTCGGCGACAGCGGCGTGACCACCCTTCCCAATCAATATGGCTGTGACCTCAACGGCGTCGGCCTGATCGGAACGTGGGTTGAGGCGGGCGCTCCTGAAACGGACGCCTTCGAATATGGCGGCGCGCAACTCACCTTTGACCGGGATGTGCTTCCCTTCTTCACCCAACCCGACATGTGGTTCGACGGTTCACAAGCCTGCACGGGCTGTCACTTCGGCAATACCGAGAACTCCTACCACGAGATGGACCTGACCAGCTACGAAGGCATCGTCACGGGTGCGGATTCCCTCTCGGCGCCTCCCGGTGTTTCCATCCTCGGTGCGAGTGCGGTGGGCGCAACCGATTTCAACTGGGGTTCTTCCAAACTTCGCGAACGCATGAGAAACAACCGTATGCCTCCCGGCATCGCCTTTGACATCACCGAAGAAAATCGCGATGGCCCCTTGGTGCTTCATGGAGCGCCCATTGAAGTTGACGCCTCGGCAGAGATAACATTTGGCACAGGCGAATGCGAGGTCAAAGCTGTCAACCTCATTGGCGAATGGGTAAATGCTGGCGCGCCTGAAACAGACGCGTTCCCATTTGCCGCCGATGACGGTTCATCCTGCGAAGGCACCTTTGAAGCGGATGTTCTTCCGTTGTTCACACAAAACGGTGTCTGGTATGAAGGCTCTCAAGCCTGCACAGGCTGTCACTTCGGCAATACCGAAAACTCGTACCATGAGATGGACCTCACCACCTACGAAGGCATCCTCACTGGCGCCGATTCCCTCTCCTCCCCTCCCGGCGTTTCCATCCTCGGCGCAAGCGCGGTGGGCGCAACCGATTTCGATTGGAGCCACTCCAAACTCCGCGCACGCATGAGAAACAACCGTATGCCCCCAGGCTGGACTTTCGACATTACCGAAACCAACCGTGACGGTCTTTGCATCGAAGTCGGCGACAGCGGCGTGACCACCCTTCCCAATCAATATGGCTGTGACCTCAACGGCGTCGGCCTGATCGGAACGTGGGTTGAGGCGGGCGCTCCTGAAACGGACGCCTTCGAATATGGCGGCGCGCAACTCACCTTTGACCGGGATGTGCTTCCCTTCTTCACCCAACCCGACATGTGGTTCGACGGTTCACAAGCCTGCACGGGCTGTCACTTCGGCAATACCGAGAACTCCTACCACGAGATGGACCTGACCAGCTACGAAGGCATCGTCACGGGTGCGGATTCCCTCTCGGCGCCTCCCGGTGTTTCCATCCTCGGTGCGAGTGCGGTGGGCGCAACCGATTTCAACTGGGGTTCTTCCAAACTTCGCGAACGCATGAGAAACAACCGTATGCCTCCCGGCATCGCCTTTGACATCACCGAAGAAAATCGCGACGGCCCCTTGGTGCTTGCTGGCGTCAAAAAATAGACCTACAGTAGTGATATAAAAAACTCACCCCGATAGTATTTCGGGGTGAGTTTCAATTAATAAGTGACCTTACGCACGGAAGAACTCTTTGCCGAAAATTTTAACGCCAAGCCGCAAAGACGCGAAGTTTTATTTCCCTTTGGGCCTTCGCGTCTTTGCGTTAGATGTTTTGGGCAAGTATCCCACCCTGCAGAGCGGACTGCGTAAGGTGAGTTACTAACTCACCTTACGCAGTCCGCATGATTCCCTGAGCGGAGCGAAGGGTCTCTACGACTATCCCAGAGACCCTTCGCTCCGCTCAGGGCGACATGACCCTAAAACACACAAAATTGCGTAAGGTGAATTAATCAATCCGAAAAACCATACACCGTACCTTCTCCATCGCCAATGAACAGCCACCCGCCAGAGACGCTTAACCCAGTTCTCGAACCGACAATCCCTGTAGCGATCTGCCAGCGCAGTTGGCCTGTCGCCGCATCGAGGGAAATGATCTCTCCCAACTGGGTCAGAAAGACCAATTCATCTGCAACCAGTACGGGGGCGCCAAGTAAATAATTAAACGTGCCTTCCGGGATATTGTAGTTCCATCTCGAGTCGCCGGAATTGGCTTGAATGGCATGAACCCTTGTATTGGCGGAGCCGTAATACACTGTTTCACCCGCGCCTAAAAATGTTGGCACCCAATTTCCGGTATCCTTTCGCCACAACAACCCGCCAGCGCTGGCATCCACCCCCACTAGAAAATCCTGATATGCAACATAGGAAACTACATCCTTCGTGGCGTAGATTTGCTTGGTGAATCCATCCTCCGACTCAAATACCCACTTGACCGAACCATCATTCTCGTTAAGTGCATAGATGCGCATATGACCGCCTTCATCTATAACATCAGGCGCGGAGAAACTGCCTGCCAGGTAAATCGTATCTCCCTGTTTGAATGGCGTTTGCAGGATGTAATTCCCGCTTTCAAACGACCAGAGGATATGCCCATCGTCAGCCGCGAGCGCAAACAATACGGCCTTTCCACGGGGGTCGCCAATCATGCCGGGGCCTGTAAATGTGGTGGGGACGTAAACGACTCCATCCGCAATGAATGGCGGCATTTGTGAGTTGATGCCCAACTCCGTCTTCCAGGCTACTTTTCCATTGGACGGGTCCAGCGCCGTATATCCGCCGTCTTCAAGGCCGATAAAGAGCAGGCTGCCATCGCTCCCATACGCGCGATCCCAAATTCGGACTCCGGGGTCGAATGTCCAAATCGTTTTGCCAGTTTTCACATTCAACCCAAGCAGTGGTTGTCGAATCGGCGCAACGATCAATACATTCCCGATCCTCAATGGCGGATGGTTGATTGGTTCAACCACATCCCGACTCCAAACCATGTGGAGGGTTGACCCATTCAACAGGCGGTTTTCGACAGTCGGCCGGGGTTGACAAGAGCTTGCAAATACAAAAAATAAAGCAAGCGCCATAAAGCGAAAAATCCGGGCAAAGTTTTTTTTATTGGATGGCATAGGCATATAAACTCCCGTCCGGGTCGCCCATAAAATAATAGGCGTCATTCATCGTCCCACCCACCCGCGAGGAGCGCCCTGTGTTTATGTAAGCCAGGCGCTCGCCGCTATTTATGTCGAGGGCGTAGATTTCGCCGGTGACCGAATTGAACCAAATGGCATTATCCCGAATCACAGGCCGCCCAATCTGATTCAGCGAGGCGATGTTAATTTTGCGCAACCAAGCCTCCCGTCCGGTGGAGGCGTGGAGGGCGCGGAAAATTTCGTCGCCGGAGCCAAAGAAAATTCGCCCATCCTGCATCACAGGAAATTGCATCCAATAACCGGGGTTGGATTGCCAGAGGAGTTGTCCATCTTTCAGGCCGAGCGCGTACACGATCTCGGTGGCCGCCGAAAAAGTGACAACATCCCCGCTCGATTCAACCCAGCGCAGAAGGCCGTCGTTTGATTCGTATTTCCAAAGCAATGAGCCGTCTTCCAAATTGAAGGCATAGACCCGCGTGGCGATTTCGCCGGGAGATTTATCTGGCAATTGGTACGCGCCGCCTGTGATGACGATATTATCGTTTACCACTGGCCGGCGCAGGATGTAATTTTCGGTGGGCGCCTGCCAGATGATTTGACCATTCGACGCATCCAACGCGACCAGAACTGCTTGCCCACTAAAATCATTTTCCAAGCTGGAGCCTGCGTGAGTGGTCGGCGCAAACAAGCGGTTGGAAGTGAGCGCAATACGGGATTGAACTTCAAGTTCAAGGGTGACAGTCCAAAGCAGGCTGCCGGTTTTGGCATCCAGGCAGAAAACCTGTTTGCCCTCCGCGCCCGCGCACACCCTGGCTTCATCGGCATTGACAGAGGCATCCCAAACTTTTGAGCCGCCTGAATAGACCCAGGCAATTTCGCCCGTTTCGGCTCGGACGGCATGAATGACCCCATCCGCTGTGGGTACGATAACGAGGTTGCCGCTGAGAAGCGGGGCGGTGTTTACTGCGGCTGTGAGGCGGGCAACCCAGGCGGGGCTGGTGACTGCCGTCAGGGTTACTGAAGGCGGACTGGTTTGGGGCTGGGTATGCATACTTTGCAAGGCAGGCGTTGGCGATGCAGAAGTTGAGCAGGATGCCAGAATAACAAGCAGAATAATGTTTATTCCAACGACGCGGGAATTTTGCATGATTACTTTTTTACCCCAGCAGTTCTTTCAATAGTTCGGCGCTATGTTCGGATGGACGCACGTTCTCGAATACGCGTTTGATGTTTCCATTCACGTCAATCAGGAAGGTGGTGCGAAGGACGCCTTCGTATTCCTTGCCCATGAATTTTTTGGGTCCCCAGACTTCGTACATATCGCAGACTTTGTGATCCTCATCTGCAAGCAAGGGAAATTGTAACTGGAACTTGTTTTTGAATTTCCCATGCGATGCAACAGAATCGGGGCTGACGCCCAAAATGACCACGCCAGCCTGTTCGTAGGCGGAATAGTCATCGCGGAAATTGCAGGCTTCCTTTGTGCAGCCGGGGGTATCATCCTTTGGGTAAAAGTAAAGTACTATATTTTTTCCGCGATAGTCGGAAAGTTTGCGAAGTGTGTTAGTGTCGTCCAACATTTCAAAATCAGGCGCGGGAATTCCAAACGAGATAGGCATGTAAAATTTCTCCTTTTTGAGCAAGCAGGCGCTATTATAACTGGAATTGAATGGCTTCAATTTTGGCGGGAGTTCATGAGTATGGCGCAAAACTGTCGGGAGCTTTAACACCAAGCCGCGAAAGCGCCAAGAATTTAATGCTTTGCGGCTCTGCGCCTTTGCGTTAGACGGTTGTTGCAGAAATTTACCGACACTTTTGCGCTATATCCGGAGTTCATAAAACTCACCTTACGCAGGCAAAGGCATCGCCACAGAGTTCACAGAGAGAAAAACTCAAAAACTCTGCGTTCTCTGTGGCTAACTGCGCAAGGTGAACGCATAAAAACGCCCGCCCAAAAATTTACAAATTCGGCATACCTTACGGTATAATTTCGCCGCTCGCTGCACCCCAAAACACAAACCGGGGATGTGCTGGAACTGGCAGACAGGCATGACTTAGGATAACAGCCACGCCGTCAAAGAATACACCGCTATATATGGCAAAATAAAACGCCTCACCGTCACAGGTAAGGCGTTTTATTTTTTGTTCATAATTGAATTTGTGCGAGTCATGCGCCTATTTCACGCACCGCGCCCAGCATAAGGCACATGCAACAAAGACGCCGCTTTTCTTTTGGCTTCTTCGGGTCGGCGGTCATAGCGTGACGTAGTGGTAACGCTTGAATGTCCCGCCATTTTTGACACGGTTGTAATGTCCGCGCCCGCGTCAAGCAGGTCACTTACAAACGTTCGGCGCATGTCATGCGGACTAAACGACTTCACGCCCGCTTCGGTCGCACGCTTCGCCAGCATATTGTATATAGTCTTCGGCGTCATATTCTTTTGTGACGCCATGCGTCCCGACTTATTGACAGCAACAAACAACGCGCCCGTATCCTCACCACGCACGGCCAGCCAGTCAGCGACAGCCCGCGCCGCGCCGCCTGTTAACCATGCTATGCGTTCTTTGTTGCCTTTGCCACGCACCACAAGCCGCCCGCTTTCGCTTTCATAGTCAGCCAGGTCAAGCGTCACAACTTCTTCACGCCGTAAACCACATGAATACATAAGCCCTACAATGGCCGCATCCCTTGCGCCCGCGTTCGTTGTATCGTGTTCACATGCAGACATAAGCGCGGTTATTTCGCCTTGTGTCAATTCGCGCCCAGCGGGTAACGTGTCATTCTTGACGCCCTTCACGCTTGCCGCCTTGTAATAGTCTTCAGCGGACATTTGCCCTAATTGCCAAGCTGCCTTCAAAACGCCGCGCACAGCTGCAAGCATTTTGTTTACGCTTGCAGGTTTATACTTTTCGTTCAAACGTGTACGGATCGCGGTCACGTGCTGAAAGCGTAATTCATGCCAGGCGAATGACGCCGCGTCCGCATTGCCTGAAAGCAAGCCCGCGCAAACGTTCAACGCTTGCCGCATGGACACCCGTCCTACTTTGCTATTCATCGAAGTCAAATAAACAGCCGCCGCGTTTTGGTCAAGTCGTGCCAGGTCTTTATTTTTCAAAATTATTTTGTTCATGGTTTATTTTCCTTTTAGTTGTTTACCTTGTAATATCTTTTTATAGCATTATCTTTTTCTTGTGGGACTGGAATAACATAAACGTAAGAGAATCCCGACACGGCTTTAGACAGTCGCATTATTGCGGTTTCTTCGTCTTGCGTCTTTGACGTTGAACGTGTCGCAATGGTTTTACCTTTTTGCATTATGGCAAAGGTTGTGCAATTGTCCGTGACGGTCGTTTCTAAAATGGCGGTTCGTTTGTTACGTCCCATTAAAATACCTTGTCTGTATTTTCTTCGTTTGTTCACTGTCTATTTGTCCTTTCGGTTATTGGTCTTTAGAAGTCTCTATAACTGGCATTATAGGAAGCTATAACAGGCACAATTTAGGGCGTGTCCATTGCTAGACACGCCCTAAACGACTCCAGAACGCCCCAGGTTAAACGCTACGCCCCGCCCCCGTGTCTTTTATCGTCTCGCGCAAAACAGACGCCTTACAGAGTCCCATTACAACCATGCGCCGACTTCGTGCGCCGTATTGCTTTGCTTGTCTTCAGGCAATTCAACGCGCGGACGTGACTTATAACGCTTTGCCCGTTGTGCTATCCGCCGCGCGTATTCCGAAGTCGGCTTGAAAGTTACTTCACAGTCCAGGACAACGCCGCATTCATCCGTGAGAATACGCGCCGTCCATTCGTCTGTTTTGTAAATGTTCAAAATCGCCTTGTTGCGTTCTTTGCAGGCGTCACATAAAAGCGTGCCGTCCCATATCGTATTGCCACAGTCGCACATTCCGAATAATTGAATATTCACACCGTCACCGCCTTTCGCGCTTTGCGTTCGCGGTATGCAGCTTGCTTACATGCGCCCGAATGGTAACGTCCATGCAACGCGCCCGCGAATTGCACACCACACCGCGCACACGTCCGAAGTTCCTTTGACGCTTGCGCGTTCCCGTATTTTTTACGGTCACGGTAACTTTTTTGCTTGCAAGAGTTCCCACAGTAACGCCCATGTAATGCGCCGTCATAAACATTGCCACACCGCGCACAGGTACGAACGGCTATGACTTCGGCGCGGCTTCGGTAAAAGACTCGCCGTCCGCTTTGGGTTCGGTCTTCGCTTCGGGTTCGGCTTTCACTTCGGTCACAATAGGCGTGACACTTTGAAACGTCCGCCCGTCATTCTCTGCTTTGAATAAGCCAGCCCACAACGCGCCCAGGTTCGGCATGTGGAAATTTGGCATGACAAACGCCTTGCGTTCTTGCGGTTGTGCTTGTGCAAGGAAGGGCATAAGCACGCCGCTATTTTGCGAAGGCGTCACATCCCGCGCGGTCGCGTCAATGGTGGGAAGTTTGCCCGTGCCAATATAGGACATATACCGCGCCTGTGTTTGTGCTTGCCAGTCCGCCGCCATGACGGGCGCAAGTTGCGCCGCGAGTGTGTCGGCGTTCTTTGAAATTTGTTTCAAGGTTGCATCTTCAACTTTTGCGAAGGCTTCTTCTTCGGCCTGTTCCCGCAGTTTGTCAACGTCGGTTATGTGATGGGCAATTGTGGCAATGATATTCAGCGCGATAATGCCCGATAAGCCAAGCACCGCGTTTGTTATTTCTTCGGGCATCATTGCCGCCGTCATGCCATTCTTGCCAGTGTTATACAGTGTGTCGAATGTGAACATTGCAATAGCCCCGCCCGTGTCCACAATAACCATAATAATACTTATTGCACGTTGCCAGCCGCCGCGCGATCCGTTCAAGTAGGATAACAGCCACGCAACAAGCCCGCCGTCAAGAGCCGCAAGCCCGAAGTAAGCAAGAATTTTTCGGTCTTCGGGTAAGGTCAATTCGATAAAGTCCAGGCTTCGGGTTGCACTATACACAAGCAACGCGCCGCCCAGGAGGGTCACAAGTAGAATACCTATTTTTTTTAACATGGTTTATTTTTCCTTTTTGTTTTTATCTACAATAACGGATTCCATCTTGCCAAACGCACGCACCGCCGCCGCGTGGTAATCCATCTAACAACTGCGGATTAGATACCACCACCAAAACTAAACGGATAAACAAAACTAACACCATCACAACCATTGCCGCCGTTCGCGGACGTTGCGTAAAAAAGTTTTTCATCTTTTCACCTCACAGTATTTTGAATACAGCCAGCCAGTGACGCCGCTTTCAGTTGTGACGTTCACCCATAAGCCAGCCGTGAGAATTGTCAGGCTTTCGCCTTCAGTCAATACTTGCATGACGCCGCAGGAAGTCCCCGCACAGCTTCGCAGGTTCACCGTCCCGCCGTCAACGCCTGTATAAACTTTGCATGTGTCAGGCTTCGCCGTGCTTGTTGAAGTCCGTGACGCTTGCGCCGTTTGTGTCGGCTCGATCCTGTCCCCTTTCGCATTCGCAGTCATGTATAAGCCGACAGCCAGGGCGAGTAAAACAAACATGACGAAAGTTCTTTTCTTCATGGCGCATCCCCCGCTATATACGCCCGTAAAATTTTCGCTTCTTGTTGGTCGGCTTCGCTTCGCATGTCAACAGCGTAGTGAATCCGCAACGTAGAATCGGCGCAACAAAACGCCTTGAATATTCGTAACTTTTCGCGCTTCAATTCGCGGACTTCTTCGCGCAGGCGTTCGGCTTCGGCTTGCAGAGCTTCAAAGTCGTGAAGTCTAATTTTTGCGTACCCGTCACTTGTTTGAATTACGTTTATGTCTGTCATGGTTCTTTGTCCTTTGGCTTATATTCGCGTGCGGGTCCCTGCTTGCACACTGGACAATATCGCGCCGCGTTCTTGCAGTTCTTTAGCTTGCGTTCAAAGTTACGCCCCTGCCCTTCCCATGTCCGCGCTATGTCGTATTCAATGCCGCGCTCATTGCACACCGCCAGAAGACGCGCCCCGCTCCCGTCCCTGTGATGTGCCAGGCGTTTATTTACTTTGTCAGCATAGCCGACATAATGCCGCGCATGGTGTAGGTTCGTTTGGAAGTGAATTAGATAAACTGTCATCGAGTCACCGTCCTTTGTTTGGTAAAATTGACTTACCGTGTTTTTCTTCGCAGAGTTCACGGTAAAGCCGGCACAGTGAATAACCGTGCCGGCTTTTTGTTTGTGCTATTCGCCCTCTGGTACAAGGTCTTCGAGTTCGCCGCCGTACCTGTCAGCCAGCCGCGCGATTTCATCCGCGTCCGCAAAGTGTCCCGTAGTGCCGACGCACGTCCCGTCATTGCGCCCCGACTCCCAAACGCTGTCAGTCACCACAAGAACGCGCTTGTCTTTGGTCAAGAACGCGCCCAGCAAAGTAACGCCGTTTGAATGTCCTTGCTTCCGTTGTTCGTCAATGACTTGTTGCATTTTGCCAGTGTCGTACCGCTTGCCGTCTACAATGAGTTTCATGGTCTTTTCCTCCAAGTTTTGAATATGTTAGTTTTTGTTAGTCTTTGCGCTATTGCCCCCGCGCTTCCCTCACCGTGTCACCATCGCCGCGCTTTAAGTCACGCGGGTTACGGGGTGAACGGTTATTCGGTTGGTAAGGTTCGGAATTACTTTACTGCCTGAATTATAACATTAGTGTAATATATAGGCAATAAGTAAATTCTTACAAAACTTTAGTGTTTTATAAGGCACTTTAGAGTATAATTCTACAAAACAAAAGTAACACTAACGTTACGCATGGAGTAAAATATGGACGTGACAGTCAATAACCGTTTTGGAGTTTTGTTAGCAGAAAAACGCGCACAAGAAAAGCGTAATATTCCCCTTGCCGAAGTTTCACAAGAGACAGGCATACCGCCGAAGACGCTTTTTGCATGGGCGAATAACACAGTCACGCGCTTTGACGTGCATGTCATAAATGCCGTATGTCAATACTTCAACGTCAAGCCAGGTGACTTGTTTGAGTACATCGAAGACGAAACGCCGCCCGCCAAAAAGAAAAAGTAAACAGCCGCCGCTCACCCACAACAAAAGACGCCCGTCATAGGCGTCTTTTTATTTTGCGGTCTCCCCTTGCGCGTGCGGGCGTAGTGCGTGTGAAAGTTTATGCTTTTCTATGTTTTTTGCCATTGTCACACAGCCGGCATTATTCCCATTCCTTACGTTTCGTTTCAATTGTCCGCCTGTATCCTTCGATGGTCTCTTGCAGGTCGGACAATTCGAGCGGGTCGCTTTCATACATCCGCTTTACCATGTACTCCAAAAGTTCTAAACAATCCGCGCCAGGCAACGGGTCAAGAATTTTCACGGGGTCAACGCCGTATTCAGAACACACCACGCGCCACGCTTCACAGTTTGCGAGAATTGCACGGGCGATATTTTCAAGCGCATCCATAGACGTTATTCCCATCTTTTCAAATATCCCGTCTTCTTCATCGCCCATAGACAACAAAAAATAAAAATTCGTTTCAAGTCTCAATGTATCCATGACATGAAACATCGAAAGGAAGTTGAACGCCTCTGCCAGTCCGTTCGTTGTGGGAATACTCCAGGTCTTGCGGGGAGCGGTTCGCAGTAACGCCGCGCGGTCGGCTTCATCCCCGCGCATCCCAGCCGCGACAATGAGCGCGAAGCGTTCGCGGGTTGTCAGTTTGTCATAATGTTTTTGAATTGCATTTATATTCATTTCGTCGCCTCTCTGCTTTTCAATGCGCTTTCAAGCGCCGCGATTCTCTCTTGCAGTTCGCCCGTCTTTATGGCTTCGGTAAACGCGCCCGCAATCGCAACGAGTAAACGCCCACGCTGAATTGAATTTTCAAGCGGTAGGGTTTCCACAAGTGAATAGTCAAGCACCGATAGAACGTCATCCAACGAACGCACGGTCGCGGGCAATTTGGCAACGTCCCCAGCATGGTCAAAACGCTTCACGCTTTCAAGTTGTGCAAGTCTGTTTTTATTTGCCATGTCACACCGTCCCCGGATCCGCTTTGACTTCAACGCGCAAAGGTATCATGTCTTTTTTACAAGCCATAAGTTGCGCCGCTTGCGCTATGGCGTCTTCGGGCATGTCAAACGTTATTCGTATGCCGCCGTCAACAAGCGTTTTTATACTTGCTACACTGGCAGAGAATTGTATAACGTTCACAGGCTTTTTATTTTTTGTTGCCATTATTTATTGCCTCCTCGAGCGCGGTCAAGCGTTCGTCAATATCCTTCATGTCACGGTATTTTATAAACATATTCAGCCAGGACACGCACGCGGTTAACTTCGTGCTTTCATGCCGCGCCGACTGTATAAGTTTTTCGAGCGTGTCCAGGGCGAGAGTTTGCCCAGCCGACAGCCGCCGCGTCACCGTGTCTAACATGTCAGCTTCAGCGGATCGCAACGCCGCGCGAAAGTCTTTGTCAGCCAGCCAGGTATAAAGCGTCCGTTCACTACACCCCGCCCGCTTTGCCGCGTCTTTTGCCGTGCGTTCTGACAACAGCGCGGTTATGGCTTTCGCTTGTTTTGTAGTAATGCCTTTTTCAGAATTTTCCTGCATTTTCACCTTTCCTTTTGCCGACTTGTTACGGGGCAAGTCGGCTTGTTTGTTACGCTTTGTTACTGTGTTTTTTTGTTACGAAAGTCGTGAGACTGCGATACCATGAGCCGTAACAAATTCACCGCCTTTCGCCTGTAACGTCATTGAACGGTTGCATTGCTTCTGACAAGTTACGGTTTATAAATATTTCGCGGTCTATGCCGTGCGCGATCCGTTGCATTTCAGCGCGTCCGTTTGTTTGCAGCTTCACGGACAATGCAAGTAACGCCGCTTCGGTCACAGGTTCGGCATAATACAGCCCTTCGGCTTCGCTATGAATTGCAAGATTATGTTTTATCAGTCGTTTCACCGCATCTTTGACACTGTTATAAGCCGCGCCTGTGTCCTTCGCTATGGCATAAATGCTTTTGTACTGCTTTGCCTGTAATGCTTTCAGGACTTCCACAGCCACAACGCCCAGCCCTTTCAGCCCGAAGACATCCTTCCAAGCGTCTGTATTCGTGTTTTTTTCGTACTGCGAGAAAAATACATTAGTATTGCAAGTGGTAGTTACTGTATTTTTCTCGCAGTAGTGCTTGAAAGCGTCACCAAAGGCGTAAACATTCGCACCGCTTGACGATTCAGTCCATGAAGTAGCAAGCCGCAAGAGTCCTTTATTCGCAAGGTCACGAAGACACACACCGACATAAGAATAATTACGGTTCACAGTTTCAGCAAGTTCACGAACAGCCGCTCTGAAAGTTTCACCTTCAATAGCCGAACGGTCAACGCAAGCAGAGAAGACAAGCCGCCGCGTTCGTGCTTTACGTCCGAAGGTTGCCTTCCAGTCATACGAATTGACGAAGGCATACAGCCGTTGAATTCTTACCTCTGGTTCGTTCGTAGGGTCGAAGGTTGCGCCGTGCTTGCGTTCGCTTGTGGTGAATATGCTTTTCAGCATAGACAACGCTTCACGCGGGCGATAAACAGGTTCACACTTTGCCGCCGCGTTCAATATGGCGGATTCAACAAAACCATAGTCAAAACCTTTTTGCTTCATGTGCCATGCCGCCGCATTCAAGCGTGAATTCCGTTGCCCCTTGCTTGCGCCGCTCCCCAGCGTTTCACGGTCACGCTTTGACAATACAGAATATTCAGCCGACAGCCCAAACATTTCAAACAGCTTCGGCTTGTCATCCTTCAGCAAAGTCACGCCCAGCCAGGTCAACGCGGTCACACGGACAGCGGGCAAGGTTTCATAAGCAGTTGCGTAATGGTATGAAGGTTCTGTGTCACCACGCCAGCGGTACACCGTCCCCGATGGGTGAATAGACATCGGCAAAATAACATAATGCGAATTGCCCCATAGTTCAACGCCTTCAAATTTACTTGCTGCCTTCGTGACGTTCGCCGCTTCGTCTTCAATGACACGCAACAAATAACAGCCGCCACGATGGGAAGTAAAAGCCCAATATGGCAAGGTTAGCGCGTCAAGTTCTTTGCCGATGGTTTCATAAGCTGCTTGTGTGTCACAGTCAACGCCCAGCAAGTTATCCGAAGTCTTGCCGCACATAACAGCAAGGTTTTTTCGTCCCGTGAATAGACTCGCAAAGTTCACAACAGCCGCACCATGTCGGCACGGTTCAACGCCGTCACCGCATAAATGCGGACGTGAGTTATAAAGCCGCTTAAGTGACGTTCCTTCAAACGGTTCTTTGCTTGCGTGTGGAATGGGAAAGGTATTAAAGCCGCGCCTGTATAGGTCTATGGCACTTTCCTGTAAATGTGTCAAAGGTTCGCTTGCACGCGCCATAATAGACGCGTGCAATTCAAAGGCTTTTCGTGTGTCGGTTATCGGGTCACGTTGCATCATTCACCATCCCCGAATAATCCCAGCTGCTTGACGCCTTTTGTGTACGTCACTCCAACGGGCGCACGGCTAACATAACTCAAAGGCATTACGTCATTCGTGTCACTTGTCGCAGAATAAGCCAGGGCGTCCGTGTGGCTTGTAATAAATTCAGGATCGCGCGTCTGTGTAAAGTTTGGCAAGGCAAGTTTTAATTGTTCGCCCCATTTCTCACCACCGTAAAAATATTCGCCTTCGTCAAAATACTTTTGAACAGTCGTTTTGTAGTGTATGCCGCTGTCCTTGTCCAGAACGTCAATATAAACGACGCCCATTTCTTGCATGTACTTCAACGCCTCTATGGTGTGCGCTATGGCGGGGTAGGGGTATTTCAAAAAGGCGGTTTTGGCCGACACGTCTTTATGTGTCGTATGGTCTGCAATTTTCCCGACAATATCCCCCGTCCGCCCAAACACACGAAGCGGATATTCACCCTCACGAATTTCATACTTGCGTTTCTTGCTTTTGTGACTTACAATATTTTTACCCATTAGTTATTTGTCCTTCGCAAAGTCCGCGTCACGGCGGATTTTGCATTTAAGTTACTGCTTCACGCTCGCAGTCTTTGACTTTTCAGCCAGTGAGTAAGACGCCAGCCGTTCACGTACCAGGACGCGCACGGTTTCAGTTTGTGACTTGCCAAGCCGCGCGGACAGTTGACGTAATGCGGACTTGTCCGCGTCATTGAAACGCATGGCAATTGTGGGGGAGTTCTGTATTCTTTTTTTGGTCATTGGTTATCCTTTCAAGTTTCAAAAAAGTTAAATAAAAACACAGACACTTGGAAATCGCAATTTTCCAAAACTCGAATTAGAACATTCGTCCTAATTTCAGAGTTTTTTTTTACGCGGTACTCCTCCAAGAGTCTGTGTTATCGCTAACAGCAGATATATCAATTGTGGTTCTTGCCCCTGTATATCTTGCATTATACGCTATACTAGAACAGATGTCCAGTAAATTTGACGTGCGGTTGCCTTAAAATATTCATGTCAAATTATTCCCAGGACTCCCTCTCTCATGCGATCCGCGCAAGTCTTACAGGTTATCCGCCGGACTTGCGCGTTCGTGTGCCTCTCGAATGTCATCCGTATTTTGTGCAAGGTAAAGCCGCAGAACGTCAAGCCCGGCATGTCCCAAAAGTTTTTGAATACTGAATATGTCCACATGCGCCCGAAGTAGTGCAAGCGCAAAACTTCGCCTGAAGTCATGGGGGGATGGAACAGGCACGCGGGCAAGGTCGGCACGCCTTACAAGCAGTTGACGAAGTGAAGGGACAGCCAGCCGCCGGCCGCCGTTCTTTGTCACCCATAAGGCAGAATCGTTGTCAGTTCGCAAACGAATATAAGCGCGTAAGGCTTTACGGCTTCGCTTGCCTATAAATACCGTCCGACTCTTGCCGCCTTTCCCTTTGCGAATGTCCACCGCGCCGCTTACAAAGTCAACGTCACCCAGGTTCAACGCTAAAAATTCTCTTGCCCTTGCGCCGGCGTCAAGCAAGCACAGCAACAAGGCGCGGTCACGCACACCCGTAAAGTTATCCCCGCATGTCGCAAGCATCGCCTTTATATCTTCGGTCGGCACGCCCTTTATTATTTCGTGTGTCACCTTTGGCGGTTTCACTTTGCGGACAGGGTTCACCCAGGCTTCGGGTTCGGCTTCGGCTTCGTACCATCGCAGGAAGACACGCACAGAACGAAAAGCCGCATGACGCCCGCCCGCGTTTCTTCCCTTCGTTTCAAGTGCAAGCATAAAGCCGCGCAATAAGTCAGGCGTCAAGTCCAGGACTTCGGTCACGCTTTCGCCTTTGCAATAGGCAGTAAAAATTTGAAGTTGTGCGCGATAAAATTCCACAGTAAAAGCCGACAACCCGCGCATTTTACAGTCACGCAAAAAGGCGGTCATCCATGTTTCAAGCCCGTCAATTTTTTCACGAGTCATGCGCTTCTATTCTTTTCTGTCATGGTCAAACATGACGTAATTTTCCACATTTGCCACAAATTCGGCATACCTTACGGTATAATTTCGCCGCTCGCTGCACCCCAAAACACAAACCGGGGATGTGCTGGAACTGGCAGACAGGCATGACTTAGGATCATGTGCCGCAAGGCGTGTGGGTTCGACTCCCACCATCCTCACTACAACCCCGTCATTGCGGGCGCACTTCGCGCAGTAATCCCTGTAAAACAAGGTAGCTTCGTCGGAAAATCACCTCCTCGCAATGACGTAAAAAGGAAATTACTTTGAACATCGAAAAACAATACCAGGAAGACCACTCCGTCAAATTGATCGTGGAAGTGGAACCAGACAAAATGACCACCTACAAGCGCCGCGCTGCGACGAAAATCGCGTCACGCGGAAACATCCCCGGGTTTCGCCCGGGCAAAGCTCCGTATGATGTTGTCATCCGCACGTATGGCGAAGGCGCAGTGACCGAGCAGGCCGTTGA
The DNA here is from genome assembly GCA_919902735.1 of Anaerolineales bacterium. Classification (GTDB taxonomy): domain Bacteria; phylum Chloroflexota; class Anaerolineae; order Anaerolineales; family Villigracilaceae; genus Villigracilis. The sequence goes on along the minus strand of CAKKRM010000092.1, from coordinate 27,287 downwards.
CCTGTTCATCGATCAGGAATATTCCAACGTGCTCAAGGAAGCGGATGTGAACCCCGGCGCGGCTGGCTCACTCGAATCCATCGAAAGCCTCGAGCCGCCCAAGTTCACCTTCCGCGTGCCGCTTGCCCCGCAAGTAGAACTCGGCGATTATCACTCCGTCCGCCTGCCGTATGAATGGCAAGCCCCTGATCAAGCAGCCGTGGATACGGCTCTCGAAGAACTGCGCCAGATGTACGCCACCACCGAAAACGTGGAACGCGCCATCGAGATCGGCGATTACGTTTTGGTGGATGTGAAATCTGAAACCGCCGAATTGAACCGCACAGGCTTTGCTACTTTCGTCCGCAGTGAAGACCGCGACACGGAATGGCCGTACAACGGTTTCGCGAAGGAACTCCTCGGGTTGAAGGCTGGCGAGAGCAAAACCATCAAATACGACTTTCCAGAGACTTGGGAAGTGGAAGAACTGAAAGGCAAAAGCGTCGAGATCGAAACCACCGTCAAGACCGTGCGCGGCGTGACCCTGCCAGACCTTGATGATGATTTCGCCAGGACGACCGGGGCTGGTGAAACCCTCGAAGCCCTGATGGAAGCCGTGAAGAAGGATGTGGAAACACGTTCGCAATCTGAATACGATGATAAATATTTCGTCGAATTGATCGAAAAGATCAAGGAAGGCGCGACGATCAAATATCACGAGCACACCATCGAGCACGAAGGCGAGCATGTGCTTTCGGATTTGTCCAACCGCCTCAGCCAGCAAGGTATGGACCTCGACACCTATTTCAAAGTTCGCAGTACCACACGCGAGCAATTCATTGAAGATGAAGTGAAGCCCGTTGCAAAGAAGCGCCTCGAACGCAGTTTGCTGATCGATGAAGTTGTCCGCAGGGAAAAAATCCAGTTGGATAATGAAGCGTTGGATGCCGAATATAACAACGCAATCAACGGTCTCGCCATGCAGGGCATGGATTTCAGCAAAGTCCGCGGCGGCAAGAAAGGCCAGAAGCAATTGAGCGAAGCCATTGCCATGGAATCTGCGAGCCGTGTAATGACCCGCATGGCGCTGGATATGATCAAGTCGATTGCGATGGGCGAATACAAGCCTGTGAGTGAACTGAAAGAAGAAGAGACGAAGGAAGAAGCCGCGCCTGCTGAAGGTGAAGAGGAAAAAGCCCCAGAGTAGGCAATGTCTATTAATGGCTGGCAGGCAGCAGATTAAGAATGAAGCGCGCGTCACATTGACATTGCCTATTAAACTTTAATAAAAATCCAACATAACTTGTGTACCATTGTCCCAATCTTAAAGGAGACAAATATGATTCCTGATTTCAAAAATGCACGCATTGAGCAAAGTCGAAATGTAGTTCCAATGGTCGTTGAAAATACGGGCCGCGGCGAGCGCGCTTATGATATTTATTCGCTGTTGCTGCGTAATAACATTATCTTCCTCGGCACGCCGATTGACGACCAGGTTGCGAATGTGATCGTTGCGCAATTGTTGTTCCTCAACCACGAAGATCCTGAAAAGGAAATTCGCATGTACATCAACTCGCCTGGCGGACAAATTTACGCGGGACTCGCAATTTACGATACGATGCAGATCATCTCGAACCCGATCAGCACGGTGGCCGTTGGCGTAACCGCTTCCTTCGGGACCGTGCTGCTGACTGCCGGCACGAAGGGCAGCCGCTACGCCCTGCCACATGCCACGATCCACATGCACCAGCCTCTCGGCGGCGCTCAGGGACAGGCCACTGATATCGAAATCCAAGCCAAGCAGATTTTGAGGCTGAAGGCTCTGCTCAACGGCGTGATGGCAAAGCACACGGGTAAACCGCTTGAAATAATCGAACGCGACCTTGACCGTGACTTCTACCTCGATGCGCATCAGGCTGTGGATTACGGTTTGGTGGATCAGGTGATCGAGACGCCGGAGAAGATAGTGAAATAAGTAGTGAGCAGTAATCAGTGGGCAGTAATCAGTGAACAGTGAAGACCTCGGAGAGAAATCTTCGGGGTCTTGCGTTTATAATGAACGCGGGAACAAATTACGCTTTTGCCGATTGGAATTCTTAACGTCAAGGCGCGAAGGCGCGAAGGAAAAACCCTTGAATCTTTAAATCTTTGCGGCTTTGCGTTAAAAAAAGGAAAACCGCAATTAATCACCGCGCCCAGTATATAATGTGGGGCGCGTGATCTCGGTACTTCTGCAAGACCATGCGGGACTACTCGACCACCAAATCCAAAATCGGAAATCAAAAATCGTAAATCGTATGCTTCCTTCAAACATAAAAGCCCTCATCCTCGATATGGACGGTGTGATCTGGAAAGGCGATGCGCCAATCGGCGACCTGCCAGCCACCTTCAAACGAATCCGCGAGCGCGGATTGAAATTTGTATTCGCCACAAACAACGGGACGAAGACTCCCGAAGAATATCGGCAGAAATTAGCCGAACTTGGGGTGGAGATCGACGCTTCGCAAATCGTCACATCTGCGCTGGGGATTGGCTTCATGCTTTCGCAAAGATTTCCGCGTGGGACAAAAATCTTCGTGATCGGCGAAGACGGTATCCGCCTGGCGCTGGAAGAGAAGGGGTTTGAAATCCTCAGCGTGGAGAATGCTCCCGAAGCAGAAGCAGTTGTGATGGGCATTGACCGCGGCATCACTTTCCAAAAAGTAGTTGAAGCGACCTTGCTCGTTAGGGCGGGCATCCCGTTTTACACCACCAACACCGATAGAACCTTCCCCACCCCGCGCGGGGAAATTCCTGGGTCGGGTTCGTGGCTTTCGGTTGTCACATCCGCGACGGGGGTGGAGCCGATTGTGGCGGGCAAGCCGTTTCCATATTTGATGGAACTATCTCTCGAAAAGCTTGGGACGAAGAAAGAGGAAACTCTCGTGGTCGGCGACAGGCTGGAGACGGATATTGCGGCGGGTCAGTCTGTGGGATGCCCGACCGCGCTGGTATTGAGCGGAGTCTCTACGCAAGAACAGGCGGATGAGTGGACGCCGAAAATGGATTTGATAGCAGAGAGTTTGGCGGAGTTGGTTTCATAACCATGCAACTCATTTACGATCTAACCTTTTCTGAATTAACCAATCTCCTCAGAGAATGGAATGAACCCGCCTACCGCGCAAAGCAGATATGGCAGGGGCTATATCAGCATCTCTACAACTCGCCAGAGCAATTCACGAATTTGTCCAAGCCTCTGCGCAAAAAGATGACCGAACATCTAACCTTCATACCTTTCTCGGTGAAGGTCTATCAGGATTCTTCGGACAGGCACACTCGGAAAACGTTATTTGAACTGCCCGATACTAATTTAATCGAAGCGGTCTTGATGAAGTATGAAAGGGAGGATGGGGATGACCGCGTAATGCGAAATGCGGAATTCGTAACAAACGACCCCGCCATACGCAATACGCATCACGCATCACGTATTAAACACCGCCGCACCCTCTGCATCTCCACACAGGCCGGCTGCGCCATGGGATGCGTGTTCTGCGCCACGGGGCAAATGGGATTCAAACGTCATCTTTCAAGCGGAGAAATTGTTGCGCAGGTGATGTATTACGCGCAGATGCTAAAGAAGCAAGATGAAACGGTCAGCAACATCGTTTTCATGGGCATGGGCGAACCCTTCCATAATTACGAAAACACCATGGCAGCGATTGACAGGTTGAACGACTCCGCAGGCTACAACTTCGGCGCAAGACGCTTCACGATCTCGACCGTGGGGCTGGCGCCGCAGATCAGGCGTTTTGCCGACGAGCAGAGACAGGTCAACCTAGCCGTCTCCCTCCATGCCGTGGATGATGACGCCCGCGCGGCGATGATGCCCGTCAACAAAAGATACAAAATTGACGAAGTTCTGGAAGCCTGTGAATATTACGTGGCAAAGACCAGCCGCCGCGTTACTTTTGAATGGGCTTTAATCAACGGCGTGAACGATACCCCCGAAGTTGCAAAAAAACTCGCCTCCAAATTGCGTGGACTCATGTGCCATGTCAACGCCATTCCGCTCAATCCCACCGCAGGGTTTGACGGCGAAGCGACAGACCGTCAGCGGGCCGCCCTCTTCAAAGAATCACTGGAGCAGGCCGGGATACCCTGCACGATCCGAATGCGTCGCGGGATCGATATCAACGCAGGCTGTGGTCAGCTTGCGGGGGCGGTTGTGTCATCCTGAGGGAGCGCTCTTCGCGACCGAAGGATCTCGGTTGTCACATCAGAGATTCTTCGCTACGCTCAGAATGACATATCTGCCTACACGCAAACCAGGGACATTCTTGTTATAATACCTCTCACATCGCATTAAACTTTTGCGAATATCATTTGCAATAAGAAATTGATTAAAGTATAGTAGGGTTGCTCTTAATTTATCAAAGGTGAAACTCAATGGAACAAAAACAAAACTGGCTCGAACGCCCCATCCATCCCCTGCTGCCTGCGCTGACCAATGAGATCGCAATTTTTGCGATCGTTATTTTGCTTGCCATCGCCACGCGCTTTTACGATCTGGGGACACGCGTGATGAGTCACGATGAAAGTTTGCACACCTACTTTTCATGGCTGTTATATCGCGGGCAGGGCTACGAACATTCGCCCATGATGCACGGGCCATTTCAATTCCACTCCATTGCGCTCAGCTACTTCCTCTTTGGCGCAAGCGATTTCACATCGCGCATCCCTGCCGCACTTTTCAGCATCGGCACGGTTTGGATGGTCTGGTACTGGCGTCGCTACCTCGGCAAATGGGGCGCGCTCATCGCAGGCTTTTTGCTGGTCATTTCACCGTACATGCTTTATTACGGGCGTTACGTCCGCAACGAATCGTATGTCGGCTTCTCGGGCCTCCTGATGTTGTACGCCATCCTGCGCCATCTTGAAATCGGCGGCAAAAAATATCTCTTCATGCTGGCGGCCGCGCTCGCGCTTCACTTTACCGCAAAAGAAACATCCTTCATCTACACCGCCCAGGCGCTGATCTTCCTTGCAATCTACTTCCTCGCACAAGTTACCCGCCGCTCATGGAAGAATGCCGAAAACGCATACCGCGCCTTCATCATCGCCCTCAGCCTGACGGTTCTGCTCGTTAGCGCCGCCGCAGGCTATGGACTTTACACCCGCGACGCCCAGACCATTTCGGGGACGGAGACCGCCATACCGAGCAACCCCACCGAGGAAATCTCGCCTCTGGCCCCGCCCGAAGCTGGTTCTCTTTCCTTGACAGTAATCCTCGCTGTTGCCGCCTTGATCTCCCTCATTGCCACAGCAACCCTGCTCATTTGGGGCTATGGCTGGGAACGCATCCGCAATGAACGCTCGTTCGACCTGCTCATGGTCACAGGCACAATCGTTCTGCCGCAGCTATCCGCCTTCTTAATTAAAATATTCGAAAAAACACTTAACGTAACCATACCAACCTCCGCGCCCGAAGTGCAGGCCGTAGGTTCAGACATGCGCTCCATTCTCGTGATCGGCGGCTTCCTGCTCCTAACCTTTATTCTCGCCGCCGCAATCGGCCTGTTGTGGAACAGGGAAAAATGGTGGAAGACCGCCCTGATCTTCTGGGTTCCATTCACCATCCTGTACACCACCGTCTTCACCAACAGCAGCGGATTCTTCACCGGCGCCATCGGCTCCCTCGGATATTGGATCGTCCAGCAGGATGTGCAACGCGGCAGCCAGCCCTGGTATTACTACCTGCTCGTGCAAATCCCGATTTATGAATTCCTGCCCGCGCTGGGTTTCCTCTTCGCGGTCATGATCGGGCTGGGCAGAAAGCCCGCCCCCAAACCTGAGCTTGACGAAGAACAGGATAAAGCCGTCAGCCTCTCCAGCGAAGCGCAGGCTGAAGAAGTCATCACCCTGCTTGAAGACGAGACCAATACCGAAGAAAGAAACTTCCCCAACACTTTCAGCCTTTTGGTCTGGTGGAGCATAATCAGCGTGGTTGCCTTCTCCTACGCAGGCGAAAGGATGCCCTGGCTTACCTATCACATGGCATGGCCCATGATCCTGATCACAGGCTGGGCCATCGGGCATGTGATTGACGCCACCGATTGGCAGAAATTGAAAGAACAGCGCATCCTGCTCACCGTCTCAGCGCTGGCAGTCTTCATCACCAGCACGGCAGGCATCGCGCTTTCTCTCAATGGGATCACTCCACCATTCCAGGGACAGGAACTTGCGCAACTGCAAGCCACCAGCGCCTTTCTTCTTCCGCTGATCGTTACCATCTTAAGCGCGGGCGGACTTATCTACCTCCTCAGAGAGTGGACCTTCAAAGAGATGGGCCGCGTGTTCATCCTGATCTTCTTCTCTTTGCTGGCAGTTCTCACAACCCGCGCTTCATTCCGCGCATCCTACATCACGTATGACGAGGCCACAGAATTCCTCGTCTACGCCCATGGCGCAACAGGCATCAAAGACATCATCAACCAGGCCGAGGAAATTTCCCAGCGCACCACAGGCGGCATGGGCGTAGCCATTGCCTACGACGCCAGCGCGCCGGATACGGGCGTCTCCTGGCCCTTCGTCTGGTACTTGCGCGATTTCACCAACCAGCGCTCCTTCGACCAGCCCACCCGCTCCCTGCGCGATTCGGTTGTGATCGTGGTGGATGAAAAGAACTTCGACAAGATCGAAGCCGCCATCGGGCCCGGCTATTACCGCGTAGACTACATCCGCATGTGGTGGCCGATGCAGGATTACTTCAGCCTGGTTAATGATCGTGACCCCAATTCCCCGTTCCCAGAAGATTACGCCTGCAACGGTGTTATGAGCTTCCTGAAATTGCGCAAGTCGAAAGATTATTCGATGTTCTGCAAAGGCTTCACCGACCCTGATGTCCGGGCAGGCATCGTTCAGATCTGGCTCAACCGTGATTACACCCTGTACGCCCAGGCATTGGGGCGCACCGACTTAACCGTCTCCACCTGGCAGCCAGCCGACAAAATGAGGCTTTACATCCGCCAGGATGTTGCCTCGCAAATTTGGAATTACGGTGTCGCGCCGACAACCTCCGAACTGATCGAAGACCCCACCGAAGGCAAATTCATCCAGCTTTCTGCAGATTTGACCTTCGATTCAGCCCAGGCAAACCCGGTAGTTATGAATGCGCCGCGCTCAATAGCCTTCGCTAAAGACGGCACTGTCTACGTGGCAGATTCCCGCAACCATCGCGTTCTGCACCTCGATATGGAAGGAAAAACCCTGCACGAGTGGGGCACCTTCGCAGACGGAGTATCCACCCCCATCGGCAACGGAACATTCAACGAACCCTGGGGCATCGCCGTTGGACCGGATGGCTCAGTCTATGTCACCGACACCTGGAATCACCGCGTTCAAAAATTCACCGCCAGCGGAAAATTCATCAAAGCCTGGGGCATCTTCGGGCAGGGTGAAACCCCCGATTCATTCTACGGCCCGCGCGGGCTGGCGGTGGATGCCGAAGGGCGGGTATATGTCACAGATACCGGGAACAAGCGCATCGTCGTGTTTGACGCGAACGGGAACTTCATCACCCAGTTTGGCAGCGCAGGTTTCGATCCCGGTCAATTTGATGAGCCCGTTGGCGTCACCATCGACAAAAACGGCGCGGTCTATGTTGTGGATACATGGAACCAGCGCATTCAGACATTTATCCCTGTTGAAGTGGAAGGCAGCCTGACCTTCACCCCCGACAGGCAATGGGATGTGTATGGCTGGTTCGGGCAGTCGCTGGACAACAAGCCCTTCATTGCCGTGAACGATCAACTGCACGTTTTCGTCACAGACCCCGAAGGCTACCGCGTGATGGAATTCGACCGCAACGGTGAAGTTGTCCGCACCTGGGGTGAGTACGGCGATGCGTTCTCGAACTTCGGCCTTGCCTCCGGCATAGCCGTGGACTCAGAAGGCCGCATCTGGGTAACGGACGGCGCGTTCAACCGCATGATGAGATTTACACTGCCGGAATAAAATGCAGTTAGCCACAGCCCACAGGGTAATAAGCGCACAGAGTTCTCTGAGTTTATTCTCTTCGAAATGATATAAAAATAGCCGCTTGTAGGTCACACCTGTAGCATGACCGTCACGTTGCAAACGTGACCTACATTTTTAATCCCTTCGGCTCCGCTCACATCGTCTCAATGTCCTTCGAAAGGGAATCAAGAATGGGCGCGTAAGGTGAGTTAATCTCATTTGGCAATTCGCCCGATTCTGCTTTAGAATCACACAGAATGAAAAAAATCTTTGGCGGAATCGGCTCGTTTTTGCAAATGCCAGTCGGCGTCATTCTTACTGCAACCGCCGTCTGGCATGGCGTTCTTCTGGGGTTGGGGATTCGATTTAATTACTTCGCCAGCGGCATTGTATTTCTTATCGATCTTGCCGTCGCTTCCTATTTGCTCGACCGCCTCATCTATTTCTTTTCTCAATTCGTGCTCCCCATCCAAAACCCAAAGGATAGGCGGGAAATTTACGCGCGGGTAAAGATATTCGATTCCGGCAGCCGCGGACCTACGCTCTTCGTCAAGAACGGACGTGTGATCGAGCATGAGGGCGAAGCGGGCAAACGCGGCGCGGGCGTGGTCGTGCTGGATACTGCCAGCGCGCTCGTCTTGCGGACGGATACCGAAATTCGAGATACGGTTGGCCCTGGCATCAAATTCACAAGAGCGAACGAATATATTGCAGGGAGTGTCGACCTGCGGGCACAGTGGCAGTTCATCGGTCCGCTTGCGAGCGACCAGCCTTTTCTAAATCCCGTGCCGATTGGGTCGCCAAAAAACTACAATGAATCGTATGGCCGCCGCCAGCAAACCGCCGGGTTGACGCGTGACGGATTTGAAGTCTTCCCCACCATCAGCATTAAGTTCAGCGTCAAACGCCCCAGGGAAAAAACTGCCTCAGAAAGCGGAGTCAATTCACAGTACGGGTTTGATGCGCTATCCGTCCGCAATGCGATTACGCGGGAGGTGGTGCGTCTCAACACAGCAGACAACACCAAAGCCCGCATGGATTGGAACAAGCTGCCCGCGCACCTGGTTGTGAATCTCTGGCGCGAATATGTGCGAAAGTTCAAACTTGAAGACCTCTTCACCAGCGCCGAAGTGAGCGGGCTGCAAACCATCGAAGGCATGATCAATAAACGCATGAGGGAAAGCCATGTGGTTGCGTTGGACGATACCGGCTCGCCAACCGGTGAATGGGTCGAAAGCCTCGAGCGCCGACAACTGGAATTGCGCGGGCTGGAGATCATGGAAGTGCGCATCCACAACATAATGTTCGAGCCGTCGGTTGAAGAGCAAATGATCCAACAATGGAGCGCGGAATGGATGAACGCCGCCAAAAAGGAGGAAAATTTCCTCAAGGAAAAGGAGTCGCTGATCGAAACCGCCTCGCGCGATGAAGCCAGCAAAAGGTTTGCGCGGCTCGCCTCCGAAAAATTTGGCGGCAAGGTTACCCTGCCCCAGCAAAACCCATTCAAGACCCTGCAATTGCTCATCCAGCCGCTCAAGGAATTCATCCTTAAAGAGAGCAATGCCAGCAGCGACATGGAAGCGGAATTAAGGAAACTGGATGAAATCTGGAAATGGCTGCTCGAGCACAGCGCCGATAACGCCAACAGGAGCGGCAAATGAGCAGAAACGACCGGCGCGACAAGCTTGCCTCCCTGCTCTTTGGCCTGACAGACAAGAATGTGGAATTCAGGAATAAATGGCGCAGTATCGCCATTGTTTTAACCTGGTTCCTTCTGAGCGGCGCGGCCATGATCCTGAATGTTTTCTTTGCCCAGGAAAACATGCACAAGTTCATCGTCATCGGCATGAGCTTCATTAAATATATTCCCCTGCTGATCGTCGTCTACAACCTTGCGCGGAAAATGGCGGCCCAATATCTCGACGATATTTACGAACTGCACGATGAAGACCTCGCGTCTGATTTTCTGGAAGAAGTCACCTTCGGCTACGGACACGAGCGCATCACCATCCGCGAAGGCAAAATCCCCGCAGGGGATGAAAGGTCTTCCATCATCCTCATCGGCGGGCCGGGTTCGATCCAGGTCAATCTGGATAACGTGGCCCTGCTCGAAAAAGTGGATGGCGAACCGGAGATCATCCATCCGCGCAACGAGCCGTGGAAACTTGGCAGGTTCGAGCGCATCCGTGAGATCGGCAGGCACGATGAAGTCGGCAAACGCGAATACGCCATCATCAACCTGCGCGACCAGTTCGTCAGCGGCCTGCCTGTCAAATCCCGCACCAAAGACGGCATCCCGCTGGAGGCGCAAGGCATCAAGATCATCTTCAGCATTCTGCGCAGGCAGGATAACGAAAGCGACCAGGATGAAAACGACGCCTATCTCTTCGATGAAAAAGCCGTGCGGGCGCTGGTCTATAACCAGGCCTTGATCACCCCGGAACCTTCCGGCGCAATTGGCATCCCCTTCCCCTGGGATACGACCGTGGTGCCGCTCGTGGTTTCGGAGCTGGAAAACCTGATCACCTCCCACACCTTAAATGAAATCCTTGCCAGCATCAGCCAAAAGGAAACGGACCAGATCGCGAACAACGAAGAGACCATCGCCCAGATGCGCGTGGAAATGACCGGCGCGCAAACCCAGGCCAGCGACAAAAAGGAAGCCCGTCCGCCCAATTTCGAATCCCGCTCGAAGATCACCGCCCAATTCTTCAGCCCGGAATTCAAGAAAAAAGCCGCCAGCATCGGCGTGGCCATAGACTGGATCGATATCGGCGCCTGGTATTTGCCGAACGACCTGATCCTCGACAATCACAAAGAGGCGTGGAACCTTGCGCGCGAAAACGCAAAGAAACGCGGCGCCTTCGAACGCTCGAAGAAAAAACACGAAATGGAAGAACTGCTGCAACTGATCGGCGATATCATCATCGCTAATTATGAAAAAACGACCTCAATCTCCAAACTCAGCAACAAGGAGAAAAAGGAACTGGAACAAATGATTGCCGCCAGCCCGGACGTGGTAGACCCGCTCTTTGCCTACCAGCTCATCACCGAACACGCCACAAATAAAAAAGACGCGCGCACCATTGCGGTCGAAATCCTAAAAGCCTTCCACAAAGAACTGCTCGCCGCCAGGCTCCTGATCCAAAACGAAAACAAACCTGAATTCGAAAAACAGATCGACCTTGAACGCATCGAAAAAGCCCTGCACGACGTCTCTCACCTCACCTACCACTACGTAAAACACACCCCATGAAACATCCCAACTTTCAACTCTCTCCCGAAATCACACGCGCGCTCAACCTGGGCGCGCCGATTGTTGCGCTCGAATCAACCGTCATCACCCACGGCCTGCCCCGCCCGCAAAACCTAGAACTTGCAAGGGCGATGGAAAAGCAGGTGCGCGACAACGGCGCGACTCCCGCCACCATTGCACTACTGGATGGAAAGATCCGCATCGGTCTTTCGGACGAGGAACTGGTCCGGCTTTCTGAATCAAAGTCCACGCTGAAAGTGAGCCATCGCGATTTCGCCACCGCCATCGTCAAAAAAGCGGACGGCGGCGCCACTGTTGCAGGGACCATGTACGCCGCGAACATGGCGGGCATCAAGGTCTTTGCCACGGGCGGCATCGGCGGCGTTCACAAGGAATCAGCCTTCGACATTTCCACCGACTTGCGTTCCCTCTCAGAGATTCCCACCCTCGTTGTGTGCGCGGGCGCGAAAGCGATTTTGGATCTGCCCGCCACGCTTGAAGTTCTCGAAACTCTGGGCGTACCCGTCGTCGGCTACCAAACGGATGAATTTCCCGCCTTCTATTCCCGCGAAAGCGGACTGAACGTCAGCGCCCGCCTCGACTCTCCCGCAGAGATCGCAGAGTTTGCCAAAGTCCATTGGAATTTGGGCATGAAGGGCGGTGTCCTCGTGGCAAATCCTATTCCAGAAAAAGAATCAATTTCAAAGTCCAGGCTGGAGCCGATGATTGCCAAAGCGTCGGCTGAAGCCATCGAGCAGGGAATCCACGGGCAGGCGTTGACTCCATTTTTATTAAGTCGCATCAACGAGTTGACCAAAGGCAAATCCCTCAAAGCCAACATAGCCCTGCTCCTCAACAACGCCCGCCTCGCCGCCGAGATCGCAAAAGAGATGAACGCGAAAAAGAAAGTGTGGGCGATTTAGGGAAAAGGATGAAGGCTGAATGATGAATGATGAATTTACACTCACGGTTGAGTTCCACACAAGCGCGGAGGAAATTTACAAGGCGTTTCTCTCCACGCAGGGACACACCCGCATGACCGGCAGCCCCGCCAAAGTGGACGGGCACGTGAATGGCAAATTCACCGCCTGGGACGGTTACATCTGGGGCACGTTTTTGGAATTGGAAAAGAATAAAAAGATCGTGCAAGCCTGGCGCACGAGTGAATTCCCCGAAGATGCCGAAGACTCGCGCGTTGAAATTTTATTGGAAGAGATTGAAACGGGTCTCGATACGCCCCGAAAGGCACGGGGCTACTCGACCACCATAACATTGAAACACACAAACATCCCCGAAGGGCAGGCCGAAGGCTACAAAACAGGCTGGGAGGATTTTTACTTCAAGCCAATGAGGGAGTTTTTTGGATAAAGCAAATAGGTAGACACTTAAACAGGTAAACAAGTTTAATAAAGAAGTCTCGCACATCCCACAAAGGGAATGCGAGACTTCTTACTTCTTTCATCTTTTATCCTTCATCGTTCAACAACTCCAACACCAACGCATCCGGCACCTGCACCGCCACCAACTCTCCGCGCACGGTGATGACCCCATTCACCACGATCCATTCTTCAATCACAACCTTACGCCCCTTTACTTCCTTCACCCTCCCGCGGATTTCCAACTTCGGGCCAAGCGGCGTGGGCTTGAGATAATCCACATGCAAGGAAGCAGTAAGATAGCGCAGAGGCGGCTCCGTGTCCATGGCGCGGTTTTCGGCGCGGTAGCCTGCCGCGGCCGCGGTGCCCGTGCCGTGGCAATCGATCAACGAGGCCAGCAAGCCGCCATACACATAACCAGGTAGGGATGTGTGATGCAGCTTGGGTTGAAAATACGCAACAGACTCCTCCCCATCCCAATGGCTTTTGATCTGGTGTCCCAGTTCGTTCAAACTTCCACAGCCGTAACAATGCGCCATGTGATCGGGGTAGTAATCCTGGAATGCTTTTTCGGTCATGATGAATCACCTATGAAAGAATTAACCACGAAGTGTCACAAAGGTACACAAAGAGGGCTTTTCCTTTGTGACACTTTGTTCCTTTGTGGTGAAGAAATTACGGTGTTGGTGTCTCTGTTATCAATATGGGCGTGCCTGTGGCAGTCGGTGTGACGAGGCTTTCCAACACACGAAAGCGCCCAACCACCTTCCACTCGTAGCCCATGAAAATTTGAACCTCGTATTCGCCAGCCTGCCAGCCGCCGATGGGATTGGAACATTCGGTGTAGCCGCCGATGCCGCCTGTGCCGCCGTCCCAGGGTTTGGTTTCGTAGCACACCAACTGAGCGTTGCGATACCAGAGCGCAGTCCATTGCACGCCGGGGATGGTGTTGTTGTAATCGAAGCCGCCATACATGGTTTGGATGGGAAGCTCGAAAACAGTTTTCGGGTCCACTGGGTTGAGTCCGTCAAATTTGGTAGAGAATTGAATGGCGGTGAATAATGCTTCGGGGTTCGGGGTTACGGGTCCCTCGAAGAGAGCTTCGATGGCAACCGGCAAAAATGGCGTGAGGGTTAGCGTGGGGGTATCCGAAACGGATGGAGTTAAAGTAAGTGTCGGCTGGACGGTGATCGAAGGAGTCAACGTGATAGTGGGCGTCAATGTAATCGTCGGGGTTAGGGATGGCGTGGCAGATGGCGGGAAATACACGTAGATCAGCGGCTCGCCATAAAATGGAAGCCAGTAGGCAAACCCCGCTAAAAATATGGCAAGAAAAAATAATCTCCAGGCCGTGGCATTCTGCCGTTTCCGCAAACTATAAAAAGACAACTTGCGCGCGGTCTGCATCGTTTTGATGGCCGCCCGTATCGAAAAATAGGCGGCAACCACCGCAAAAAAAGCAAATGCAATCACGCCTGCGCGAATATCCATAAAGTGATTATAGCATGTGGAAAAGTGACGTTGAACGTTGAACGTTTAACGTTCAACGTCAAGTGTGGTAAAACTTGCATTATGAAAAAAGAAATCGTTCTCCTCAAACTGGGCGGATCGCTCATCACCGACAAAGATATCCCCTACACCCCAAGACTGAATAAATTAAAAGAACTGACACAGGAAATAAAAACGGTTCTGGACTTGCGCCCGGAACTGCTCCTGATTCTGGGACATGGCTCTGGCTCATTCGGCCACGTGGCTGCGAAGAAGTACGGCACGCGGGATGGGTTGATAGACCCTAAAGGTCTTAAGAGACCTTTAGGGTCTGATGCCGAATATTGGAAAGGTTTCGCTGAAGTCCGTTTTCAGGCGGCAGAGTTGAACCGCTATGTGATGGAGTCACTATTCAATGCGGGCGTGCCTGCCATCTCCTTCCCGCCCTCCTCTTCGATGGTTTCAAATGATCGAAAAGTCATCCATCACAATATACTGACTATACGCAAAGCATTAGGTGTCCACCTGCTGCCCGTGGTGTATGGCGATGTGGCCTTTGACGAGAAACTCGGCGGCACCATCCTTTCGACGGAGGATGTCTTTATGTTTTTAGTGGAGCAGTTCTCCCCTTCACGCATTTTGCTGGCGGGAATGGAAGCCGGGGTGTGGGAGGATTTCCCAGCGAGGACAAGGCTGGTGAAAGAGATTCAACTGTCAGATTATGAAAAGATGCGGGCAGGTATCGGCGGCTCGGCGAGTACCGATGTCACTGGCGGGATGAAAGCCAAAGTGGAGGAAATGCTTGCATTAATCCAAAGAACGAATGGGTTGACTGCACAAATTTTTTCAGCGGAAGAAAACGGATTTCTGGAACGCGCATTGCGCGGCGAAAATGTCGGCACACTATTAACCGCCTGACGTGACAAAAAGATGACGAAAAACTCTTGCTTTTTTATCGTTAATTAAGATAATTGGGTAAGTGAATTATATATAATATCAAGGAGAGATCATGGCACCCAAAACAAAGCCCGCAAAGAAAAGCGCGAAGAAAGCTGCGCCGAAAAAAGCAGCAGCAAAAACGGCCTTCAAGCCGACGAAGTTAAAACTCGTCCGCCCTGTGCCTTCGGATATTGATATCGCGCAGGCGGCAAAGCTCAAACCGATTTTGCAGATCGCGCAGGAACTTGGCATTCGTGAAAACGAACTTGAATTGTATGGCCCATACAAAGCCAAGATCAAACTTGAAATTTTGGATCGTTTGAAGAACCGCAAGAACGGCAAATATGTGGATGTGACCGCGATCACCCCCACGCCGCTCGGCGAAGGCAAGACGACAACCACCGTTGGTCTTTCTCAGGCGCTCGGCGCACTGCTCGGCAAGAAGGTTATCACGGCGATTCGCCAGCCATCGCAAGGCCCAACCTTTGGCATCAAAGGCGGTGCGGCGGGCGGCGGATATTCGCAGATCATCCCGATGGAAGATTTCAACCTGCATCTGACGGGTGACATTCACGCCATCACTGCCTCGCACAACCTCGTGGCGGCTGCGTTGGATGCGCGCGTGATGCACGAAAAAATGCAGGATGATGAAAAGCTGTTCAACGCGCTCTGCCCGTTGGATAAAAAAGGCAACCGTAGATTCTCCCCCACCATGCTGCGCCGTTTGCAGAAATTGGGAATCAACAAAGCCAACCCCAACGATTTGACGCCCGAAGAACGTACCCTCTTTGCCCGCCTCGACATTGACGAAGCGACCATCACCTGGCGGCGCGTGATCGACATCAACGATCGTTTCCTGCGCGAAGTGCAAGTTGGCCGCGGCAAGGATGAAGCAGGCCATGAGCACATGTCTGGCTACGACATCACCGTCGCTTCCGAGATCATGGCGATCCTGGCGCTCACCACTTCGCTCGAAGATATGCGTGACCGATTCGGGCGCATGGTGGTAGCCACCAACAAACGCGGCGAAGCCGTCACTGCGGAAGACCTCGGCGTGGCTGGCGCAGTGACGGTCTTGATGAAGGATGCCATCAAGCCAAACTTGATGCAGACGTTGGAAGGCACTCCCGCCACCGTTCATGCGGGACCGTTCGCCAACATCGCCCACGGACAATCTTCCATCATCGCTGACAAGATCGCGCTCAAACTGGCCGATTATGTTGTGACCGAATCAGGTTTCGGCGCAGACATCGGCATGGAAAAATTCTTCGACATCAAATGCCGCTATTCAGGCTTGATCCCGCAGGTGGTGGTGATGGTTGCCACCGTCCGTGCTTTGAAGATGCACGGCGGCGGACCCAAGGTCGTCGCTGGCAAACCGCTTGCCGCCGAATACACCGATGAGAATCTCGAACTGCTTCGCGCAGGTCTGCCCAACCTTGAACGCCATATTCAGAACGCGTTGCTATTCGGTGTGAATGTGGTCGTGGCTGTCAACTCCTTTGCAACCGATACCAAAGCCGAAGTCGAAATCATCTGCGAAGCCGCAATGAAGATGGGCGCCATGGATGCAGTCGTCTCTACTCACTGGGCGGATGGCGGCGCGGGCGCGAAGAAGCTGGCCGAAGCGGTTATCAAAGCGGCTGAGAAGCCCAGCAAGTTTGAATTTCTGTATCCGTTGGATACAACCAGCATCAAGGAAAAGATCGAGAAGATCGCAACAGCCATTTACCGCGCCGACGGTGTGGACTACTCCCCCGAAGCCGAGGAACAGATCGAGCGCTACACCCGCCTCGGCTTTGATCAACTTCCGATCTGCATGGCAAAGACGCATCTTTCCTTCACCACCGATGCATCAAAGAAAGGCGCACCCACTGGCTTCCGCATCAGCGTGCGCGAAATCCGCGCTTCGGCTGGCGCAGGCTTTTTGTACCCGATCCTCGGGGATATGCGCACGATGCCCGGCCTGCCCACCCGCCCCGTCTTTTACGATGTTGACCTGGATTTGAAAACAGGCAAAGTGGTTGGGTTGTTCTAACCTATATTCAGACATTCCAAACAAGTTTGTAGGTCACGTTAAAACGTGGCCTACTTTTTCAGTACCGACAGGCTATGGGAAAACGAACTTCTTTGGATATAATTTCGATGTATGAAACTTGACACATTATCCCTGACCAACCAGCGTGACCTGGTAAAAAGCAGCGAAGTAAGCGCATCTGACCTCGCCTCGGCCTGCTACCGTCAAATTGAAAGACTCAACCCGACGCTTAATGCTTTTATCACGGTGGTGGAGCCTGAAAAAAATGCACTCCCGCCATCCGGGACGCAAAGCGTGCCGCTTTATGGAATCCCCATTGCGGTAAAAGACTTATACGATACGAAAGGCATCCGCACCACCGGCGGATCGAAATTCTTCGCGGACAACATCCCCACAGAAGACGCCTTCGTTGTGCATAAAATAAAAAGAGCGGGAGGGCAGATCATCGGCAAAACGAACACGCACGAGATCGCACTCGGCGTAACCAACAACAACCCGCATTTCGGAGCGTGCAGAAATCCATGGGATATTACCCGCACGCCCGGCGGCTCCTCTGGCGGCAGCGCGGTGGCGGTTGCCACAGGCATGGCTATGGCGGCGATAGGCACAGACACGGGTGGCTCCATCCGCATCCCTGCTGCGTTGTGCGGCGTGGTAGGACTCAAGCCCACTTATGGGCGCGTCAGTCTGCGCGGCATCCTGCCGCTTTCGTGGAATCTCGACCACGCGGGCCCCATCACGCGTAAAGTGGAAGATGCAGCGTTAATGCTGCAAGTGATGGGCGGCTACGACGAGCAGGACCCCGCTTGCGTAAAAACATTGCCCGGAGATTATTCCAGTCATTTAATAGATTCGATGCAGGGCCGCAAGGCGGCCTTCGCCATTGGAAGTTTTATCGAAGAGGCGGCGGACGCGGAAATTCTGGAAGCCATCTGCAAGGCGGCGAAAATTTTGGAGGAGCAGGGCATGATCATCACCGAAGTGAACGTGGACTTTCTGAAAGAAGCCGCGCTTGCCAATGCCGTGATGACTCAAGCCGATGGCGCAGCCTTCCACCGCGAAAGATTGAAGGAACACCCAGACTGGTTCGGCGCGGATGTACGTCAGCGGCTGGAAACGGGAGCGGCATTCACCTCCAGCGAGTATGCGCTTGCGAGGCGCACCCAGGTTGAGGCGCGGCGCAGATGCGAGAATCTCTTCGATCAATATGATGTGCTGATCCTCCCTACCACACCCATCCCCGCGCCCTTTTTGGAAGGAGAAAATGCCGTGGAGCGCGCCCGCCAGTTGACGCGCTTCACCGCGCCCTTCAACTTGACCGGCCTGCCCGCGCTCTCCGTCCCCTGCGGTTTCACAAAGGACGGCCTGCCGATTGGCTTGCAAATTGTCGCGCGCCCGTGGAATGAATCGGGCGCATTGAGGGCTGGCTACGCCTACCAGCAAGCCACCGAATGGCATACCCTAAAACCTCAAATTGCTTCGTTGTAAATTTATGAAAAAAACAGGTCTGATTATTTGGGCGCTTCTACGCCTGCCGATTTTTGCGGCAGGCGTGTATTTATTCCGTTTTCCGATTGCCGCTTTCATCGAGGAAAAATATGGGCTGGGAGCGGCGATGGATTTTGCGGTTTATTCGGCGAGCACGTTTGGGACGAGGCTCATGCTGTATCTTGCCTGCGTGGCCGCTCTGGGGCTGGGAATTTGGCTGGCAAAAAAATGGATAACCTCCGAGCTTTGGAGTTACATTCTTTCACTTTTCGGCGCGTTCATTATTGTT
Source organism: Anaerolineales bacterium (assembly GCA_919902735.1). Lineage (GTDB taxonomy): Bacteria > Chloroflexota > Anaerolineae > Anaerolineales > Villigracilaceae > Villigracilis. The sequence continues at coordinate 8,439 of CAKKRM010000092.1, read as the reverse complement.
TATTTTTCATTTGCATTTTTATTGCTTGCATTCGCGGCTTTGCTGAAAACTTCCATCGTGGTTTTAATTCTGGCGGTCAACACCCTGCCAGAGAAGTGGATTCCCAGGGGCAGGATCATGAATCTTGTTTTCGTGGCAGGCGTCGGGTTGAGCGAGGCGTTTTTATCGCAGGCATATGTTTTCTGGTTGATGCCTGCGGAAAAAATGCGGTCGGGCGCTTCCATCAAAAAATGGTCGTGGTTAAGCGGCGTAGTCATTGCCCCGCTCTTCTGGATTTTTTTGCTGACGCCTTATGACAACCAGAGAGTTCTTACGCTGGGTGAAACACTGCACGCCAGCCCAGCGGTGGAAAAATTTGCGGAAGGGGATTACAACTGGATCGAATTCAACCCCGCGCACAACCTGCTTTATGCGGTTGGGCGCGGGACGAATTTTCTGCTGGCCTTTGACACGGAAAATCTTGACGTGCCGCCGCGCAGGTCGAAGACCGATATTGGAAAAACGCAGAGCTTTGCATTCAACCCCGAGCGGCAGGAAATCTACGCCTACGAGGCTGACGCGAAACAATTGGATTACATCGACGCAGTGACTCTGGAAACCTTCCGCTCCGTACCTGTTACGAATATTTCACCGGGCGACGTGTGGGTGAACTGGCACGGCGGAACCAACGCCATTACCATCGCCTCTGAAGCGGACCTGGAAACTGGTACGCCCTTCGTGATGATCGACCACGCGAGCGGCGAAACCATCGCATCCATGCCGTTGCCGTTGATTCCAACCAACGTCACCTTTCATTCTGAAAAAAATATTTTGTATTTCAATTCGTTTCGAGACACGTACTTGATCTCGTGGGATATGGATTCGCATGAAATCGTGCAACGTATGGAAACCAGCCCGCGCACAGACAGGTTGATTTTCTGGCCTGGCGCATCCGAAGCGCTGGTGGCATCGCCATTGGAAGGAGCCATCCTGCGCTACGATGCGGAGACGCTGGAATTCAAAGGCAAGGTCAACACCAGCTTCGGCGGCCGCACGTTGACGATTGATTCCCAAAGAAATTTATTGCTGGTTGGCAACTTCATCAACAACCGCGTGCAAGTGATCGACTTAAATACCTTCGAGCCTGTCGCCAGTTTTTACATCGGCCCGTGGATCCGCACGATTGCACTGGATGTGGAACAGGGAATTGCCTATGTGTCCACTGTGCGGAATCTGTTTAAAGTGAAGTATGCGTTTGATGAAAGCAGGTAAATATCAGGTCTCTTGTATAAATATTTGCTGTAAAATGGGAGTGCAAGTGACGGTCACCCGCGAAGTGACCGTCACTGGTTTGTGGATGCTAAGTAGACGAGAGATGACCATACCCTGATCGAATTATTTGGGATGTGGTCATTATTAAATTATGATCAAGGTAATGGCTCAATGTAGTAGCCATCAGCATCTCCTTCCGCCACCCATCCTGTTCTATTGTTCCTTGATGGCACACGGATCTCCCAGTACACATAAGCATCATTGCGTCCCGGTCGTGGGTAACAGATTGGCCCGCCGATAATTTCGAATTCAGTCCCTTCTGGTAATTTGTCAACGACATTATCTCCACCTTCGGGTTGGGAACGCAAAAATGTGGATGTACCATCTGTAAAAGTGATGCGGGCAGTGTCTCCTACTGAAACACGAGGATGCGGGGCGTTGGCACAGGCAAAATTATCCACTGTTGGCACGTGTGCTTGAACGACGCCTTCAATCCCCGCTTCCGGCGCGAAGGGCAGCCAGCCAGTGATATAGGTGGTCATAAGTTCTGTCTGGTCAAACCCATAATCATTCCTTTCGCCCTGATAAAGCTGATCCAACGAATAAACAGCCAATTGATTTCCCTGAGCGTTAGACAGGGTTAACTTTCCGTCAGACTCTCCGAGAGTTGCCACAAGTAAACCATCTGGTCTGGTTGCAAAATCAGAAAAATAGCGATTAACAGGGCGCTCAAATGGGATGGGGTTTTCCCTGGGCGGTATTGTCTCGCCAGTTTCAACGTTTAATTCATAATCTTTCGTCCAAAAAGTGGAGTTATCGATCCACATGGTTTCGCCAATATTCCAGCCGGATCGAAATTGGGAGCTTGCGTACACCTCCATTTCACCATGGATTGTCCCTGTGCCGTCTGAGGTATTGAATACTACTGCGCGAAACGTGTCATCCACAAAGTAGCCAATCCATGCGATCCTTTCTCCGTCGGGAGACCAGTTTGGATAGGCCAGGCATAACGGCGCCTCAGATAATTGACTTGTATCAAATGCGGAGCTTGAGGAATCATCCATGCGGTAAATGTGCGGCTGAAAACACCCCGCCCCTTCCTGCATATGCTCGCCGGGGGTTTCGATGATCTGTCCCGTAGTATATGCCAGTTGAGTCCGATCCGGACTCAGGTCGGATTGAAACGTGTGCTCAAGGAGCAGGGTTGCCTCCCCGGTCTCCGCATCCGCCAGAATAATCTCCCTGCCCTCAAAATATCCATACGCTTCGAAAAGATACCACTCAAGATTGTTCTCGTAAATAAATTTCGAAGGGGAGGAAGAATGCCAGCCAAGCAGTGTTTTTTCGCCTTCAAGCTCATTAACGATTTCGACAGTTTCGCCGGTATTGACGTTAAAGGAGCGCAATCTGTCATTCGCAGGAGAGTTTGCCTCATAAAACTGAAAGACGATATACGGACCGGAAGGCGAGTGCCCTTTGAACAACCCCGCTTCAGTGATCTTAATCAGGTTCCCGTTTTTATTGATGACGCCAAACCCTTTTATGGGAACGTCACCCATATAGGGTCCCGGCGCAATACCCAGCGCGGGGCTATAGATCATCAACCCAGCCAAAGATTTCTCTGTGATTGGCTCCAATGTAGGGGTCGCTTGCGGGGTTATTTCTTCGGGTGTCGCTGTGGAAATGGAATCATCCGTGGCAAACGGCCCTGTCAGCGCCTGACATGCAATGGATGCAAATAAAATGGCGACGATTAGGAATCTCATCTTATTATTCATAGTGCTCTCTCTTATGCTAAGGCAGATAATATGTCACAACCAAAATCGGACGATTGGCAAGAGGAGCGTTTCCGCTCAAGAATTTCATATAGTCCGCTCCCATATCATTGTTATCGTCCTTGGTGAAATACAGACGGAATTGCGTCAGGTTGGTCTTATTGATGTTATTGCGGCCATTGGCGGTCAGGGATACCCGATACCAACCGCTCGTGGGCGTTTTATTGAATGTGCCCACTTTTGCGCTGGAGACGCCAGCATTGAAATCTGCCAATTGCAGGCCAGCCGCAGAACCAAAATATGGTTTACGAATATCCACCAACAAGCCCCCAAGTACATTGAACGGATTGCTCCCGGTTGGCGGCCCGTTCTGCTTGATCTTGATGACAGCTGACGTAATCACAGCATTATCAGGAAGGTTGGCCGTTTTGAAGGAAAGGATTACACGATACTGACGATCAGACGCATCATCTCCAAGCTGGAAGATGGTTGAGCTGGGATTCATTGTGCCACCCTGATTGCTGGTCTCGGAAGACTCAAGAATCCAGCCATCCTGCGCCGGCGAAGAATTAAACGTGACACTGGTAGTTGGAACAGTTCCCTCATATGCCCCAATATCACAATGCGTCTCAACCGGACGAGTAACGCCGCGCTGATCCAGGTTATTGACAGGAGAGGCGGCGCATGTGGCGTCATCCCCTGTGTCAACAGCAGGAGATCCTGGTAATAAAGCCATGGTATTGGTAGGACCGCCATTATTTGCAAGTGCTTGCAAGGCAGGGTCTCCGCTCCGTGTGGAAGAACAGGAACCATCTTCCACCAGGTTATTGGTATTGGTCCCAATCGCGCCTAGAGCACCTGTTGTACAGTCGCCCCCGGAAGCCGAGTTGGCAATGATGGTATTAGAGTAATTCAATGTGCCTTCAGTGTACAACCCGCCACCTTTTGACGCCGGGGCCGAGTTTCCGGAAATGGTGCTGTTCGTGACGGTCAATGTATAGGCAAAGGGATTATAGATACCGCCGCCCTTTGTCAGAGCGGAATTACCGGAGAAGGTGCTGTTCGTTATAGATGCGCCATTACTTTGCGAGTAAACGCCGCCACCAGATTGAGAGGCGGAATTGCCTGAGAAAGTACTGTTTGTAATGGCAAGCGTGCCGCTTGCCGTGGTATTAATGCCTCCGCCGTTTGTGCCTGAATTTCCTGAGATGGTTGTATTTGTTACTGTCAAATCGCCAATATTGTATATGCCGCCGCCAGGGTTTCCCGCGCTATTATTGGAGATGACACTATTCGTTATCGTCAGCGCCCCGCCATTATTGTATATTCCTCCACCCGAACCGGAAGTAGAAGTATTGTTGGAAATGGCGCTATTTAATATAGTCATCGTACCGTCGTTCCACAAACCGCCGCCATAAAAGGTATCAGAATTCTCCGAAAAGGTACTGCCCGTTATCGTTGCCGTACCGTTATAGTTGAGAATGCCGCTGCCCATCGAATTATTTATGATGCTGGAATTTGATACGGTTAAGGTGCCGCCCCAGTTAAGAATTCCCCCACCGCCATTGCCAGTTGCGCTACCGTCCGAAATAGTGCTGTTTTGAATCGTCAAAGTGCCGTTGTTCAGAATCCCTCCGCCGCCAAAAGCGGGGGATTTCCCTTTTGTAATGACGAGACTATCCAGCGTGGCAGTCACACCACTGTCAATGCTAAACACGCGCACATCCCCTGTTCCATCGTTGTTTGTATCACCGCTTATCGTTATCTTGTCCAGCAATAACGATCCGTCAATTGTTATGTCCTGAGAAAGAGTTAGAGTAGATGAAAGATAAATCGTTTGTGCGGAAAGGCTTCCGGCAAAGGTTATCGTATCTCCAGTTGAAGCGGCGGCAAGCGCATCCCGCAATCTGCAATTTATGGCATTAGGGCAATTTGTGGGACTCGCAGCCCCATCCGCTAGATTTGTTACGATCCAGGTTGTCGCTGCGCGTGCTGGTGAAACCCCAAAAGCGCCGAACGTCAGCGCAGCCAACAAAATTAGTAAAGTGAGATGGTAGAAAACGCGCAAGAAACGCTCCTTACTTCGTGCAGTTGGGCTTGCAGGCGCTTTGGACCGTTTCCAGTGACGAGTGGACATATCTTTTCTCCTTGGAAAATGCGTTGCTTAAAACCAGATATACAAAAGTAATATTATCAAATTAAATAATAGTGTTGTATACTCAAAAAATCTGGTATCGTTTTTAGCCAATTTTGGAACGTGGGAAGAGAAGCAAGTCATCTTCCTTTGTGGACTTATTGCGTTCGGTGCAGTGCTGTGAAATCACAAAAGGTTTAACGCTTGATGGATAAGATTCGTGTAAATCCGTGAAACTTGTACTGAGCCTGTCGAAGCATTCGTGGCTAAAAAAGGAATGTGGCATAAGTAAAATGAGCGTCAATCACCTAAAAGAGAATATCCTCGATTTCTCGAGTACATTTTCTTTTGGTTTATGGTTCAGAAACTTGGAACCAGTCTATTTGCACATCGACTGGGATTGCTCGTTTGGCAGTGACGACGAAACCGACATTGCCTGCACCCAAACCAGCTTGACGATCTACGTACGGACTGCCCTTGGGCTCTACTCCGTTAAATAAGAATGAGATCTCATTCCCTATGCAGAACATCGTATATTGATTGATGCCCTTGCCTGTCTTGATCGCAATCGAGGCGCCATTGCTGACCGGGCGCCTATTTACTTTAAAGACCCATTTTCCATCGTTGCCCACTTCCAATTCATACGATTTGTCATCACCATCTGAGCGACATACCAGACTGACCTGCTGAGAATTCACGCCCTGGTTGTCGAACTCAATATCCAGGCGCACATCCTTATAGGTCTCTTCAGTGTAAGTGTAAAAGGCTGAAAGCCAGTCTTCTGGGATATGGAATATCATGCGGCTGTCTGAAAAAGTGGTTGTGACGCTTTTTGGATCGGATTGGGTCTGGCTATTATTCGCATTATCTGGGACGATCACAAGATCCCATTGCGGGTCGGTATCGAATTCTTCGGTGAAATAGGGATTGGGAGGAAGGGGAGTTTCTGTTGGTACGGCTTCTGTCGCCTGCTTTGTTTGAGTTGGCAATGCTTCGACTTGGAACGGGTTTGTTTCCGTAGAAGTTTCTGTTTCTGGTGTGCCAAGCAAGGTCGTACATGCCAGACTGACGAACAACACCAGGGCGATGAGCATCAAAATGGGGCGGTGAACTTTCATGATATTCTCCTTAGTCTCCGTGTTCTGATATGAAAATAGGCAAAAACATCCCGAAGGATTCTTGGAATCCCACGAGTCCTGCGCGGCAACCTCAGGATAGTATTTTCATCCCTTCGACAGGCTCAGGATAAGCCTTCGGGGTGAAATCCCTTTTATGAATACTTTGTGGTTAATGCTCATTTCCTGCAACGGATTCGGATATAAAAAAACACTTTCCGAGTCATCCAACATCTTGCTCTACTTAAAATTAGATATTTGGAGGAATTATTATCCAAATCAAATAATAGTGCTGTATACTCAAAAAATCTGGTATCGTTTTTAGCCAATTTTGGAACGTGGGAAGAGAAGCATGTCATCCCCCTTTGCGGACTTATTGGGCAGTCACCTTCAACGCACACACACCAGCGTCAACCGGCTGGCGAGCCTTTGCGGCGTGCCGCAGAGAACCATCGCGAACTGGCTTAACGGCTATATACGCAAGCCCCATCAATGGCAGGCTATTGTTAAAGTCGCTGCGGCCCTGCACCTTACCGGGCCTGAAGCCAGTAAATTGCTTCGCAGCGCCGGTTACCCTTCTTTGCCCGACCTGTACTCCAACACGACAAGCCCAGTTGATCGCAAAATTCTAAGCTCTTATTATTCTTCTAATTCCGATCCAGCTCCCGCTCCCTTTCAAGTCATCACAGATATTCCAATTTTTGTTGGGCGGTCTATTGAGCTCGAAGAACTCAAGGATGCGCTTCTTGATAAGGACCGGCCGGCTATTTGCGGTATTCGCGGTATGGGCGGAGTTGGTAAAACCTCACTGGCGGCCCATCTGGCATATCAACTTCGAGAAAAATTTCCCGATGGAGTATTGTGGGCACACTTGGGCGCTTCGGACTCTCGTTCCATCCTGGGTACATTTGCCGAAGCATACGGCAGGGATGTGAGTCAATACAAAGATTTGGCAAGCAGGTCTTCCGTAGTAAGAAACATACTTGCCGAGAAGCGTACCCTCATCATTTTGGATAACGCCGAGAGCAGCGCCCAGGTACGTACCCTCTTACCACCAAGTACTGGTTCCAATGCTGTACTCATAACCACACGCTACGATCTTTCTGTACTGGATGGACGAAAGCAAGTGGCTTTGGAGCCGTTTGATGCTGCCTCTGATGATGCCATTCAGCTTTTCAAGCATTACCTTGGGCAGGATTTTGTCCATTCGCATCATACCGCCTTTCGGGAAATTGCGGATTTGCTAGGGTATCTCCCGCTGGCATTGACTATCATTGCCGGGCGATTAGCAGGCAGCATGCCCAGCCCAAATGGACATGTAATCACGACCCTGCTTAATGACTTGCACAAATCCTACGCGCACCTGGATGCACTAACACGTGATGATATGGGGGTGCGCGCCTCATTTGAGGTGAGCTATGTTGGGCTTTCTTCCGCTCAACAGAGTCTATTCGCCACGTTGGGAATTTTTAGTGGCGAAGATTTTGGTTCAGATTTGGTAGCCTACCTAAACGACATAACTCTTGATATGGCCGAGACGGAACTAATTTTTTTACAGAAGTTAAGCCTTGTACAGAAAAATCACGCCGACCGCTGGCGCTTGCATCCTTTACTGCGGGATTATGCGCGCGAAAAAATGGAAGCCACACACCGAATCGCCCATGTGGTGAAAAAGACATTACTGATGTACCGACAGGCTGCTCGGAAAGAATGGATGTTCACCCGATCCCTGGATTCTGAAATTCCCAATGTTCGTTTCGCCCTGGACCAGGCCAGCCAATTAAAACTACATCGGTCACTCCTTGAAACGGCTCGGGCAATCTATCCGACATTGTACAATGGCGCATGGTTTTCGCTGGGAAACATTGTCTTGCAGCAGGCGCGCGAGGCAGCGCAGGCACTGGGCGATCATAAAGCGGACTTTTATTTGCTTAAAGAACTTTCCCTTATACAAATCGGGTTGGGCGACAACAAAAACGCACGGGAGAATTTACTTTTGGCACTGCGGCTCGCTCGATCAACGCTCCGCGAGGAAGATGTTGCCGATGTTCTATCTGCTCTGGGAAAAATGGAACATGATACAGGTCATCGAAAACAGGCGAGCATTTACCTTGAAGAAAGCTTGGTTTTGGCGCGGAAATTAAACGACCCATATAGGGTCGGC
>CAKKRM010000091.1 GCA_919902735.1 Anaerolineales bacterium | reverse complement strand
CCGTTGCAAACGCGACCTGCGTTTTCATCCCACCGGGGTGAGCCTTGTTCATGGGTACTCTGCGGCAAAATTGGATAAGGGTAAACCGCAGTTTGTGTCTTCATCAGCATACAAAAAAAGACTCCTCATAAAGGAGTCTTTTTTAGCTGGGGACAATGGATTCGAACCACTACTAATTGCTCCAGAGGCAATTGTCCTGCCATTAGACGAGTCCCCAATGATTTTTCCAGCGGGCGGTATTTTATCACGCGCGCGGGGATGAAGCAAGGCTATTATTTACGCGCGGCGCGGCGGGTGTTGTCTTCCATGTCCAGGAGGATGAGCAGGGCGTGCTCGATAAATTTCAAGCCGATGAAATATGCCAGGCCGGGGGTGAATTGTACGAGGTACGGAGTGAAAAAACCTACTACGTCGACAACCGACATACCCTTCTGGAAAAACATGCCTGTTGCAAACTGGATCATGAATTGCGCGAAGGAGATCAGGGTGGCAAAAAGATAGATTCCGAGAACAACCCAGGCGCAGATGCCTGCCATCTTTACGAGTTTGAAAGCGGCGTCACGGTTGAAATAGGTGGCGGGAAAGTTGGTGTGATTTTCTGTCGATTCGGTCATGGTTCCTCCGCGGTGGATTATACATGAATTGAGTTTGTTATAATAAAATGAATATGTCATTCTGCCTGCACCGTGCGCAGGCACGCGTGAGCAGAGCGAAGAATCTCTACGCTATGTAAGAGACCCTTCGCCATCGCTCAGGGTGACACGATACAGGAAACCAACCATCAGGGTCGGGAATGCGTCTCTTTAGCGTGGCAGGCTAAAAGTCAGGAAAGAGGCGGTTTCACATCTCCCTGAAATTCAGCATGAAGGCAAATCCATGAGTCCCGAAGATATTAAGCCAACCGATTTTATCCGCGAAGCTGTTGCGGAAGATTTGAAGAACGGACGCTTCAAAAGTGTGCGTACACGCCTGCCGCCTGAACCGAATGGATATTTACACATCGGTCATGTGAAGGCGTTTATGATTGATTACCTGATCGCGAAGGAAAATGGCGGCGAGTTGATTTTGCGTTTCGACGACACCAACCCTGCAAAGGAAGAAACTGAATTCGTAGACGCCATCATGGACGATGCGCGCTGGCTGGGGATCGAGTGGGTGAAGGTGACCTACGCTTCGGATTATTTTGGGCTGTTGTATGACTGGGCCGTGCAGTTGGTGAAAAAGGGATTGGCCTATGTGGACGACCAGACTCCCGAAGAAGTGAGCGCCAACCGAGGGACATTGACCGAAGCTGGAAAGAATTCTCCGTTTCGTGACCGCTCGGCGGAAGAAAATTTGGATTTGCTCGAACGCATGAAGAACGGCGAATTCCCCGATGGCTCGCGGATTTTACGCGCAAAGATAGATATGGCGCACCCGAACATCACCATGCGCGACCCTGCCATGTACCGCATCATCCATGAGCCGCCGCATCACCGCACAGGTTCGGCGTGGAAGATTTACCCGATGTACGATTGGGCGCACGGACAGAACGACTCGATGGAAGGCATCACCCATTCGCTGTGTTCGCTGGAATATGAAAATCACCGCCCGTTGTATGAGTGGTTCCCCGAACAGTTGGGCGTGTTCAAGCCGCGTCAGATCGAGTTTGCGCGTTTGAATCTTTCGTACACGGTGATGAGCAAACGCAAACTGCGCCGCCTTGTGGAAGAAAAAATTGTAAATGGCTGGGACGACCCGCGAATGCCAACCCTGCGCGCCATGCGCCGCCGTGGATATACCGCCGAAGCCGTTCTCGATTTTATCCGCCGCGTGGGCGTGGCAAAAAATTACAGCATCAGCGATGTTTCGCTGCTCGAAGCCTGCGTGCGGGACGACCTCAATAAAAACTCATTGCGTCGCATGGCGGTCATCAAGCCGTTGAAGGTTGTGATTGATAATTATCCCGATGGCGAGACCGAAGAAATGGACGCGGTCAATAACCCCGAAGACCCGAATGCTGGCGCACGCAAAGTTCCATTCTCAAAGGTAATTTACATCGAGCAGGATGATTTCCGCGAGACCCCGCCGCCAAAGTATTACCGTCTCTTCCCTGGCAACGAAGTGCGCCTGCGCTACGCCTATTTCATCAAATGCACGCACGTTGTAAAAGACGACAAGGGCGAGGTGATCGAAGTTCACGCAACCTACGACCCAACCACACGCGGCGGAGATTCTGCCGATGGGCGCAAGGTCAAGTCCACGATTCACTGGGTCTCTGCGGCACACGCCAAGAAAGCTGAAATTCGCATGTATGACCGTCTCTTCACCAAGGAAGACCCCGAAGAAGGCGATGAGGGATTCCTTGCCTGCATCAATCCGAACTCGTTGCAGATTCTCGCTGGCTATGTGGAATCGCATCTTTCCGCGCCCGAAGCTGGTTCTCGTTACCAGTTTGAGCGTCTCGGCTACTTCTGCGTGGATACAGACTCCGCGCCCGAAAAACCCGTCTTCAATTTGACGGTGAATTTGAAAGATGCCTGGGCGAAGTTGGAAAAAAAGGGGAATAAGTAAAGCCTCGTCATTGCTAATTTCGTCATTGCGAGCCGCGCTTTTGCGGCGAAGCAATCCCAAATTTTACGAAGAGATTGCTTCGGCGGACAAGCACCGCCTCGCACATCGTCCCCCTAGGGGAATGACGATACATTTAAGGGATTATGCACAAACATCACATATTCGCAGGGATAATTTCAGGTCTGGCGGCGGCATCCATTTGGGGCGGCATGTATGTGGTCAGCAAGGTGGTATTGGAAGTCATCCCGCCTTTTTCGTTGCTCACCCTGCGCCTCATCATGGGTGCGATGGCGTTGGGAATTGTCATTTATGTTCGCAATTTAAAAAAGGAAGTCAGCCACAGAGAACACAGAGATCACGGAGAAGAATTTAAAAAAGACTCAGTGCGCTCTGTGAACTCTGTGGCTAATTCTTTTAACCTCACCAAAGAATTCTTTTGGACAAGTTTTCTGGTTGGGTTTGTCGGATACGGTATCTCGCTTGGCTTTCAATTCGTGGGCACAAAACTATCCACGGCTTCCAACGGGTCACTGGTCACATCCGCCACGCCAGCTTTTGTTTTATTGTTCGCGCCATTTTTGCTCGGCGAACGTTCCACGCCACGCCGCATCATCGCGTTGGTAATCTCCACGCTGGGCGTGCTGGCCGTGATCGACCCGCGCAACGCGGAGCTTTCGCCGTCCCTGTTTTGGGGCAATATGAGTCTGCTGGCTGCGGCGCTAACCTGGGCGTTGTATTCGGTGCTGGTTCGCAAAGTTTCCAAATCCATGGACCTGCTCACCTCCAGCGCGATCATGCTGCTGGGCGGCTTGCCATCCAGCATTGCATTGGGGATTTGGGAAATCAACACACAGGGCATCGGCGAGATCACACCAGGTATCATCGGCGGCCTGCTCTTTTTGGGGATTATCTCCACGGCGATTGCGATGTTCTTGTGGAATTATGCCTTCGCCGAATTGCCCGCCGCCGTGGCATCTTTAACGTTCTTTGCCCAGCCGCTAGTTGGTACGCTGCTCGGTTGGTTTTTCCTCGCCGAAAGAATCGCCCCGCTGTTTCTCGCGGGCGGGGCATTGATCGCGGTTGGGATTTTGATCGCGACGAGGGAGTAAACGATACCGCAAGATAAATCTCCCTGGCACTGCCCGCCAGGGCAAGTGTGCGGTACGCTAACCAGCCGTCCGTTAAGAAAGAAGCGGGGAACTTAATCCTACTTCACGTTCTTTTCAGCCAGTTTGCGCGCGAGGTTTACCGTCGCATCGCTTCCAACGGTGTGGAGCAAGGCCATGTTGGGCGGGCGTTTTTCGCCGATGGGGTATCCACAAATCAACACCACCTGCTGCCCAGATTGAATCCCAGACTTCAACAACGCGGCATCCACATCCGAAAGCATGTCATCCAATGTATTGGCATATTTTATAAGATTCGGCTGCACGCCCCATAAAAACGCAAGCTGATTAAATGTGTCGGGTTCAGGCGTAAACGCAAGAATGTGTTTTGACGGTCTGGCTTTGGACATCAACCAGGCGGAACGTCCCTGCATGGTGAAGACGGAGACCGCGCGCACTTCGGGATCTTTCGCCAGCGCATTCGCCGCGCGCGCCATCGAAGCCGCGTCGCTCTCGCCCAAACCTGCGCGGCTGTCCTGACGGCTGCCCCACTCTATAAAATGTGACTCCGCTTCGAGCACGATGCGTGACATCATGGCAACCGCTTCGCTGGGGTATTCGCCTGATGCAGTTTCCGCGGAAAGCATGACCGCGTCTGTGCCGTCGAAGATCGCGTTGGCAACGTCCGATGCTTCGGCGCGGGTGGGCAATGGATTCTGGATCATAGACTCGAGCATCTGCGTGGCAGTGATGACCAGCTTCGCGCGCGCATTGGCGGCATGGATGATCATCTTTTGCAACGAAGGCACGCGCTCAGGCGGAAGCTCCACGCCCAGGTCGCCGCGCGCAACCATGACACCATCCACTACATCGAGAATGGCGTCCAGTTCATGCATGGCTTCTGGTTTTTCCAATTTGGCGATCAGCAAAGGCGTGCGCTTGCCGACGCCTTTGGCAAATTCTTCCAACGCGGCGCGGACAGTCTTTACATCTTCGGCGCTGCGGACGAAGGAAATGGCAACCGCATCCACGCCTTGTGAAATGCCAAAGGCGAGGTCGGCCTTGTCTTTTTCAGTGAAGCCTGCAATGCGAAGTTTTACCCCGGGCAGGTTAATGCCTTTGTGCGAGGAAAGCGCCCCGCCCACCAGAACCCTGGCATGGACAAGCCGCCCCTTTGCGGAGGTAACTTCCAGGGCAAGGCGGCCATCATCGAGCAAGAGCCTGTCTCCAGCCTGGACTGAATCGAATAGTTCGCGGAAATCCACAGGCAATAGCTGGTTGTTCGTTTGCGGGGGTTCATCCTGTGTGGCATACAAACAAACTTCTTCGCCCGTGGAAAGTTGAAGCGGCACAGCCAGCTTGCCAACGCGAATCTTTGGTCCCTGCAGATCCTGCAAAATGCCGATGGGTATTCCCAGTTTTTTAGATACTACACGGATAGCGGCTACACGCTGGGCGTGCTGTTCATGCGTGCCGTGAGAAAAATTAAGGCGGGCTACATTCATGCCCGCTTTGATAATAGATTCCAACGCCTGTTCAGAATCAGACGCAGGCCCGATGGTTGCAACGATCTTTGCTCTTCGCATTTTCTACTTCCTTTGAATTCATAAATTAGGATAAAGCCTCCCCACTCCGTTTGCGGCTTCATTACAAAACGCTTTGATAATAGGTAATAAATGGAATGGTGTCAAGGTGGAAAAGTTATTATCAGGTTAACAATAAAAAAGCCGCAGAGTTGCGCTCCACGGCTTTTCGAGAACGGCATCAGCTACACGTAATGCAGTTCTTTTGCCTGTTTTCGCAGCTCCTCTTGAAACTGTGGATGCGCGATTTTGATCAACGCCGTTGCGCGCTGGCGGATGGTTTTGCCATATAAATCGGCAACGCCGTATTCGGTCACCACAAAGCGGACGTGGTTGCGGCTGGTCACCACGCCGGCGCCATGTTTGAGCATGGCAGCGATCTTGCTGGCTTGCGTGCCGTCTCTCAGGGTTGCCACACTTGGCAGGGCAATGATCGGCACGCCGCCTTTGGAGCGGGATGCGCCGTAGATAAAGTCCAATTGGCCGCCCACGCCGCTGTAAAGCTTGGGGCCAATGCTGTCAGCGCAGACCTGGCCTGTCAGGTCCACTTCAATGGCAGAGTTAACCGCCACCATGCGGTCGTTTTGCGCGATCACGAAGGGGTCGTTCACATACTCCGTTGGGTGCATCTCTACCATCGGATTGTCGTTCACCCAGTTATATAATTTTCTTGAGCCGAGGATGAAGCCTGCCACGATCTTGCCCGGGTGCAGGGACTTGCGTGCGTTGGTCAACACACCTGCATTCACAAGGTCAATCACGCCGTCGGAAAATAATTCGGTATGAATACCCAAATCCTTCTTGTCGGAGAGAAACTTCAAAACCGCATCGGGGATCGAGCCGATGCCAAGCTGCATGGTCGCGCCATCGGGAATCAACGAGGCTACGTGACCTGCAATCTTTTGAACGATATCCGAATCCCCTTCCTCCGTCATATTGTGTTCGGGGATCGGGTAGTTGACAGGCACAATATGCGTCAGGCGGCTGACGTGAATAAAAGAATCGCCCAGGGTGCGCGGCATCTGGTCGTTCACTTCGGCAATCACCACCCTGGCCGATTCCGCCGCAGATTTGGTCAAACCCACTTCAACGCCCAGGCTGCAAAAGCCATGCTCGTCGGGAGTGGAAACGTGAATAACCGCCACATCGATGGGCAAAATTCCGCGTTTGAATAACAAGGGAAATTCGGAAAGCAAAACGGGGGTAAAGTCGGCGCGGCCTTCCTGCACCGCCTTGCGGATATTGGCGCTGATAAACATGGAATTCACCCGCAGGTGGCCTTCCATCTCCGGGCCAACGTAATCGGCTGAGCCAACCGTCAACGCCTGACAAATCTCCACGTCGCGGAGGTTGGGGGCATGTCCTACCAGCGCAGCCAAAAGCTTTTGAGGGACAGACACGTTTCCAGTAAGAAAGATGCGGTCGCCCGATTTGATGACTTTAACCGCCTCCCCGGCGGTTGTCACCCGTGATTGATAAATACTGGCCGCAGTCATCTTATTGCTCCTGCGCGCTCAAACGGACAAGGTGAAGAAGTTTACCGTTGAATGTATTAACAGCCGCTTCAATAGACGGGCTTTCCTGCATGGCATGTTCCACTCCTTTATTGGCGACATCCAAAATATAGGGAATGGCCGCATTTAGAAATACATGGCTGGCGGTGCGCGCCACTACGCCAGGGATATTCGGCACGCAAAAATGCACGATGCCTTCCTCGATAAAAGTGGGATGTTCGTGCGTCGTTGGGCGGGAGGTTTCCACACAGCCGCCCTGATCGATGCTTACATCGAGAATCACGGAGCGCGGCTTCATGCCTTTGACCATCTCTCGCGTCACCACAATGGGAGCGCGTTGTCCGCTGACCAGCACCGCGCCGATGACCACATCCGCAAAAGCGGTTGCGCGTTCGATATTTCGTTTGGTGGAAATCATGGTCACCACGCGCGGGTACTTTTCCACAATTCTTTCCAGCACACTCATGTTCCTGTCTATCACGGTCACATGCGCGCCCGCGCCGATCATGGCTTGCATCGCGGAAAAACCCACCGCCCCGCCGCCAATGATGACAACTTCCGCGGGTGGCACGCCGGGCAGGCCGCTGAGCAAAATTCCCTTGCCGCCCCAATTATTCTGCAACAGGCGCGCCGCAATCTCAGACGCCATCGCGCCGCACATCAAACTAAAGGGCCGCAGCACAGACAGCGAGCCGTTCACGTCCACGATCTGTTCGTACGCCAGCGCGGTCACTTTCTTTTCCAAAAGCAGGTCAATCTGATCCTGCGAGCTGGAGGCAAGGTGCAAAAGCCCCGCCAGCGTGCAACCATCCTTCAACCATTCCATCTCCTGTTTGATTGGGCGGGCGATTTTCAACAATAGATCAGCGCGGCCAAAGACTTCCTCTGCGGAAAATGCGATTCGCGCCCCGGCCTTTTCATATTCCAAATCGCTGAATCCTGCCCCCACGCCCGCCTCATGCTCGACGAAAAGCTGGTGCCCGTTCTGGGACAGAATCTCCACCCCGGCAGGAGAAAGACCCACGCGATACTCGAAGGGTCTGCTTTCTTTTGGTATTCCAATATACATGCTGCCTCCACAAAAGGCCCTAAAGGTTTTGGAAACCTTTAGAAGCTGTTCAATAACCCGATTTTAACAACTCACCTTACGTACCCTGCCATGATTCCCTGAGCGCTAGCGAAGGGTCTCTACGATGCTCTCAGAGATTCTTCGCTGGCGCTCAGAATGACATTGCGGAGAGTGAGTTATTAAACAGTCTCTTAAGGTCTGAAATATTACGCCATATTGAGTACTTCTCTAATCAATGGGAGCGCCCAATCAATTGTTTCCTTATCAATGACCAGCGGCGGCGCAAAGCGGATCACGTTATCATGCGTCTCTTTTGCGAGGATGCCCTTCGTCTGCAAGGCCTCGCAAAAACGACGGGCTCCTTTCGCTTCGGGTTTCAACTCCACCCCGATCAACAAGCCCTTGCCGCGTACTTCCTTCACATGCGGGCTGGTGATCTCGCTCAACTGCTCGACGAAATACTCGCCAAGTTGCTGAGACCTCTCCGCTAATTTCTCCTCGCGGATGACACGCAGCGAAGCGCGCGCCACCGCCGCCGCCAGTGGATTCCCGCCAAAGGTGGAGCCATGCTCACCCGCGCTGAAAAGACCGAGAATCGGCTTATCCGCCAGCACAGCAGAGACGGGATAAAAGCCGCCAGCCAGAGCCTTGCCCACGATCACAACGTCAGGGCGGACACCTTCATGGTCGGAGGCAAACAGCTTCCCAGTCCGCGCAAGACCCGTTTGAATTTCATCCGCGATAAATAGAACGTTATTCTTCTTGCAAGTTTCAGCAACCTTTTTCAAATATCCTGCGGGAGGGATGATCACGCCTGCTTCACCCTGAATCGGCTCGAGCATCACTGCCGCGGTGTTGGGTGTAATGGCCTTTTCAAGCGCATCGGCATTGCCATATTCCACAACCACGAAGCCCGGCGTGAAGGGACCGAAATCATCGCGGTACAAAGGCTCAGTGGAAAATGAAATAATAGTCACTGTGCGCCCGTGGAAGTTATTCCCCGCCACGATGATCTCCGCCTGATGGCGCGGAACCTTCTTGACCTGATACGCCCATTTGCGCGCCAGCTTGACAGCCGTCTCGACAGCCTCCGCGCCCGAATTCATCGGCAGGGACATTTCATAGCCCGTCATTTCGGAGAGTTCTTTATAAAGCAGCGGCAATTGATTATTGCGAAAAGCGCGCGAAGTGAGCGTGACGTTCTTTGCCTGCTCGAGCAGCGCCTTCAAAATCTCAGGATGGACATGCCCCTGATTCACCGCAGAGTACGCGGAGAGACAATCGAGATATTTCTTCCCATCCACATCGTACACCCAGACCCCCTCGGCTTTTTCGATGACCACATCCAGGGGATGATAGTTATGCGCCCCGTACTGTTCTTCCATGTTGATAAAGTCTTGTGTATTCATGGTTCCATCCTATAAATGTTATTGCAAGTAATAGAGATTGGAGATTGGAGACTAATTCTCTAATCTCCAATCTCTATTTTTACGCCACTTCAAAAACCCGCGCCAGAATTGCCTTTTGCGCGTGCAGGCGGTTGTGTGCCTGCTGGAAGATGACCGAATGTTCGCCGTCGGCTACATCATCGGTCAACTCCTGATTACGATGCGCGGGCAGGCAGTGCATCACGATCACATCCTTATCCGCTTCGCTGACCAGTTTTGCGTTCACCTGATACGGCGGGAAGATCTTCTCGCGTTTGGCGGTTTCCTCTTCCTGGCCCATGCTTGTCCAGGTATCGGTGTAGATCACATGCGCGCCTTTAACGGCTTCATGCACATCGCGTACAAAGGTCAATTTGCTGCCAGTTTTCTGAGCAATGCTTTTGGCGATTTCAACAGCTTTGGGACTCACATCATAGCCTTCGGGAGTTCCGACGGTCACATTCCAACCCAGCAAAGCCGAGACGTGCATCAGCGAAACGGTGACGTTATTGCCGTCCCCCACATAGCTGATATTCAAGCCTTTTGAATTTTCGCCAAACTTCTCGATGATCGTCAACGCATCCGCCATGCCCTGGCAGGGATGGTTGTAATCGCTCAAGCCATTGACCACGGGAATATCCGCCCACTTCGCCAGATCCAGCACATGCGCATGGTCGAACACGCGCGCCATCAACCCCTGCACGTAGCCCGACAAAACCCGCGCCACATCCGCAATCGATTCGCGCTTGCCCAAACCGATCTCATTCGGCGAGAGATAAAGCGCGTCGCCGCCGCAATGGCGCATGGCCATGTCAAATGAAATACGGGTGCGCAGGCTCGGCTTTTGGAAGATCATCCCCAACACCTTGCCTTTGAAAATTGGCTTGTTCCCCTTCTTGAAATATTCCTTCTTTAACTTCACTGCCACATCGAGCAGGTCTTGAACTTCATCCGATGAGTAATCGGAGATCGCGAGAAAATCCTTCATAATATCTCCTTGGGTTGAAAGTATATCTTTTTTGTTTCATTTTGCCATGTTTCTTGCATCATACTTTATACGTGACTTTTCGCCGAAATTTTCGTGTGAACCTACACCCGCTCAGGACGGAACACGAAACTTTCTCCAATAGCGCATCAAACCATCCGCGCTCATGCCGAGGGGGTTCGCGAGTGTGTAGGCTCGAGTCGCATCATCGGTCAGTCCCTGCGCGCGGCTTTGCTCGTTCATCCATGCTTCAAATTTTTCGCGCAGTTCCTCAATCGGCGGTTCGGCTGGCATAATTCCCTCCAGCCATTTTTCGGTTGCGATCAAAATTTTCTCCAATTCATTTAATTGCCATTCCGCATCGTCATACATCCCAAAATGCGTCGGCGCGATACGGGTGAATTTTTCCCTTCGCAGCCGCGCAATGGATTCCAGCCAGCGGCCAAAATGCAACTCGGGCGGCGGCATGGGCGCGCGCAAATATTGATAACCGGGAATCCGCACCCCGCCCACGTCCCCGCTAAAACATACATCTTCGAATAGATAGGAATAATGATGCTCGGCATGGCCGGGCGTGTTGATTGCCACGAATCTCAAACTGCCGATGACGATCTCTTCCGCATCTTTCGGGACCTTGAGCTGATTCTGTTCAACAGGCAGGAACTCACCCCAGAGTTGATTCATCCGATCTCCATAAATGCGGGTGGCGCTGGCGATGAGTTTTTCAGGGTTCAACAAATGCGGCGCGCCATTGGGGTGGACGTAAATTTCCGCGCCCTGCCGCGAAAGCCAGCCCGCCGCGCCTGCATGGTCGAGATGAATGTGCGTGAGCAGGACGTGGGTAACGTGTCGGGGAGATAAATGCTCCTTTGCCAGAGCGGCTTCCAGCGCGGGAAGAGACGAGCCGGGTCCGCTTTCGATCAAGATCGCAGCGTCGTTATATCGAATTAAATAAGACGCGATGGCCTGCGTCTTATTTTGAAAATTCAAATCTATCGTAACGATACGGGTTTTTGCCATGCGCGCATATCCTGTGCCTTAAAGTCTGTGGGGATTTCTGAAAGCGCCTGTGAAAGATCGTCGTCGCATCGAATGACGGTGACGGGCACGCGCCGTTCGCGCAGGGAGTTGATCAACGTTTCCGTGCCGCGCGGGCCGCCGAATGATTCTGTTTCGAGCAATACAACTACGGGACGCAAATAACGCATTTGCAAATCATCCACTGCATGGACAATGTCTGCGCGAACAGTTGGCGTGACGAGGATCACGCTGGAGCCTTGCGGCAGTTGCGAGGCCTGCGCGGTAACAAGCGCGGCAATCGAAAGCGCGCCATTGGCTTCCACGAAGGCGAGGGTTTCCAAAATTTTCGCCTCCTGCCTTTCGCTTCTTTCGGCTGGATGAACGGTGAAGGTTTGCCCCGCGCTGACGTACCCGACCGAGCGGCGCTGCCCGATAAAATAATGAGCCAGCGAAGCCGTGATGCTGACGCTGTATTCAAGAGTGGATGGCGGCAGTTTGAACTTCGGGCGTTTGACGAACATCATCGAGTCCAGCGGGAGTTCCTCCTGCTGGTATGGCTTTTCATAATGGATTGCTTTTTGAGAATCAAGAACCAGCCAAATTTCGGCCTGCGGGTCTTGTTCAAATTCCTTCACCATCAATTGACCGCGGCGCGCCGTGGTAGGCCAGTGAATGCGCTTCATGGCATCGCCATGCACGTATTCTCGCACACCCACTGCGTGAGGCGTAATGTCGTAGGACTTGCGGCGAATGACCTGTCCGCCGGGCAACATGCCTGGCGGGTATGGGAATGATTGAATTTCGTGGATGACCGGGAAAACAACGAGGGTCTCGCGCGGCGCAATCACTTTGCCTGAGCTGAACAATCCAAAGGGGTCGCCTGCGGTAATTTGCGTGGGACCAAGTTGAAAGCCGCCGCGGCGTGTAAGCCAGGTGCGGGCAAGGTAACTGCGCCGCTGCCGCCCCAGCACAAAAGTAAACAAACGCGAACCAGCGGCTTTGGGCAGGGTCGATTGGTTAAGAACTTCCATCCACGCGGCTGGGATGCGGCTGTTATTTACCGCTTCGTAACTTTCCTCGAACACATCCCCCACGTTGGCGCGCAGTACACGTGAACCCCTTATCAAACTCAAACCGCTGGCAGACCAGCGCGTCCACACCCAACTGATGATTCCCAAAACCACACTTATTAAAAAGAAGCGCGTGTAAATCAGAGCGCCGTTGAACACCACGCCTAAAAGGCCGACAACAAATAACAAGGCGAGCAGGATTCGCCCGGCTTTCATTTTGCTTTCTTCCGCGCAATGTCAGCGGAGAAATCACCGCCCGGCACCGGGGTGGCATGAAAGATCTCCTGCACGATCCGGTCCGAGCTTAGGTCACGCAAACGCGCCGCAGGGCTGACAATGATGCGATGCGCCAAAACAGCAACAGCGAGGGCTTTGATATCGTCTGGCAAAACGTGGTCACGTCCCTGCAAGGCGGCGCGCGCCTGGCCTGCACGCGCAAGGGATAAACTCCCACGCGGGCTGGCGCCGAGGTACACATCCGCGCTCTGGCGGGTACGAGTGGTCAATTCGACGATATATTTTTTGATCAAGGGGGAGATGTAAATGCGTTTGACATCGTCGATGGCCTGCTGGATTTCCTTCAACTCAACAATGGATTTCAAGGTCTCGAGCGGGTGCTGCAATTGCTGGTCGTCCATCACGCGGATCTCGTCCGCGATGCTTGGGTATCCCAACCGCAGGCGCAGCAGGAAACGATCCAACTGCGCTTCGGGGAGCGGGAAGGTGCCTTCGTATTCAATCGGATTCTGCGTGGCGAGCACCATGAACGGCTTGGGCAGGATGTGCGTCTGTCCGTCCACCGTTACCTGGCGCTCTTCCATCGCCTCCAGCAAAGCCGCCTGGGTTTTCGGCGTGGCGCGATTGATCTCGTCCGCAAGAATGATCTGGCCGATGATGGGGCCGGGGCGAAATTCAAATTTATTCTTCTGCTGGTTATAGATGGAGACGCCCGTCACATCGCTGGGGAGCATATCCGGTGTGAACTGGATGCGGTTAAAGATGCAGTCCAACGACCGCGCCAGACTCCGCGCAAGCATGGTCTTTCCAACACCGGGCACATCCTCGATCAAGACATGTCCCTGACACAACAAGCCGATCACGATCAACTCGATGGACTGCCGCTTCCCCACGATCACTTTCTCAAGATTGCCGATCACGCTCTCGCCAAATACTTTAATGTTTGCCATCCATAAATATCCTTTCGGAAGAGATGTTGGGATTCTATCATGCGGCTTGGGTTGTGGGCAAACCCCGCGCGCTTCACTATGTTGGGTCTCAGGGAGTTGCCGTCTTGCCAGGGGATGCGATCTTCAAACATTTAGATATGCCCCCTACCGAAACGTGATCGTAATATTTGAATTAAATGACTCACCTTACGCGGAACGCTCTGCAGGGTGGGATACTTGCCCAAAACATCTAACGCAAAGACGCGAAGGCC
>CAKKRM010000090.1 GCA_919902735.1 Anaerolineales bacterium | reverse complement strand
CTCGGCGGGCGCGGATGGGCGATCCATTATCTCTATAAAGAAATGGACCCGATGGCGGATCCGCTTTCACCTGAGAATATCTTGATCTTTGCAACAGGCCCCTTGACCGCAACTCCCGCGCCGACAGGTAACCGCTACATGGTCGTCACCAAGTCTCCGCTGACGGGGGCGCTGGCGCACTCCAATTCGGGCGGCGAATTCCCAACGTGGATGAAACGCACGGGATTCGACATGTTCATTTTTGAGGGGAAATCTCCAGAGCCAGTATATGTCTACGTAAACGAGGATCAGGTCGAGGTTAGGTCAGCGGCGCATGTTTGGGGGAAGGATGTGCATGAGACCACAGATATCCTAAAGGCAGAAACATCCGCTGATGCGAGAGTCGCATGTATTGGACAGGCGGGTGAGAATCTCGCGTTGATGGCAGCGATCATGAATGACAAGCATCGCGCGGCGGCTCGTTCTGGAGTGGGCGCGGTGATGGGCAGCAAAAATCTCAAGGCGGTTGTGGCGATGGGAAATAAAAATCCGCCGCTGCATGACCCCGAAGGGATGCGTGCGTTGAGCGTGAACACATCCAAAGAGGTGGGCGCGGATGTGAAGAAGGGCTCGAACATGCGGATTTACGGAACGTCGTATGTGCCGCAGGTGACCAACACGCTCGGCATTTTGCCCACGCGAAATTTCCTGCAAGGCACGTTTGAGCATGTGAATAACATCGACGGCGATGCGCTCAAGAATCAATATTTGATTCGCCACACGCCATGCTATCGCTGTCCGCTTTCATGCGGACGACTCACCGAAGTGCCCGATGGTCCGTACAAAGGCAAGGGTGAAGGCCCTGAATACGAAACCATTTCATCGTTGGGAACGGGCTGTGGTGTCAGCAATCTCGCCGCGTTGGTGAAAGCGAATTATTTGTGCAATGAATACGGCATGGACACCATCACGACCGGCATGACGATTGCCGCCGCGATGGAAATGTATGAGAAGGGATATATCTCAGAAGAAATTATCGGGATGCCGTTGAAATTTGGTGATCACGATGCGATGATCGCGATGATAAAGAAGATGGCTTATCGCGAAGGGTTTGGAAACGATCTCGCGCAGGGCAGTTATCGTCTCGCAGAAAAATATGGTCACCCCGAAATTGCAGTGACCACGCGTAAGCAGGAATTTCCCGGGTACGATCCGCGCGGCTCACAGGGCATGGGCTTGCTGTATGCCACATCCAATAAAGGCGCATCACACATGGAAGGTGACGTGGCTTACGAAGAAGTCTTTGGTGTGCCTGTCAAGGAAAATCCGCTGACGACAGAGGGCAAACCTGAACTCGTGCGTCACTTTGAAAATTCTTTTGCATTGATGGATAGCTCAGGCTTGTGCGTCTTCGTTGCCATTCGTTATGCCTTCTCCAAAGACCGCATGATTTTGCCTCTGCGAGTCACCGAGATGATGAATCTCTCCACTGGCGCGGAGTACACTCCCGAAGAAGTTATGATCGCTGCTGACCGAGTGTATACCCTGGAGCGCATGTTCCTCATGAAGGCTGGATCAACGGAAGATACGCTTCCTCACCGCATGTTGCACGAACCGCTGCCCGACGGCCCCGCCAAAGGCAAGGTTGTTGAACTCGATAAGATGCTGCCCGAGTTTTACAAACTCCGCGGCTGGGATGAGAAGGGCGTGCCGACGAAAGAGAAATTGCAGGAGTTGGGATTGCCGAATTAAGGATTTACTTACAGGAAGCGCGAGCCCGAATCTCCGACTCGCGCTTCTTTCTTTTAATAACTCACCTTACGCAGAATAGGCTGTGTGAACCTCGGTACCGCAACCCTTCGGCAGGCTCAGGACAGGCATTTATGTTGCCCTTGCCCAAGAAGCCCCCAAAACGCAAGATAAATCTTGCGGTACTGAATAAACTGCGTAAGGTGAGTTAATAAATCTAGGATATTATTCCTGCTATGACTGATACGGATGAAGCAGAGCTATCTCCAGCAGATGTTTTGTGCATATCTTGCGGGCTGTGCTGCAGCGGGCATTTATTTCTCTGGGCAAAGCTCAAATCCGTTGAAGTGGAAACAGTTCGCGGACTGGGCTTGAATGTGCTTGGAGTCGAACCCGAAAATCGAGGGTTTGGCCTGCCTTGCCCGCTTTGGCGTGGTCAGTGTACGATCCATACTTCTCCAGACTATCCACATGTCT
Organism: Anaerolineales bacterium; assembly: GCA_919902735.1. GTDB lineage: Bacteria > Chloroflexota > Anaerolineae > Anaerolineales > Villigracilaceae > Villigracilis. The sequence goes on along the minus strand of CAKKRM010000090.1, from coordinate 27,544 downwards.
GCCGTACTTATAAGTGTAAACTGCTCAAACAAGTCATTGATGAAGTCATTCCGCTGCCCAATGCGCTGGCTGTTGTTGAGCGGGCAAAGGGAATGATCAATGAACTGAAAGCGCTTTTGCCCGATTCGGCAGGCAATAATTTTCGCGAGCGTTTGGTTACTCACTTAGACTATCTGCATGAATCTGCGCTTCTTGGAAATGCAGACCTGGAATTTCAGCGGAAAGGTGGGGAGTTGCTGGCCTTCTACAAAAATCATTTCGGTGTAAAAGACCTGGTCGATAAATTCGAGGAAAAGTAATCTTATCGGTTATACTCGCCCTACATTAAACTAGGAGAGAGTCCCATGGAAATAGACCCCGTCTGCAAAATGGAAGTTGACCCCGCCACCGCCCAATGGAAATCCGAACACAAAGGGAAGACCTATTATTTTTGTTCCCCCGGTTGTAAAGCTTCGTTTGATAAAGAACCCGAAAAGTACGCACAAGCCGCATCCTGAAATAATACAAGTTCAATTCGAGTAAAGACATTTCATGATCGAACGGCTAAAACGGTGGGTACCCTTATGCCCAGGAGAGTCGAGGCTGGTTTTTTCCCCTCGGCTTTATTTTATTTGCAAATTACGCCGCCATGGGCATCACCAAGGTAGTCTCCGTCAGCGGATTTTTGGCTGAAGTTAAAGATCATTGTCGGCCTTGCGGGGGTGGCAAAGCAGATCGGGGAAGGGGATTACAGCCACGAGTGGAAGGAAGACAACCGCAACCCGCAAAACTTCCGCGACGAAATTGATACCCTGACTGGGGTCTTCAAGGTCATGGTGGATAAAGTGGCCCAGCGTGAAAAGACATTGCGCGCCCGCGTACAACAACTGGAGATCATGGTCAACCGCTCCAAGCTGGACAAGCAGGTGCAGGAGATCGTCGAAAGCGATTTCTTCCAGGATTTGCAATCCAAAGTACAGGGAATGCGCAACCGCTTCAAGAAGGAAGAGTAGTTTACATCCTTTTCCCCCTTCGTGAACTTCGTGTCACTTCGACAAGCTCAGTACAAGCCTTTGTGTTTAAAAAGATTTTCCCAAAACCCATTCTGAATACCGAACTTGACACAATGAAAGCCATGTTCTAAAATAGTCTCACGATCTTAAAAATCGGCGTTTCAAGTGAAAATTGAGCGTTAAATTTCCCCAGGAGGGCTGGCTTGTCTAAAAACCGTACGCAACAAATGGTGGACCGCCTGCGCCAATTACAGGCTTCATCACCTGATATTGAAGCGTCAGCAGTGGTTAGTGTTGATGGGCTTAGCATCGCATCCGCTCTTCCACAAGGCGTGGAAGAAGATCGTGTCTCTGCCATGTCCGCGGCGATGCTTTCGTTGGGTGAACGTATTGCAGGCGAATTAGGACGTGGCTCTCTTGAGCAGGTTTACATCAAGGGCTTGAAAGGGTATGTTGTTTTGATGTCAGTTGGTGAAGAGGCAGTTCTCACCGCATTGGCACGCGAACAGGCCAAGCTTGGCCTGATCTTCCTTGATATGCGTCGCGCCGCCGAAGATCTGGCGAAGTTGATCTAGTGGAGTTTTTATGCCCCCCCTTCAAAAAAGTGGATTGTACTACCCTAATAAATTTGGATTGATCACCATCAAATCACTGGAAGAAGTGATGGGTAAGAATGGCTTGAATGCCATCTTGAACCTCGGCGGTTTGAATCATTATGTAGAAAATTACCCCCCCGACACCCTTGACAAAGGTTTTGATTTTGTTGAGCTTTCCGCCATTGGTTCTGCTCTTGAAGAAATGTACGGCCCACGCGGCGGGCGCGGACTTGCCTTGCGCGCCGGGCGTGCGACTTTTTCCGATGCGCTTAAGAATTTTGGAGCGTTGGCAGGCGCGGCAGATTTAGCCTTCGTGGTCCTTCCGCTTCAATCCAAGCTGAGAATTGGCCTGCCAGCTTTCGCCAAAATATTTTCCCAGCTGAGTGATCAACAGACAACCGTCGAAGAGAAGGATACCGAATGGGTGTGGACTATCCACAAATGCCCATGCTGCTGGGGACGCACAGGCGTGGATAAGCCCGTTTGTTTTATTTCAACTGGTTTATTGCAGGAAGCCCTTAAATGGGTATCTGGCGGCAATGAATTCCGCGTAAACGAATCCAAGTGCGTTGCAATCGGAGACAGTGTCTGCGAATTCATCGTACAAAAAGAACCGATTTCATAACCGAAAAGAATCTGGCATGACAGACACCAAGTCCAAAATACTCATCGTTGAAGACGACCTTGACGTGGCTGAAATGCTGAATGCATATTTCCGCGTTCAAGGTTATGAAGTGTTTACCGTCAATTGGGGTGAGGATGGAGTCCGCTCCTCTTTGCAAGATCACCCAGACCTGGTCATTCTTGATATCCGCCTGCCGGATATTGATGGATACGAGGTGGCCCGCCGTATGCGTGCCGACCGCCGTACCTCTGATATTCCCATAATTTTCCTTACCGAAAAGCGCGACCGCTCCGACAAGCTCCAGGGCCTGGAAATTGGCGCTGACGACTATATCACCAAGCCCTTCGATGTTCAGGAATTACGCCTGCGCGTTCGGAATGCCCTAAAAAGGGTAAGCCAGGGATCCCTAACCAACCCCGTTACAGGCCTGCCCGAAGGCGCCCTGGTGGACGAAAGACTTTCCGAAATAATCGGCAAAGACGGATCGGCCCTTTTGTTTGTTCTGCTCGATAACATGGATTCCTTCCGCGAAGCCTATGGCTTTGTGGCGTCAGACGATGTTCTCCGGGCGATCAGTTTAATGATCGTCAATACCATGCGTGAAGTCAGCCGCCCTGAAGATTTTCTCGGCCACTTAAGCGGCACAGACTTTGTGCTTGTTTTACCCCCATCCAACCTTGTTGCTTTGGGCGAGAAATTACGCACACGGCTCGATCAATCCATGGAATATTTTTATCCCATCAAGGATCGCGATCAAATGGCAAAACGCTCCGATAAATTGGGCGCAAAAATCGTTGAAATCCCCTCCCTTAAGACCCAATTTACAACGGTGGATCAAATAAAAGCGGAGCTGCAGCGAAACAAGAAATAGGTCCTGATTGCATATTACAGTTATTACACCCACCTATAACGAAGCGGAGAACCTGCCCAAACTGGTCTCCGCTTTATTTTCGCTCCCTCTCGATTTGTATCTCCTCGTCGTGGACGATAACAGCCCGGACGGCACAGGCCGCGTTGCCGATGAACTTGCGCTGAAGCATCCTGGCCGAATTGGGGTTCTTCACCGCCCGGGCAAGATGGGATTGCGCTCAGCGTACCTGAATGGGTTTCAGAAAATACTGGATGGCAGCGCCCAGGCCATCGTTCAGATGGATGCGGATTTTTCCCACGATCCGTCTGCGCTGGTGGAGATGACCAAACTCCTCGAAACCTGTGATGTTGTTCTGGGATCCCGCTATATGCAGGGTGGCTCTGTGGATGAACGCTGGCCCGCCTGGCGGAAAAGCCTTTCTGCTTTTGGTAATTTTTATGCGCGCAGCATTCTGGGGCTGCCTTTGCGCGATGTCACTACCGGGTATAGAATGTGGCGCAGTGACGCCCTCAGACAAATGCCGTTCGAGCGCATTCATTCAAGCGGTTATGTATTTCTCGTTGAAATGGCCTATCTTGCCCATTGCCTGGAATTCAAGATCGGGGAAGCTCCCATCCATTTTGCAGATCGGCGCTGGGGAAAATCGAAGATGTCGCTCAAGATCCAAATGGAAGCTGCAATGCGCATCTGGCAGGTGTGGTGGAATTACCGCGATCTTAGGAAGGCGGGCAGGTCTGCGCGATTGTAGGAGTCTTTCACTCCCTACCCAAAACCAACACTCTCTGATAATATACGAGCCGCACGCCGACCCATTGACTTCAAGCCCTCGGCTTTCCCGTCGGGGGTTTTTGTGTGCAAGTGAAGAAAATTTTCTTTGTCCTCGAATAACCAAAATGTTTATTGAAAGAAGAAACCATGCAAATTGAAAGAACCGACCTTCGTAATATTGCCATCATTGCCCATGTAGATCATGGCAAGACTACCCTCGTGGATGAATTGTTGGGCCAATCTCACACCTTTCGTGAAAACCAGCATGTCGAAGAACGCGTGATGGACTCCAACGATCTCGAGCGCGAGCGCGGCATCACCATTCTTGCAAAGAACACCGCCATCTCACTTGTTGACCCTGTCACCAAAGCGCCTGTAAAAATCAATATTGTTGACACGCCCGGACATGCCGACTTTGGCGGCGAAGTTGAACGCGTCATGAACATGGTTGACGGTGTGTTGCTGCTTGTCGATGCCGCTGAAGGCCCCATGCCGCAGACACGTTTTGTGCTAAAGAAGGCTCTTTCCATGGGGCACAAAGCCATTGTAGTTATAAATAAAGTCGACCGCAAAGACGCCGAACCTGCGCGCGTGCTCAACGAAACGTTTGACTTGTTCATTGAGCTTGGCGCGACTGAAGAACAGGCGGATTTCCCTGTTGTGTACGCTCAAGCCACTGCCGGGAAAGCGGGTCTTACCGCCGACCTCAGCCCTGATCTGCAGCCCATGTTTGATACGATCCTCAAGCATATCCCGGCTCCCAAAGTGGACCCCGATGCCCCTTTACAAATGCTCATCACAGCGCTTGGTTATGATGATTATCGCGGCGTGACTGCCATTGGCCGTGTCTTTGCTGGTACGATCAAAGCCGGGCAAAAATTGACGCGTATGAAATTAGATGGAACCAATTCACCCGAAACAGCGCGTTATCTTTATACTTTTAAAGGCCTGAATAAGGTTGAAGTAGACGAAGTTAAAGCAGGGGATATTGTTTCATTGGCAGGCCTGGAAGGGATTGCCATTGGCGAGACGCTTGCAGACCCTGCAAACCCGGTTGCGTTACCTACGATCAAAGTGGAAGAACCAACGGTTCGCATGACCTTTGGCGTGAACACGTCCCCGTTCACTGGCAAGGAGGGCACCTGGGGCACTTCACGAAAATTGCGCGAACGTCTATTCGAAGAACTCCGCACCAATGTGTCTTTGCGTGTGGAAGAAACCGACTCGGCTGAAAACTTTTTGGTTTCCGGCCGCGGCGAGTTGCATTTGGGTATCTTGATCGAAACCATGCGCCGCGAAGGGTATGAGTTCCAGGTTTCACGTCCTGAGGTTATTTATCACAAGGCTGAAGATGGCGCTCTGCTTGAACCTTTCGAAGAAGTGCATATCGAGACCAGCGCTGAAACGGTCGGCGTGGTTGTGGAAATGCTGGGGAGCAGGCGCGGCAAAATGACCGAGATGCACGATGCAGGCCAGGGAATGACGCGCATCGTGTATGTTGTTCCGACACGCGGCTTGCTTGGCTTTCGTTATCAGTTCCTCACATCCACTCGCGGCGAGGGCGTCATGCACACCATATTCCGCGGCTATGATGAATTGGCCGGTCCGATGGCTTCACGCCCAAGGGGTTCGATCGTTGCATGGGAAGCGGGCACAACCACGGCCTACTCCCTTAAGAGCGCAGAAGAGCGCGGCATGTTGTTTGTGGGGCCGGGTGTGAGCGTTTATGAAGGCATGGTAGTCGGTGAAAATGCGCGTGGACAGGATATCCCGATCAACGTTTGTAAGAAAAAGCATCTGACCAATATGCGCGCGTCCGGCGGCGATATGGAAATTCGCCTAACGCCTCCGCGTTCCATGAGTTTGGACGAGGCGATTGAATATCTCTCTGACGATGAATTGCTGGAAGTAACCCCTGAAAGCTACCGCATTCGCAAACGCATTCTCTCCACCGATGAGCGTGGCAAGCAAACGAAAAAAGTGAAAGAACAACTCGGCGAATCGTAATAAAATTTTCAATAAAAAAACCTCACAATAATTGTGAGGTTTTTTTATTTTCATCGATCAGCAGGTTAGGGTGACTGTCGAACTGCTTGTTGAGCCGATGGCGTTGAACGCCACAATGTTGTATCCCACGCTTTGCCCGGAAAGCAGGGTAATGGTTTCATTGAACTGCGCGCTGTTTTCAGGCAGTTCGGCAACTTTCTCGCTGTTGCGTAAAACGCGGTATCCGCTTTCGCCATCCTTGTCCGTCCAGAGGATGGTGATGTTGGCTTCGTCTGTTGCGTAGTTGCATTGCACATCCCATTTTTGCAGGCTCACCTTTTCGGGCGCGCCTCCCTGCGGCGTGGGCGGCGCGGTGACGGTTGGCACGGCGGCGTAACTACCAACAGGCGTGGCGAATTCACCAGACACCCAGCAATTTCCAGCGGAGGAGGATACGATCCAGTAATTGGGCGGGAAGAAGCCGATGATCTCCACCGAGTCGGATGGCAGGATTTGAGTCACTCGTTCGTAATTTACGCCCGGGCCTGTTCGGCAATTTGTTACATCACCTACGCTGATAAATGGTTTCGAATACGTGGGCGTTGCAGTAGTTGCAGCTGCCACACTTACGGTTGTTGGGCTTGCGAGAGGCTGTGTATTGGATGATGAATTGATCGCGGCTTGCACTGTCAAAGCGGCGGCGGTGACGATCTGTGGATCTGGCGTGCCTGCGGCAGGTAGATTGCAGGATGAAATTATGATTCCCGCTACAAGCGCCAGACCAAAGATTTTTTTCATGTTCTTCTCCGATGATTTTTTATTATTCGCCGTCGCCTTCAAGCCAGGTGTCCATGTATTCTGGCTTTTCCAGCGCGGCGCCTTGTTTTGTGATCTGCAACGGATGAAAGGTATCCACCATCACAGCAAGTTCCTGGGTTTCTGCTTTGCCGATGCTGGCTTCCGTCATGCCGGGTTGGGGGCCGTGCGGCAGGCCAAAGGGATGCAGGCTGATGTCACTGCGGTCTATGCCTTTGCGGCTCATGAAGTTGCCCTTGGCGTAATACAGCACTTCGTCCGATTGGATGTTGGAGTGATTGTACGGCGCGGGAATGCCTTCGGGGTGATAGTCAAAGAGGCGGGGAACGAAGGAACAAACCACGAAATTATGTCCGTCAAAAGTCTGGTGGATGGGCGGCGGCATGTGCAGGCGGCCTGTGATGGGTTCAAAGTCTGCGATGTTGAAGATCCAGGGATAGAGATAGCCGTCCCAGCCGATGACATCGAAGGGATGGTAGTCCAGTACGTGGCGGGATAGCCTGTCGCGCACTTTTATGCGGACTTCAAATTCGCCGCGTTCGGTGTGGGTTTCGATCTCTTCTGGAACGCGAATGTCGCGCTCGCAGTAGGGGGAGTGTTCCAATAATTGCCCGTAGTTGTTGAGGTAGCGTTTGGGCGGCTCGATCTGGGAAGGGTTTTCAATGGTGAAGAAACGCGCTTCGCCATCCAGGTGCATTTGCCAGGTGACGCCAAATGGGATGACGATGTAATCGCCTTTGTGGAAGGGCAGGTTGCCGAACTGGCTTTTGAGAACTCCCTCGCCTTCATGCACCCACCAGGTTTCGTAGGCTTGTGAGTTGCGGTAGAAAAAGTCCATGCTGTCTTTGGCGCGGGAGATGCCGAGGATGACATCGGAGTTGCCGAGGAGTGGAATCCGCGCGGTGAGTGGATCAGGCCCGAGCGGGGCTTGATCGGTTGCAAAGGCGCGGTGGCGGATGGGGCCAAAGTCTACGTATTCGGGTTTGGCGGGGCCGAGGTCTTCGGTCATCTTAACGCGGGGAGGGAGGAAGTGGTGGTAGAGGATGGATTGGATGGAGGAGAAGCCTTCCAGCCCCATGACTTCTTCACGGTAAAGTTTGCCGTTCGCTTTTTTGAATTGGGTGTGGCGCTTGTGGGGGATTTGTCCGAGTTTATGATAAAAGGGCATGTCAATTCTCCTACTCTTAATTATTTTGAGATCAGGATGTATGTGTGCGGGCCTTTAAGTTTTGTCTGGGATAGCGCTTCTTCCGATTTTTGGAGGAGGTGTTCGCTGGAGAGCGACGATCCGCCGGGGTGGCTGCTGGCTCCAATTTGCAGGGAGAAGGACAGGGTCTCATTGTTGCTTCCCTCCACTTTATTTTTGAAGATCGAAAGCAGGCGTTCGCATACAGTGCGCGCGCCTGCTTCATCTGTGGTGGGGAGCAGGATGCTGAGGCGGCTGCCTTTACCGGTGACGATATCCACCGAGCGGATGTGCGCGTTGATCTTGGCGGTGAAGATCGCGGAGGCTTTGCTCAGGGAATTTTCATCCAATGCGGCAGGGGTCATTTCAATTTGGAGCAGTGATAATGGCGCGGGATATCGTTTGGAACGGGAAACTTCATAATGGAACAGCACATCGAACACGTCGCTGTTGTATACTTCTTCGCCGAGGGAGATCATTTTTTTCATCAGGGGCTCCAAATCTTTATGGATTATAGATCAACAACGCTTTCCTATTCATGCGGATCGCTGCGTGCGGCCACTCCATTGACGCCATCCAACTTTCTCGATCACCGTACTCACTTTTACCACAGAGTATTCATGCCTGCACTGACGATTCGATTTTTGCTGACTGTGTCGAAGTGTACGCAGTAGGTTGCGTTATAAAGTGAAAGTCACGCAGCAAGCGTGACCTACTGGATGATTAAACCTATTTTTATGGCAGATGCCGCTGTTTAATACCCAGTCACTTGCATCGATTCGATCATCGCGTCCAAATATTCGAGATAGGGCGTAAAGGAAAAGGTGTCGGCGCTGTTCAGCCGCTGGGCTATGGTATCAAGGTATCCCGAAAAGTCATCCATGTTGAATGGGATTCCGTCCGCAGGCAGCGGGGTATTTGGGTTGGAGTCTGCTGCCAGGAAGGGGGTGTTGATGGGCAGGATGGCTTGAATATAATACTGGCCATCGTCTGTGAGACCCTGATAATAGTAAAACAGTTCGTTGTTGTTCACAGGCAGGAAATTTGTGAATACCTGTGTAAGGTAACGAACGCCACGCCCGTTCTTGAAATTAACTGCATGGATATGTGCGCTAAAATCACTGCTCAAATTTTCTGGCAGCGGCTGGCCGTCCACGTATTGCAGGGATTGCATCGCGCTGATCATGCCTGCGGTATTTTCAGTATATTGTGAATACTCTGCAGAATGAAATATCATGATATGCGGCTCGAACTGCGTCCCGTTCAATGCGTAAAGATTCAGCGTGAGCTTTACATGCTGCGGCATATCCCCGAGGGATGGGTTGATGTACGGATATTCGACATCCGTGGTCATGGCTGATGTTGCATCGTTGGCAATTCCATTCGGGATAAAAAATGAAACTTCCGTCGTATTCACAGGCGTGCCGTCAGGTGTGAGTTGTCCGCTTTCCTGTGTGGCTTCCGCAGTTGGGGGAGCGACGGCTGTCAACGCATCGAATGTGGCGGCGACGATTGTTTCCACGCTCTGTTGTGACGGCATGGGGGTTGTTGGGGGACCCAGCCCGCAAGCCAGCGCAAAAAATATGATCCCTGCCAGACTTAAGAATTTATTTTTCATCCGTTTCTTGCTCCGATACTATTTTTGGGGGAGTGAACAGTAATCAGTGCTGATAACTGATTACTGTTCACTGATTACTATAAATTGCCGCGCCGTTCCTGCTCCAGTTCCAGCGATTCAAACAGGGCTTTGAAGTTGCCTTTGCCGAAGCCCTGCGCGCCGTGGCGTTGGATGATCTCAACGAACATGGTCGGGCGGTCTTGAATGGGCTTGGAAAAGATTTGTAGGAGATAGCCTTCGTCATCTTTATCAACGAGGATGCCGAGTTCCTGAATGGCTTTGTAATCTTCGTCAATTTTGCCGATGCGCTCTGGCAGCATTTCGTAGTAGGTGTTCGGTACGCGCAAAAATTCGACGCCGTTCTTGCGGAGTTGCTCGATGGTGCTCAGAATATCACCCGTGATGATGGCGATATGTTGAGCGCCGGGGGTGAGATAGTAATCGAGATATTCTTCGATCTGGCTTTTGCGTTTGCCTTCGGCTGGCTCGTTGATCGGAAACTTGACGCGCCCATTTCCGTTTTGCATCACCTTGGACATGAGCGCGGAATACTCGGTGGAAATATCCTTATCGTCGAAGTGCATGAGTTGGCGGAAGCCCATTACCTGATGATAGTAGTTGACCCAGTGATTCATTTTTCCAAGCTGCACATTGCCGACAATGTGGTCGATGGCGGCGAGGCCTATGGATTGTGTTTCGTAATTAAGCGGCTTGTAGGTGGGACCGAATGCGCCTTTGTAATCGGTGCGGTCTACGAAAACATGCTGGGTTTCACCATATGTATAAATTGCGGATGTACGGTAAATTCCGTAGTCATCCTTTTCTTCGCGCGGCGCCCACGCGGATTTGCCTCCACGGGATGTGGTGGCTTGCCATGCTTTTTCCACATCATCCACTTCCATCGCAATCACTTTGACTCCGTCACCATGCAGCATGTGGTGCGAAGCGAGCGGGCTGCTCGGCGAGTAGGGGGCGGAAACAACAAACCGCGCCTGCCCTGATTCAAGCACATACGAGGCGAAGTCGCGGTTGCCAGTTTCAAGCCCGGAATAGGCCACGGGTTTGAACCCAAATGCCTTCCACCAGTAATACATGGCATGTTTGGCATTGCCCACGTAAAAATGAACGTGGTCTACTGATTTAATTTGGAGGAAGTCTGCTTCCTCGGTCATGGGGCGGGAAGCTGACGCGGTTTTTGCTTTTGTAACCATATCTTCTCCTTTGGTTGGTTGAAGCGATTTTACGATAAAGGATGTCCCATTGCAACACAAAAAATACTCTCCCATCCACGATCCTTGGCTTTGTTCCACTGCCGTAATGTGAAATTTTAGCAAACGAGCTGACCTGTTTCAGGTCAGCTCGTTTGCTAAAGGCTATACCGTTTGCGCAGGTATTGTACGCCTTGCCCGCCAGTCTTTGATCAGGAAGGGAATATAAAGGATAAAGAAGATCGCGAACCCCAGGGCTTCCATCTCAAAAATGTACCAAGGCCAGGGAGCCAGCATGTCCAACAAGGTGGGGAATTCAGGCTTCCCTGCAACAAAAAGATAATTGCTGCCAATCGCCAAGTTGATAAAAAATACAGGAACCATGTAAATATTTGTCCAAATAAATACACGTTTGAAGGATTGCAAGGTGGGACGAAATCCTTCCACAACAGTCATGTAGATCGCAATATTGATCAACAGCCCGTGCGCGATAAAAGTTTGCATGAGGCGATAATGCGGGAAGTTGTAAGCGGCGGCATCGGCTGGGGTGAGCACAGCTTGCATGGCTCCGCCGAGCCCCATGAAGTAAACGAATTCATAGATTGAGTAATTTTTTGTAACGAGCATGTAGGCGGACAGCCAGATGAGGACAGCGCACATATGAAGCGGAAGCATGGTTTGAATGTTCCAAATTCCCCAATATGCCGACCAGATGTGCAGGGACGTTTCATTAACCACAATTGCAATGGCAAAGATCCAGCGGATGGTATTCCTTTCCTTTTCGCCCCACACCTTGCGGAAATACAAAAATGAAAAACAACATAACGTAATGATGGCAAGCGCGGTCAGGTGCGCCGTGCCGAAGAGTACAAAAGGCTGTCCCCCGTATACCAGAGCAAAATATTGTCCCATGTTCCCGATTTCCTTTAGTTGAGATTTTAGAATATTAACTCTTCAGGTTGTTTCTAGTTGCGGTATTGAGTTACTTTATCATGGCAATTCTCCCGCCCGTCATTTTTTGCAAGTCCTCCGTATTCAATTCAAAGATCGCATTGGGAGTCCCAGCCGCCGCCCAGATGGTTGGATATGGCAGGAAATCCTCATCGATGTACGTTTCCATTTTTTCGGTGTGACCGATGGGAGGCACGCCTCCGATGGCGTAGCCGGTAACTGATCGGACAAAATCGGCATCTGCGCGGCTGACGGATTCTCCCGCATACTCAGAAATCCTTTTCTCGTCCACGCGGTTTGCGCCGCTGGTTAAAACCAAAATCGGCTTGCCGCTGGTTTTCCCGCGAAAAATAAGTGACTTGACGATCTGTCCAAGCTCACAGCCAGCGCGGTCTGCGGCTTCCTGCGCCGTGCGCGTCGACTCGGTGTGTTCGATCACCGAATAGTTATATCCAAGTGAGCCAAGTAAATCTTGTATTTTTTGAGCGGTGGGGGAAAGTGGTTGCATTCGCCAATTATAATTGCAGGATGCCTACACAAGAAGAAATCTACAAAACTGAAGGGGATAAGTACGAGGCCTTGATCGCGCGCGAGGATTATCAGGGAAATATTCTGAAGTCGCTGCGTGAGATCACTCCTCTGGAAAACCGCATCGTTCTGGACCTGGGCGCTGGCACTGGACGATTGGCCTGTATGCTCGCCCCACACGTGTCCCGCGTCCGCGCATTCGACATTTCCGAAGAAATGCTGCGGGTCTGCCGTGAGAAATTCACCGCCAGCGGACTGCCCAACTGGCAGGTGGATGTCGCCGACCACCGTCAACTGCCCGTGGATGACAACTCCGCGGATCTGGCTGTTTCTGGCTGGAGCGTGGCGTACCTGTCCGTGTGGAATCCTGAAACTGCGCAGGCTGAACTGGAAAAATGGCTGGGCGAAATGAAACGCGTCTTAAGACCGAGCAGCTATATCGTCCTGTTTGAATCGTTGGGCACGGGGAATGAGTCGCCAATAAAACTTGAGCATCTCAAGGACTACTATCCCTGGCTCGATGAAGCTGGTTTCCAAAACAAATGGATCCGCACCGATTACAAGTTTGATTCGCTTGAAGAAGCCGAATTCCTTTCGCGCTTTTTCTTTGGGGATGAGTTGGGGGATAAAGTGAAGAAGAATAGCTGGGTGATCCTGCCTGAATGCACAGGCGTTTGGTGGAAGAAAATCTAGAAATATAAGGATGAAGGTTGAATGGTGAAGGATGAAAAAGTCCGCCTCGTAGAGGCGGACTTTTTAGACTTGCCCCAGAGCACAAAATTCATTTCATCACTGCATCCCCGCCGAGCAGGGCATCTTCCACGCGGATTTTGTGGTTTGCGTGTATCGGCATGGTTTCCATTTCTTCGAGTGAAAACCAGCCGAAAGCAGTCGTTTCATCGCTCAGTCCGAGTTTGCCTTCCAGCACCTGTACCTCGAAATTTAGCACAACAAAGAAAGCCTTGTTACCGTCCTTGTAGATGACGAGTTGATCCGGGTTGCTGTACACACCCAGCAGTCGCGTGGCGTGGACTTTCAAGCCGGTCTCTTCCCAGACTTCGCGCTCACAGGCTTCGGCGGCGCTTTCTCCAGACTCCATGTGCCCACCGGGTAGGCACCAGCGTCCGTTGTCCGTGCGTTGGGTGAGCAACACCTTTTCTCGCTTTTCATCAAAGATGACCGCGCTGCACCCAACTCGTAATTGGCCTTCTTTGCCCAAGCGTGGGCCGTATAAAATTTGTGTCATGCCAACTCCCATTGAAAGATTTTGTATCAGGACTTTCGCTTATCCTTCTCCCGAAGGATATCGGGACGATGTGAGAGCGAAGCGACACTTGCGCCGCGCGCCACATTGTCCCGATGCTCTTTCGGGAGTGCGGTGAGAATCTCTGATTTCGGGGTAGAGACCCTTCGCTAACGCTCAGGGTGACATGAAAAAGCGAGATTGAGCGAAAGTCCTATGTATAAAAAAAGAGACCGTCAGATTATATCTGACGGTCTCTGAAGAAGGTGTTGGAATGCAAAAATATTTATTTGATGAATGTGCCGTTACGAAGTTCTTGAATGGTTTGCTGGATCTCTTCCTGCGTGTTCATGACGAACGGCCCGTATGGGACGATGGGTTCCTTGAACGGTGCGCCTGCGATGAGCATGAACTGCACACCCCTGCCTGCGGCGTCACTCTTAACTTCGATTTGATCCCCGTCGTCGTTGAAAACTACCATGCTGACAGATTCAACTGCCTGACCTGAGCTGTTATCCTGAGCTTGTTGAAGGGCTGTCGAAGGGTCGCTGCCGAATTCGCCCGCGCCGTTGAAAACGTACGCGAGGACGGTGTGGCCGCTTGGGATGGGGAGAATGAATCTCGAAGCAGGCGCCAGCTTCACGTCCATGTAAAGAGGCGCGGCGGTAATCTCTGTCACAGGGCCGCGAATCCCATCTACTTCTCCCGCCACGATTCGAATGATTGCGCCGTCTTTTTCAACAACGGGAATTTTCCCTGCGCTCACTTCCCGATAGCGGGGCTGGCTCATTTTTTGCGCGGCGGGCAGGTTCACCCAAAGCTGAAAGCCGTAGATGTTTCCGTTTTCGCCGCGGCGTGGCATTTCCTCGTGCAGAATGCCGCGGCCTGAGGTCATCCATTGCACATCTCCCGAGCCGATCTTGCCCGCGTTGCCGAGGCTGTCGCGGTGGTTGACGGAGCCTTCGAGCATGTAGGTGACGGTTTCGAGGCCGCGGTGCGGGTGCGTGGGGAAGCCGCGGCTGGGGCCTTCGAGCGGGTTGTTGAACGCGAAATGATCGAAGAGCAGGAAGGGATCGTATTCGTTGCTGGCGCGCGGCGAGATGGAACGCTTCAATAAAACGCCCGCGCCTTCGATAACGAGTTGTGGTTCGATAATGCGGGAGATACTTCTGTTGATCATGTGGGTTGGACGATCTGTGGGCGGGGTGTATTACGTAAAAATTTTATTTAGGATATGCAGGACACTGTGGGTATATGCTGAATTTTCCTGTGAGACGTTCAACTTAAGGATATTCGACTCAGGGATGGATTCCAGCCACTCGTTGACATAGCCCTCCAGCAGGCTCGCATCTTCACTGGACGCGATGTTGATCCTGTTTCGAGCGGCCAGTCTTTGGCTGATGGTTTGTGAATCCGCGCTCAGGGCGATGACCAGTTCTGGCGGCGGGAGCAGGCTGCGAGTGTGAAAATAGAAGCGGTGGCACAAGTCAAATTCCGCGTCGCTGAGAAGTCCGCGAGTGTGGAAGAGACGAGTGAAGCCGTGAAAATCCAAATCGAGGCCGCCATCCATCAATGCGGGCGCGTCACCTTTGCGGAGTTCGCGTTCCTGTTCGGCGCGATAGAGCAGGTAATCCATTTGATTTGCAAGCGCGTATGTTGCGTCCTGTTTGAAGAGCGCCTGAAACGGTCTTTCGTTATGCTGCTCGAAGGCGGTTGTAAAATTTTCTTTTTTACTTAAGGCGTGAGCAAGTGTGGTTTTGCCAACACCGCTTGCGCCGACAATGACGATGAGTTTGTTCATGAATTTTCCTGTGTCATTGCGAGCCGCACTCTTGTTTTTTGCGGCGAAGCAATCTCCTTGCAATAGCATAATCAGGACTTTTCGCTCAGCCTCGCTTTACCGTGTCGCCCTCCCGAAGGACATCGGGACGATGTGAGCGATAGCGAAGGGTCTCTACGACTATCCCAGAGACCCTTCGCTATCGCTCAGGGAATCATGCGCGGTGCGTAAGGTGGGTTAATTGCAGAATGCAGGCGCATCCAAAAAGTTGACGTTCGTGATGAACCAGCCTTGATCCAGTTTTTGAATGGTGATGGTCTGCGGTAAAAGGCGTGGATCGATGTTTTGAACGAGCGCGCCGTCTGAGCGGCGATAGATGTTCGTGCCCCACACTTCGCAGGTATCCACTTCTAAGATCGTATTACTGATGACGCGAATGTTGTTGACGTAGCTTTTATAAAAATCGATCTCGGAGATTTGCACAAATCCCTGCTGGTTGAGACCTGAGATTTCATTTTTCAGAAAGGTGAAGATATCTCCCGCCATAATGGATGCGGCGATATTTGGATTGCCCTGCCGATAGGCTTCGATCTGCAGTTGAATGGCTCTGGTGAGAAACTCATTGACTTCTGCATTGAGTTCGGGGGAAATATCCGTGGCCTGGTCTGGGAAGAATGGGTCGCTGCCCTGTGCCACTTCCTGGCCGTCATTCACGCCGTCTTTGTCCATGTCTGGGTCGAGCGGATTCATGCGGTAATAGACTTCCACTCCATCGCCGATGCCGTCGCTGTCTGTGTCTTCTTTTTGCGGGTCTGTGCCTGTGCGTAGGATTTCATCTTCATCGGAGATGCCGTCGCTGTCACTGTCCGTTTTTGCGCTGGGGGGCGGGGTTGCGCCCTGAGGCGGCACTTCGGGAGATTCGGCGGGCTGGGCGGCGAGACCATATAAAGATTGCACGCCAGCAACATCATCCTGCCCGAGGGAGCGGTGCGGGCCAGAGTAGGATGGGTACATGAGCGCGTTGGGGTCGCTGCTGTGGTCGAGGCCGAGGTTGTGGCCGATCTCGTGTGCGGCCACGGTGAGCAGGTCCACGTTTTGGGTTTCGCTGTTTACCCATCTTTCAGAGTCGTCAAAATGCAGGAAGACTTGCCCATCGTTATATGGGTTGGGGTAGGAGGCGTGCGCGAGAACGTCGCCGGGGCCGTCGAAGGCATCTCCGTCGCCGTGCTCGCCCTCTGCCCACCCGATGAGAATGTCTGCCTGAGCGGAATCAGTTGTCTCGTTAAAGGTGAGAGGCGTTTCATCCGCCCAAAGCTTGAATGCCGCACGGATTAAGTCGCGTTCGGTTTCGCCGCTTATTTTTCCAGTCCCGTTGATGAAGTAAAAGGTGAGGCTTGTTTTTCCCCATTGTGAGATGGCGCGATACTTTAATGCGGTTTCATCTTCATCGCCAGCGTCTGGAAGGTTGTCGTAGCGATAACTGGTTTCAGGGTTTGCGGCGGGCGCAAAGATTGAACAGGCGAGCGAGACGATAAGGAGCAGGACAACAATTAATGCCAGGTGTTTCGGGAAGGAATTTCGCATTTGGGTACCCTCGGATTTCTAAATTTATCCACTTATAGCATGGCAGTCCGCGCCGTACAAGAGAATAATTGACGTTACTTATGGACTATTTTAACAAGGTAATTTCGCTGGGTATAATAGACTTTATCAGAAATAACACACAGGCACTGTCCCGACACTTGCGCCGCGCGCCAGTGCGGTGAGGGGTTTTTTCTGAGCAATTGAACTGCCTGGCGGCAACCCTTCGACAGGCTCAGGACAATGCCTTCAGGAGGTTTTTGCTAATTACCGATAAAGTCTTATATAGTGAGGAGAATTATGAAAGAGCCTATTATTCTAACTTCGGATGATCCCATCATTGCCTCGTTGAATTTCAAACCTTATCGCAGCATGGTCAAACGCGGCGTGTTTTCTTTTTCTCCTGCGCAGAATGAACCGCAGACAAAAGAGATTTCGACTCCCTGGGGCGCTCAATTGACCGCAAAAAGCGGGGATTTGCTCGTGTTTGAACTGGATCAGCCGAACGACGTCTGGCCGGTGGATGCGCAGATCTTCGATGCGAGTTACATGGTGCTGGAACCGGGAGTTTGCATCAAACGCGCGGTTACCCTGCTTGTGCCTCTTACCGATGTTACCGGCGGCGAAGCGGATCGCATGGTGGCGGTTAATACTTTGGAAGGGGTGGAGACCGTGCGAGCCGGGGATTTTTATTTAGCCAAAGGGGTAAAAGGGGAGATTTGGGCCTATCCGATGGAAAAGGCCAATGAAATAATGAGACCCGCTGAATAGCCAGCGGGTCTTTTTTTTTATCAGAACTTTCGCTTGTCATTCTCCCGATGTCTTTCGGGAGGGTGACAAGCGAAACAAGAGGAGCGAGCGAAAGTCCTATTTATTTACTTTTTGTTAGGGGTTTGTCGACCTTTTTTTTGTACTTTTGATTTTGCCGGGGCGGGTGCGGGGTTGCTTAGGTCTGGCAGGCCGTCAATTGCTCCAGCAATGAAGCCGTGAATATATTTGGAAGTGTTGATGATCTCGATCTTTCCACCCGTTTCACGCATCAATTCCACCATGTGACGGGTGAGGCGCGCGTCGCGGTCTTTGGGGCGGCCGCCGAGTCCATTCCATACGGCGATCAGGGTCACTTTGTCTGTGCCGTGGATGAGGGAGGAATAAAGCGCCCAGCGATTGTTGCGCTCGTACGGGTCGTAGCCTTCCTTGACCTCTCCGACATTTTCGAGCTGGTAGTACTCATCCACATGCGGGTGGTTGCGGATCTTGTAAAAGCGGTCGACCCAGCTTTCGCCGCCGGGGGAGACAAATTCACGGATGTATTCAGCTTCAGGCAGGGGTAAATGCACATCCACATGGATGCCTTTTTCGGCGCATACTTCGGCAAAGATGATCTCGCTGCCTGCGGAGAGGCCTGCCAAAATGGCAATGTCGTTTTGCCCCGCATTATATTTTTCGAGTTTTTTTAGGATTTCAGCGCGTACATCGCTTTCTTTATTTTCAGGGAAGGTCTTCTTTTCCTTGCTTGGATAATCCACCATATATCCTGCCAAAAGAAATACCTGGCCTTCAGAAGAGTCTCCCGCTGTTTTTCGGTTCTTTTTGGAAACTGGCAGGTGTTTTTCATCCTTGCCGACGCGGCTCAATTCTTCTTCAAGGATATTGATGGCAGCCCGAACGTAATCACTTCGCAGCTCAAGGGCGCTTAGAATTTCCAGTTGGGAGAGGGAAGTTTGCAGGAAAAACAAGTTGCGGCGGGAGGCGGTCAGCGCTTTTCGGTAGGAGCGGCTGACCGTGGCAATATTATCGGCTGTCAAGACACGGAGTTCCGCCAGGGAGATCAGGGTCCAGTAATCCGCGTTGTCAACATCCACTTTTGTTTCCAGGGCGAAGATCATGGCGCCTTTGAGTTCAAACAATTCCTGGCGGATTCTTGTAATATCGGGGTCGGGGTCCTTTTTATCATCAAAGCGGTCTGCAAGATGCACTGCGATCGTGGAAAGCGTGAGCGCGTTTACGCCCGGGTAATAATTATTCAGGTCGATCCGATAGCCTTTGAGATAAATATCGATGGCCTTGATGAGCCAGTGATAGGAATCAAAGGCGGCTTTCAATCGTTTGGTTTTGTCCGGTATCGACTTCCATGATTCAGCCCACATTTCCTTGTAGATGCGCCCCAAATAAGAAATGGCTTCACTGTCATTGGGAAAATCCGTTAACAGGCTTTCGATCTTGACAATGGCTTCATCCACACGGCCAAGGCGGTTAAGGTGAAACGCCTCTTCGCGGCGGAAGGCGAGGTTGCCAGGGTTCCCTTCCAGCCCTTTTCGGTATTGTTCGAGGGAGAGTTCGTTGCGCCCCATGCTGGCAAGCGCCTTGCCGGCCTCGCCGATGGCCTCTTCCTTGATGAGCGGGTTACGAATTTCCTCGGTGAGCAAGAGGATATCGCCGATGCGCTTTTGGCGTTGGGCAACCGTAACCCTTTGTTTCCATTCATTGTATTCACGCCAAAAACCGGTTGCCAGCGGGGTACGCAGGTTTTTTCGGTCTGGTTCCACAAGCCCGGAAAGCAGGTTGAAGACCGGGCTGTGTACCGCGTCGCGGTCTGAAGCCCAGGTATCGCGGGTCATACGAGCAATGGCTTGAATGTCGTTTTTCAGGAATGCAGGGTCTGGCACACCTTCGGGCGTGATGTGATAGGGAAGTGTGCGAACGTTGAAGATATCGAAGGGCATGTAGGCACGGCCTGCCTGAATATGCACCACACCGCGTTTGCGAAAGGCGTGGCGGATGCCCAATTCATAATATACGTTGGCGTTGTCTATGCTCAAGTCGCAGAGACAGAGGTCGGCCAGCAAAAGCTCCTGGAACATATCGGTCAAAATATCGCCGGAGGATGTCTCTTCATCTGCGCGGAATGGCTCAAAGCCTGCCAGTTCCAGCGCGGGTTTGATCATTAGATTATAGATGGAATTGAAATCATAGAGTGATCCGTCGCCGCCTTTCTTTTTTCCGAAGGGCATCACCACAAAGGCATGAGGGCGGATTTTCGGGCGCACCGGGCTGGGACTTTCAGTTGCTTCTTCGACTGGGGCAGGCTGCTCCGCTGCGGCAGTCGATTCTTTGTCGGCAGAGGCTGCTCCTGTCGCTGCAGGAGTCGCTTGCACGGGTGGAACAGGCGTCCCTAAGAGAGGAGCGGCTGGAGTATTTTCTTTTGGGGTAGCGGTCGCATTTTGATCCGTCATGATAAATTATTTCCTTTTGAATTATCCTTTGGAGTCCTGAGACTTGGGGTATCGGGTAATCAGGCTGTTCAAAACGGCGGGCGGGGTGTTTGGGCCAATATCCACACCTTCAAATTCCTGGGCAATCTCCTGCAATGTCGATTTGATACTGCCGAAGCGTTGCTGCAAGCTCTTTTGCATGGCTTCAAGCTCGGCCTTCACCAGGTCGGACGAGGCTTCTTCAGCGAGGGTGTTCAGCGCGGTTTCAAAGGCTTCGCTGAGGGTTTCTTCTGCCTCGCCAAGTTTTTCGCTGGTGAATTCGACCACTGCGTCTTCCATGGACTGTTTGAGCCTGCGGTCTGATTCGCGGGCTTCCTTGATGACGCGGTTGATGAGGCTGGCTTCTTCATCGAGGTCGGATTCCTTGAGGGCTTCCTGCATGGCTTTGATGTATTCAATGTTTTGACTCCAGAGAATATTTTCCGTGGATTTCACCATGGTGAAGAATTCGGTTTGAGTTTGCTGGCTTTTTTCGAGGCTTTTCCAATGGTCATGCAGGATGCCAAGTTCCATCCTGACTTTGCTGTAATTTCGTACGACCGCATCGAGGTTTCTTAATTCCTGCCAGCCGATGAACGCCGCTGTAAAGGATGCGGAAAGGGCAACCCACAAAGGCAGGATGGCTGCCAGAAATACACCCGCGCCGCCCGCAATTAGTATTAATGCTTGCAGGCGTTTACGTTCAGCCTGTCTTTTAACCACTCTAAGGCTATGCCAGTTTAATTGCTGTTCAAGCCTGTAACGAAAATACTCATCCCCGGTGATGTCGTTGAAGCCCCAGTCACTGGCTGGGTTTTCAGGGTTGTAGTGCGGGGGCAGCTGGCCTTCGTAGGTCTCCATGGTCAATTCGCCATTCATGCCGCGGTAGACCGAACGTTGAATTTCAACCAGCCTTTTTTCAAGCCATGCGCGGCGGGTTGGCGAATTTTGCAGGATGGTGCGGTAGGCGTAGATTTCTTTCAATATTTCTTCTGCGCCCGCACGGGAGACCAGCCAGTCTCCGTTTGAGTAGAATGCGCTTGCGTATGCTGCAAAACCAGATGCCAGTATTGGAAGGAGGATCAGAAGCCCTCGAATAATTACGCCTGCAAGCCCACTCTCGTAAGGGAAGCTTTGGGATAGAAGCGCAAATAGGGTGGCAAGAACTCCCAATGCTGTGATTAGCCTGCGCATCCTGAGATGGGTTTTTGTCCGCTTGCTCGAAATTGCATCCATTTGTGCGAAGCGCGTCCATGCGATTTCAAGGATGGGCGTGGGTTGTTGAGGTTGTGTTTCCATAAAGGTTCCTCTTTTACTGCTGGGGTAGGTTGGGGCAAAGCAGGCGGTATTCCTCTTCCTGGAAGAAGAAGCTCCACTGGCTTGGTGTTAAATTTCTGACGAGGCGCGAACAGGCGGCTTCTGCGAGTTGTTCTTTTGAAATTGGTACAAGCAGCTTGACATCCCAGATTTGCACACTTTTCCGGGAAACAGAGGATAGCAGGCTGCCATCCGGGGAAAAGTTAATTCCGGAAACAAAATCTCCATGCGGGATGCGGACGATTTCTTCGCCGCTGTTAAGGTCCCAGAGGTAGACGTAACCGTCCGCGCCGGCGGAGGCGAGCCAGCCCATTTTGGAATTAAAGTCCAGTGAAGTGATTCGTCCATCCTGTAGGAATTGATAGGCGGGCTGGGAGTAATCCTTTTTGTTCATATCCCAAATGTAGATGCTGCCATCGGAACTGGTGGTCGCAAGCCAGTTTCCTTCCGGGTTGAAGTTAAGTGACCTGATATTGCCAACTTGATTAAGTGTGGCGAGCTCCGTGTTGGAAGTGGTATTCCACAGGATGGTTTTATCCGCGAAGCCGATTGCTAAAATGGGGTCTTTGGAACTGTAGGCTGATGTAAAAGGAACTCCTTCAAATTGGAGTTCATTAACCCGCTGACCCGACTCAATCTCCCAAATGTAGAGGTTCGTATTGCCTTCATTAGTAGTTGCCAGGAATTTGCCGTCAGCGCTGATGGCCAGTCCGCTGATATCCGAACTGTGAAGCAGGGAATGTAAAACCTTGGTTTCGAGATTGTATAAAATCACCCTTGAGTTGGAGATTTCAGAATTGACTGAAATGGCGATCCATTTTGAATCCGGGCTGATCTTTAATTGCGCGGTAAGCTCATCGAAGGTAAGCACGCTCGTTCCCATTGTGCCTTCGTGGATGGTGGCGAGCTGGTCTGTGGGAATTTGCCAGAGGTTTTTATCATCGGTATTGATGAGTATCCACTGGCCGGCAGGGTCGAATTTTGCCTTGTTCACGAACTCTGTAAAGCCGATGTAACCAACCCTTGCCTTCAATGGGGAAACGTCCCATAGGGTGATATTGCCATTGCGGTCGCCAACGATGATTCGGCTTCCATCCTGGCTGAACGCCAGGGCGGAGCCAATCCCATCAATGGACGCTTCGAACATTAACGCGCCGGTTTGGGAATCCCAGAGCCTGGCGGTTAAATCGTAGCCTGTGCTGAGAATCCATTCCCCGTTTGGGCTGACTTCCACGCGCTGGACAAAACTGCCGTGAGACATGCGCAGTTTTTCATGCCCGCTTTCTGAATCCAGTACGCGCACGATTTTGTCATCTGAAACCGTGACGAACCATGAACTATCCGGGCTGAAAGCAATATCTTCCACCCAGTCCGGGTGTTGGATGGCAAGCGTCTCTCGTCCGGTCTCCGCGCGCGCGATGCGTGCTGAACTGTCTTCGCTTGCGGAAGCGAGGAGTTTTCCATCCGGGCTGAACGCCATGTTGAATATCTCTGCTTCATGAGCTGGGCCGGATTCTACAAGGCTGGTCAACGTTTTCCAGATTCGAACTCCGCCTGTTTTTGTGCCAACGCCCAGCCATTCTCCGCCGGGGTGAAATTGGACAACACTGACAGGCCCTTTTGCAAAGTTGTAGTTATATACGTTTTGACGAATATCGATATTGACAATGGA
The DNA here is from genome assembly GCA_919902735.1 of Anaerolineales bacterium. Classification (GTDB taxonomy): domain Bacteria; phylum Chloroflexota; class Anaerolineae; order Anaerolineales; family Villigracilaceae; genus Villigracilis. Next base: position 4,552 of record CAKKRM010000090.1, on the reverse strand, counting down.
AACAAATCCATCCTTGCGCCCGGCTGCGAGCAGGCTTCCATTGGGGCTGAGGTCAATATCCAGAACATCCGCCTCGTAGTTGAATACTTCCAATGGGGCGCCGTTCTTGAAGTCCCAGAGCCGCACGGAACCGTCCAGGCTGGATGTGATGAGAATGCTGTTGTCGTTTGTTAGCATGGCGTCGGTTACGTCACTGTCATGTTGCACGCAAAGGATGCGTTCTCCCTGCAATGTCCAAACACAGGCAGTATGATCCGCGCTGGAGGAGATGATGTATTGCCCGTCCTGGCTGATATGAAGATTCCATATCCTGTCATCATGTTTTACCTGCGTAATGGGGATCGGCATCAAGCTTAGGTTGTGCCGCAGAATATCCTCCGCTTCGGCGGATTGCTGACGGCTTAAAGCTTCCAAGGCCAATAGGGCGCTCGTATCCAGTTCGCCGGGGCGTTCCTTGTAGATGCCGGCTTGTGCGGCGCTTCGTTGAGCCTTTGCTTCATTCTCTTTTGCCACAGCCAGCGCCTGTTTCTCCTCGGCAATGGCCTGTTGAGCAAGGGCCACCTGTTCACTGGCGGCCGCGGCGGCTGCGCTATTTTCGGCGGCTTTTCTACTTTCTACTGCCGACCGCCATTGGAACAATGCGAAAACGCCGAGGAGAATACTCACCACCATGACCAGGCCTATGCCAATGGTGAGATTTCTCTGGCGTTGAACCGCGTTGTTTCGGCTGGCGCTGATGTACTCCGCTTGCAGGGGAATAACTTCGCGGCTTTTATGTTTGGTGGATTCGGTCATCCACTTTTCGCCGTCTTCCAGGTCTTCCCCTTGAAGAAGATAACTATTGCTTTTGTTCTTTCGTTCCCATTCTGTGGAGCGTTCGAGCAGGCGGGTATGTTGCTGTACCCAGCCCAGGTCCGTTTGAATGGTATTTACAAGCTGGGGAATGGTTCCTTTGAAATCATCCTTGCGGGAGCGCATATACACCCAATTGGTGGAGGCCAGCTTGGGGTGCATTTTCTGTCTTTTTTCAGGTTCACGATACAGAACAGGGATGATTTTTTTGTTGTTCTTAATGCCCAATTCCAACTCATTCAAACAGATTTGGGATTTGAGCGAATTCGGGCTGATGACGAACACAAACGCATCGCCCCCTTCGATTGCGGCGCTTATCTCCGCCATCCAATCCGAGCTGAGGGGGATGCCTTCCCAATCCACCCAGGCATTGATACCGGCGGCATCGATGGCATCGTTCAATTTGCGGACGAATGCCTTATCCTTGCGTGAATAAGAGATGAATATTTTTGTTTTGCGCGCAGCGTTTAATTCAGACATACCTGCTCTTTGTTTTTACCGCGCAACAAACCATGCGGCAACGTAGCCTTCGTGTGTGGCGTCCTTAACCTTGAGCCATTGATTGTTCGCGCCAATCTTTGCTTCGCCGCCGGTTTCTGTGATGGTAAATTCATAGCCGACCGGCACGCGTTTGATCAGGCTCGCGTCGCTCACAATGGGTTCCTTGCGCAACGAGACGGCTTCTGCGGTTGTCCGCACTTTGACAGCGCCGCCCGAAGCCGGTGCAGGCGCCGATGTGCTTGCCGCCTGCGCGGTGGAGCCGCCGGCGTATTTGAGATACCAGGCCGCAACATAGCCTTCCTTTTTATTCCCGTCGCGCACTTTGAGCCACTGATTCTGGACGCCAATCTTCGGGATCGTTTGGCTGGCAGGCTCAAGGCTGATGAGTTGTTCTATTGTGGGTACGCGGCGGATCAAGGTTTCGGCTGAAATCACTGGTTTGCTGCGAAGGGATAATTCTTCGGTTGGGTAAAATGCCAGCGCGCCAGGCGGAACAGGCGCCGGCGCAGAGGATGGCGCAGGGGAGGAGGAACTGCCGCCCGGCTTCGGGGCGGGAGCTGTCGAAGGGGAAGGAGCAGGCGCGGGGGAGGAAGAAGCGGTTTTTCCTTTTTGCTCAGAGACATACCACGCGGCCACAAAACCCTGATCGCCGGCCGGATCCTGTACTTGAATCCACTGGCCTTGCACACCAATTTTTGATTTGGCCTGAGCCTTCGGCTCGAGGCAGATCAGTTCCGTGGCTGCCGCCATGCGCTTCCACAAGTACCCGCTCACAGAGGGTTCGGCGCGCAGGGAAAGATCGTCTTCCGCCGCGTACAAAATAAATTTTTCGGCAGGCGCCGCCACTTTTGTCACTTTGGGAGGTTCGGGCGCAACGGCGCTGATTGAATCAAACCATAAAACTGCGCTGATCTCAGATGCAATTTTCGCGCCGTTGTATTTATAGCGCGTTGTCAGCAAAACATCTTTGCCTGGGGCATCGCCGCCATATTTGTATGGATCGTAAAGCGAATAATCATCGCCCTTCTTTTCTTTCACCAAAACGAAATGGGTTTGGATGCCCGCCTGCTTGTTCCAATCCACTTGCAGGATGACGGGTTTGCCCTGTGCCACAGCCGAATCAATCAACGAAATCGGCGCGGGCGATGTCTCGCACGGCTGCATATCGCGGTAGGCGCAATTCGGCCAGACGTATGGCAGCACACTTGGGATAAAAAACGCCCCCTGAAAACCGCCGGCATTTTTCATTTTGTCGTTGACGGTTACAGGGGTTTCGTTATAGCCAATTCCATTCAGCATCATCGTCACAGATGTGAGCAAGCATCCCCAGCCGCCAATGGTTTCCTTTGAGTGCCCAAGAGCAGCGGCCTTCCAGGCTTCATCGTTCTGGTAAAGGTTCTTTGTAGCAAACATACGGCCTTACCTCCTGCGTTCAATAAATTAGGACTTGTTTGGATGATTTTACCCGATATTCATTTGCAACCAACTTGCAACTTTTTAAGGGTGGATGCAAACCCGCTTCAGACTCCGCCCCTGCCTGTTTGCCATCTATGGGCAGTTATCCCAGCTGTTGCTTTGTGGCTTGCTCCAGCCGCGCGCATAAGACCCGCATGATCGCAAAGCTCACTTCCGGCCGTTCCCGAAGAAGCCCCGCGAACGATTTTTTATCGAAACAAAGGAAGTGACAATCCTCCACTGCAATTAAAGATGCGATGCGAGGCTCGCCGCTGATAATGGACATTTCGCCAACCACATCACCCGGTCCGCGCCTTGCTACTTCCTTCTCAGGTTCTTTCAAGTTTTGCATCATTACTTTCACTTCGCCATGCACAATCACGAACATTTCTTCGCCCGATTCGCCCTGTTCAAAGATAACCGCATCTTTTTCAGCGTGATGTTCGGTGACCAATGCCGCCATGTGCTGCAAATCTAAAGGGGAGAGGTCGCCAAATAGCGGCACTTTTCTCAGTAATAAAACCCGCTCCATCGTTGAAAGTGATGAGTGTGTATTCATAGGTTTACCTTCTAATACAAAATTGGCGCACCCACGCAGCCATTCATCAGGGTCTTGAAGGAGTTGGGCGATAGCCTCCTGCGCGTAGCCAGTATGGGAGTGCTGCTGGTTAGGGGATTCCCACACTTGGAGAAGCGGCTTAATCAGGCGTGAGTCGCGCAGTGCTTCGAGTATTTCCAGCGCGTTGGCTTTTTGCGTGGGTGATTTGCTTTGCAGGTTCTCGATCGCCACTTGTATGCTCTCGCGGTCATGAAGCAGACCCAATGCCCGCAGGGCTTGCAGCCCGAATTTGTGAGATTGGTTAAAAATGGATGCCCGCAGCAGGGCAATACGCTCGCTGCTCTCTCCAATAAGGTCATTGCCAAGATGATGATAGCGCAGGGCTGATTCGATCTTTTTAACGGCGAAGGCCCTAACTTCATTCTCGTACCCATGAATGGGCAAATGCTCGAGAGCGGTCAATGCGCCTTCAGAATATGCAAGGTTGTTTATTGCCTGAATTACATGGGGCGTTGACTTTCCGCCAATCCGCGCGAGCGCAAGCGCAATGCCTTCGCGGGCGGATGAATCCTCATCGTTGAGAGAACCGACCAGGGTCGGGATGGCATCCTCTCCGCAGGATGCCAGGGCGAGCGCGGCGGCGCGGCGAATGGATGCGGCTTTATCGCCCAGTTGTTTTGCGATCAATGAGTAGGCTGGCATGTCGCCCAGTTCGGACATGGCGTTCAACGCATGAACGCGCTCGGCAAGGGCGCCATCCACACAGATGCGGCGAATTAATTCGCGGGCATATTCATGTTCGTCGATTTTCAACAATCCCAATGCGGCTTCAATTTGAACGTGCGCGTTTTCATCCTGTAATTTGGGTTCGAGCAAAATGCCCAGGCCGCGCGGGTAGGGGGATAAATGTCTCAGCGTGAGAATGGCTTGTTGGCGGGAGGCAGGCTCGGGGTCGTCGAGAAGCGTCGAGACTTCGAGCATGGCAGGCGTGTGATGAGTCAATCCTCTTAGGGCGGCAAGGCGCACATCCAAATCTTCATCCTGTAAAGAGCGGACGAGAGTTTCAGGGGTGTTCATGTTCCCCAGCATTTCCACGGCAACGCGCCGTATCGATGGGTCGGGGTTGGTTGTGTTTTCCAACGCCACAGTTTGAGAGGTTGAATCGTATGGGCTTGCGCGCCCGGA
>CAKKRM010000089.1 GCA_919902735.1 Anaerolineales bacterium | reverse complement strand
GTTTCATATTCAATCATTCGCCTATCATAACGCTATTTCCGATAACGTCTAATATATATTTAATGATTTTAATAATCCTTTCGTCTGGATGCCTTCCCGTTGAAAGCACCAGCGAATATATGGCGCCGGTTTCAATGGTTTCTCGAAGTGTTGTTAGTGTGAACTTATCTCTGCACGAGAAGTGGAGAATTTCAAATTTGTTCATTCCTCATCGTGACACATCAACAATCTACTCAAATGGAGATTTTCTTTTTTATGTTGCCCACGACAATAATGGAAGGACGAGTTGGTTAAGTGTGATAGATACAACGAGCGGTTCAATGCTTTGGAAGTCAGATTCTCTCCCTTTCTCAGAGAACTCACTGGCGGTTGATGAACGAAGGCTATTTCTTGCATTGTCAGCTAAAATTCTGGCCTACGATCTGTTCACTGGAGATGTGTTATGGGAAACACAGGAAAGATTACCAGATCGAACACAATATAAAATGTACGCTAAAGATGATCACTTGATCGTTTATTCGGCAGAAGATAGTGCTCCTGAAAACACGATGCAAATTGTTCGTGTTTACGATTCGCGAAGTGGCATATTGGAAAGTATTAAAAGCGAAACAATTTCTCAAGATGCATCTTACCTTCTAAAAACCAATACAAATGATTATTGGACAGATCGCACCGCTATTTGGTCAATAGACAATCAAACAAAGCAGCAAAAATGGTCCATGCTAATAGATGGACCCGTTCAATATCAGCCTCTATTGATTGGTAATAAACTTGTTTTTGCCAGCGGTATTTTTTCAGATGTTACTGCGATTGATAATGATACTGGAAATCAAGTTTGGAAATACAGTGAAAGAATCATCTCAAATTTGACGATGGAATCTGGGATTATTTATGCAATTCGCGAAGATGCTGCAGTTGTTGCCATTAATTTATTTACAGGTGAAGAATTGGGATATATTACTGTTACCCCCGGTTTCACTGAAGAGTCAGGCTCTCGTGTCAAATCTTATTTAGTGGCTGCTGCAAACGGCATGGTTTTTGCATATTATGGTGACAGTCAAGAGTTGATTGCTTTTTCAAAATGAATAATGGAATACTGAGGTAGTTGAAAAAGGCGTGGCACGGCGAAGTCTTTGTCTTACTTGGCTAACTCGCCTCCTAAAGCGGACAGGCCGTCAACGGATTGCTTCGCGAAATGGATAAGCGGATGTCAGCGGATAAACCACATCACCTACGGACTTGGCCGCATCGCGCAAACGAACACTGACACACTGATGACTGATTACTTTTTGAGTGATGCGCTTGGGAGTGTGAGGCAAATCCGCGCCCGCTATTACAATCCTGCCAGGCTGGTTTTGAATTCACTCTACCTTCCCCATCGCCAGGTTGACCACCTGCTCTTGCGACATCACCTGTCCCGCCCCCCAGGCTTGCTCGAAGGATGTATCGCCGAGTTTCTCGCGTAATTTCTTTACGAAATTCTCGTTTTCGGCAAGCGTGGCGGGAGCAATGGGGATACCCAGTTCGCGGCGGATTTTGGCGGCGGCGGCTTCCAACTTCGCGGCCAGCAGGCTGTCGCCAAGATTCTCCATGATCATGGCAATCGCATTCAGAG
>CAKKRM010000088.1 GCA_919902735.1 Anaerolineales bacterium | reverse complement strand
CGCATTCTGGTCGAATGTGCCCCTAACCCCACTTAATCCCAAAGAGCCAATAAAACTAACGATGTCGTTGCGAGGAGGGCGCTTTTCCCGACGAAGCAATCTCCTCTTAAGTTGGAGATTGCTTCGGGCACACCTGCCCTGGCGGGCGGCGCCAGGGCAGGTGTGCCCTCGCAACGACATAATCAAGGATAAGTTCGAATTTTAGGATCGGTACTAAAGGTTTTCCCTCTTCGAGGACTTCGCAAAACCTTTAGGGTCTCTTTCGTAACAAGGTTATAATTCCGTATCCATAATTCAATCCTCGCACATGCGAAAGTAGAAAATCAACTATGCCCGGACGAGATGACATTTTCCAAAAAGCAATGAACGAAGGCCACTCTGCCGCCTGGGATCAGGAATGGGACAAGGCGGTCAGCGCCTATCGCCGCGCCTTGCAGGAAATGCCCGACAACCCCAAAGCGCTCAGCAGCCTTGCGCTTGCGTTGTATCAGTCCGGCGCCATCGAAGAGGCGTTGCAAATTTACATGAACGTGGCAAAGCTCTCGCCCGATGACCCTGTGCCCATGGAAAAAGTGGCGCAGCTCTCCGAGAGACTGGGTAATTTAAAAAACGCAATGGATGCCGCCCTGCGCGCGGGCGACCTTTTTTTGCAGCAACGCGACACTGAGAAAGCGCTCGAGAACTGGGTGCGTGTCACAAATTTAAATCCAGAACATGCCATTGCGCGTTCACGCCTCGCGCAAGTGCATGAAAAACTTGGTCATGTCCAGCAGGCCGTCACAGAATACCTCGCGCTGGCCAGCATCATTCAACGCGCAGGCAACGCTGAAAAATCAAAAGAGATGGTGGACAAGGCCCAGTCCATTTCACCGAACAGCATCGAAGTAAAACAGGCGCAGACCCTGCTCAAAACGGGGCAACTGCTCCCCAAACCGATTCGCGGCAAAGGCGGCACGGGACCGATTCGCATGTCGCAGGTCAAACAATTGCAGGAGCCGCACGCTTCACGAGCCGCCTCCGGGCTGGACCCGATCACCGAAGCCCGCCAAAAAGCATTGACTCAACTGGCAGAACTGCTCTTCGAATTTTCCGACGAAAGCCCAGCCGCGCAGGAACGCCGCGGACTTTCCGCCATTATGAAAGGCACAGGCGGAATCTCCATGCAGAATGCCGAACAGACCAAGGTTGTGCTTCATCTCGGTCAGGCCATCGATGCGCAAAGCAAAGGCAAAGAATCACAGGCCGCCGAAGAAATGGAAGCCGCGCTCGAAGCCAACTTCAAACATCCCGCCCTGTATTTCAACCTCGGTCTTTTGCGCTACAAAGGCGAACGCTACGAAAGCGCACAACGCTTTTTACAGAACGCCATCAAACATCATGATTACGCCCTCGGCACCCGCCTGCTGTTGGGGCAAATGCTCGCCAAGAAATTCGACTTCCACGCCGCCGCATTGGAATATCTCGAAGCCCTCAAACTGGCTGATTCAATGACCGTTCCATCCAACCAGGCAGATGATATCCGCCAGCAATACGAACCTTTCATCGAAGCTCAAAAAAATCAAAAAGATGAATCGGCCCTGCAAAAAATTTGCGAGAACATCAACAGTTTGCTCACCCGCCCCGATTGGCGCGAACAAATGCACAAAACCCGCGAACAAATGCCAAAGCTGGATGGCGAGATGCTCGCCCCGCTGGCAGACGTCATCTTGCAGGCACAATCCAGTTCGGTGCTTGAATCGATGAATCGCATCAATCAACTGGCGCGCATGGGAACGCTCCGCTCCGCCATGGACGAAGCCTTCGACGCCGTGCTGCACGCCCCCACCTATCTACCCCTCCACACCCTCATGGGTGATCTCCTGGTTCAGGAAGGCCGCCCCACAGAAGCCATCGCAAAATACGGCGTGGTAGCCCAGGCCTACAGCGCGCGCGGAGAAGTATTGCAAGCCACAAAACTACTGCGCCGCATCATCCAACTCTCCCCCATGGACCTCAGCTCACGCAACCGCCTCATCGACCAGCTCATCGCGCGCGGACAGATCGACGACGCCATCCACGAATACCTCGAACTCGCCGCCATCCACTATCGCCTCGCCGAATTGGATATGGCGCGCAAAACCTTCACCATTGCCCTGCGCCTCGTTCAACAAGGCAATGCCAGCCGCGACTGGAACACGCACATCCTCCAACGCATGGCCGACATCGACCTGCAACGCCTGGACTGGAAACAAGCCCTGCGCATCTACGAACAGATCCGCACCCTCGCCCCCGATGACGACGCCGCCCGTAAACAGATCATCGAACTCAACCTGCGCATGGCCCAACCTGACAAGGCTCTGAGCGAACTCGAGAATTACATCAATCACCTCGAAAGCCAGAATAAAAACGAACTGGCCATCACCTTCCTCGAAGAACTTGTCAAAGATCACGAAGACCAGCCATTGCTCAAGCGTACCCTCGCCGCACAGCTCCATCACACAGGCCGCACCGCCGAAGCCGTAACCCTGCTGGATGTTCTGGGTGAAGTTCTCGTGGAAAAAGGCGATAGGGAAGGCGCAATGGATGCCATCAATCAGATCGTTTTGATGAACCCGCCCACTGTGGAAGATTACCGCCAACTCCTCAAACAAATGAGAAGCGATTTTTAGAAAGACCGGATGTCCATCACAAAAATGTGATGGACATTTTATTTCCCGCCTCTTTCTTAATCTGTAACCTGTTCCTGCCATTCTGGACTCCATCAGCTTGCTGATGGATGTTCTGCAGCACGCTGCCTGACTCCAGAGTTTTCTCACAAAGTACGAAACTAAACATGACAATCATTCACTCCAAACCGTGACAAATGTTTTCACAGCCATTAAACACCCACATGCTATAATCCCAACAATTACAAAACTGGAGAAATAAAATGCCAAAAACACAGAACAGCGCCGTCATGAAATGGCTTTATATTTTCGCCTTCGTTGTGGCATTCCTCGTCGTCTTCGGCGGATTCGTCCGCCTCACCCGCTCCGGGCTTTCCATCGTGGAATGGAATCCCATCAGCGGGGCTATGCCTCCCATCGGTCAGCAAGGCTGGGAAGAGGAATTTGCCAAATACCAGCTCACACCCGAATACCTCAAGATCAACACAGGCATGACGCTGGAAAGATATAAATTCATCTTCTACATGGAATGGATCCATCGCAACGTTGCCCGCCTGGCAGGTCTGTTCTACGCCTTCCCCGTCTTCTACTTCCTTTCCAAAAAAACCATCCCCTTCAAGGAATTCGGCGTCTACTTTGTGATGGGTATGCTCTTCATCTCCCAGGCCTTCGCAGGCTGGATCATGGTCGCCAGCGGACTCGTAGACCGCCCAGCCGTCAGCCACTTCAACCTCACCATCCACCTCCTCCTCGCCCTGGCTTTATTCGGCCTCGCCATGTGGACAGCCTTCGGCCACAAATACGGTTTCCTCGACCAAGCCAAAAAAGCGGCATGGTCTCTGCCTTCCAAATTGTCCGTGGCTTCGCTCGTTATTCTCGTTATCCAAATCTCGTACGGTGGATTCACAGCAGGCCTCAAAGCCGGCCACGTCTCCGACACCTGGCCGCTCATGCTTGGAAAATGGCTTCCCCCCAACCTCTTCGCCGCATGGATCAACATCTTTGAATCCCCGCAAACCATCGTGTTCATCCACCGCTGGTTTGCATGGCTGGGACTCATCCTCGTGCCTGTGGTCTACTCCATCGTCAAAAAACAAAACTACCCCGCCGAAATCCAAAATGGATTGAAATGGTTAACTGGCATTGTCGCCTTGCAGATTGCCCTCGGCGTACTGACCATCCTTTCCTATGTCAACATCGTCATCGCACTCATCCACCAGGCCAATGCCATCGTTCTGCTTGGCCTGGCCCTCTACTTCATCCACAGGTTCAGGGCTTTGGATGGAAAATAAT
>CAKKRM010000087.1 GCA_919902735.1 Anaerolineales bacterium | reverse complement strand
GGGGAAGTCGTGGCGGGGAACTGCCGGGGCGGAGGGTCCGCAAATTGGGCAGGTGGCAGTTTCGAGATTTGAGGGTGAAGCGGTGTTGGTCATTTTCTGAGTATCCCTGCCAGGTCGCCGCGGTCTCTGCGGGCGAAGGCGTTTAGTAGGCTTTTGTTTAATTGGATCAACGCAAGGAGCAGCATGAGCGTGCCGCCTGCGGCAAGTAATTTATCCCGAAGAGCGGTGGGGAGAAATTGTAAAAAGATGATGCGCGCGATTTCATTGAATGGCGGGCTGAGGATGACCGGGGTGAGGAGTTTGGAGAAGCCGACACCTGCAAGGAAAACTCCAAGTACAAAAACAATCATCCAGAATTGTGTGCCGTAGCTTGGTTCCAGCCAACGCCAAAAGCTTGCGCGAAAGTATACAGCGAGGGTGTCGAAAAATGTGCCAGCCAGATGACTTAACTTCATGCGGCCCAATCCGCCTTTGCGCTGGTAGGTAATTTCGACTGGGTGCTCGACGATCTGATAACCGAAGCGGGATGCGGCGACGAGCAATTCAATGTCGAAGGCGAAGCGGCTGACGCGCAGGCGCGGGGCGGCGGCTTCTAAAACTTCACGTTTGAAGAGTTTGATGCCCGTTTGGGTGTCGGTGAAGTTGAGGCCAAATAGAAACCCGATGCTGTGGCGATAGATTGCGCTCATGATCTGGCGCGGGAGCGGGAAGCGATTTGCAAGCGTGTCTTTGATTCCGATGACTGCGTCGGCGCTGGTCTTGTTCATGACGGCCTGCAATTTTACTATGTGATGAGGCGCGATCTCGAGGTCTGCATCCAGAAAGGCGATGAGTTCTCCTTTAGCCTCCTCAAATCCGCGAAATAGTGAAGCGCCTTTGCCGCGATTGGTTTCATTGCGAATCACCTTGACGGGGTATCCTGCTTTTGCGGCGCGTTTGGTTTCGGAGAAGGTGTTATCGCTGCTGCCATCGTCCACAACGATGATCTCGAATTTGGCCTTTTTTACCGAGCCGCAAACCGCCATGAGGTTGGCGAAAATATGCGCCCCTTCATTGTAGGCAGGCAGGATGATGGAGAGTGTTGGGGGTTGCTTGTTTTTCTTGGACATTTAAAATTTATGGGGCCGCTTCGTATTCGTAGAACCAGTACAGGGGCTGCTCATCCACGCCGAGTTTTTTGCGGAGAGTTCCGCCGGGGTAGGCGTTCTGTACGGCTTGCATATCGGTGGTGTTGCTGGGGTGAAAAATGAAGATCAAATGGTCTGAGGTGGGAATCGGATTCTCAGGAGACCCCCAGGGTTTTGGAACCTCAAAGCCTTCCACCTGCGGGGCAAGGTAGGGAATGCTGGGGATGGAATAATATCCCATGGCCGGGTTGCTCAGGAAAAAGGCCTGTGTGCCTTCTGGTTTTTCCATAAGTTCATTGGCGATGCCCTGGGCGGTCACGCCATCGTTGCGGCCAAATTCCAAGACGGTATGGGGGGTGTATTTGTTGAAGTAAAAATTAATATCATCCATTGCCAGCAGGATGGCAACCCCCACAACCACGGCGCTGACCATTCGTTTGGGGCGTTGCCAAAGACGCTCTGCCAAACTGCCGGTTTCGCTTATGCCGTAGGCAAGGATCAGCATACATACGGGAGCGGCTGCCACGTATCGTTGAGCGGCTGGTGTGGATTCACTTAATGCGCCTAACGGAATATACAACAAAAGCCAGATAAGAAGCATGATACTCCTGCTGTCTTTTGGCTTGGAGATCATATACACCAATCCCAAAATAAAGAAGCCTGCATAAAAGGGGCGCAGGAGGGCAACCTCCGGGCGATACCAGGCCTGCAGAGGGATAAAGGTAAAAGCCTGGATTCCGACCACCATCTGCTCCAGTAATATTTGCCAGGCGGGCAGGCCGGTACTCTGCATTTCATGATTCAGCCAGGGGCCGAGGATGCTGACCCGATCCAACGGGGCGAGATATTGTTGCGGGTACTTTATGTAATACCAGGCAAGCGGGAGGAAAACAATAATCATCACCCATGCCATCATCAAAATATTAGCAATGGAACGCTTGAATTGGCTGAAATTGAACAAGCCGCTGACAAGAATTCCACCAAACACTACAACCAGTAATACACGGCTGCTTGGGTAAAAATATTGCGAAAATCCAAGGCCAAGCCCTGCAAGGATATAAGCCGTGCGGTTTTCCTTCTCCCAGGCATACCAGGCTGCGCCGACGGTACTCACGAAGAAGAGACCGTCCCAGATGTTGTTCAGGCCGATGCGGCTGAAATGGATGTGAAAGTGAAAACCTGCCAATGCAAGCGCGGCGATCAGCCCGGTGCGCTTGCCGAACATGGCGCTGCCGGTAAGATAAAGCCCGCCAACGGTCAATGCGCCTGCCATTGCGGATGGGATTCGCAAAGCGGCAGCCGTATTCCCCAGCAGGGAAATGGATGCGGCCGGGATCAGAAAATACAACCCTGGAAACGAATACCAGCCCACGGAAAATATATTATTTACTTTTCCCTCCAAAATGGCGATGCCGTAAATTCCGGCAGACGCTTCATCTCCATTCAAGATGATCGGGATGCTGTTGGTGGCAATCGCGCGAAGGGGAAGGGCAAGCAGGGTCAGCCCAAGCGCAATTGAAAAAGGTTTCCATTTTAAGCGCAGATCAAGATCGTTCGGCTTCCAGCAGCCTGCCAGACATGCCCCAATGCCGGCCAGCCATGCCATCCACGCCGCCAGTGGACTGAACATTTTTTGAAAATCACCAGCCGCAAAATGTGCCAGGATCGCAAAAAGGGATGCAATAATAATTGAAATAACCTGCCATGTATCGACGCCCAGCCATTTGCCCGGCTTGCTTAATAGGCTTTCCAGCCGTGTACTGATGCTCTCATTTCTGGATGTGACAAGGCCAAGCATATAAATAAGCGCGCCGCAAAACATCAGGATGACAGGCGCGCTGCGTTCGCCGAGAGGAAGTGCAACCTGGGTAATTTGACTCAAAAATGCCAACACCCCTCCGCCTGCCAGCAGGCTTGTAGCCAGGTTACGTTGAGAAATTGACATTTATTTGATGCCCAATTCTGACCTCGATATCACCAGCCTTTGAATTTCGCTTGTGCCTTCGTAAATTTCGGTGATCTTTGCGTCGCGGAAATAGCGTTCGAGGGGCAGTTCCTTGCTGTAGCCCATGCCGCCGTGGATCTGCACCGCATGGTGGGTAACGAACATCGCAGTTTCGGATGCAAATAATTTTGCCATGGAGGCTTCCAGCGAATACCGTCCGTTGGTTGCTTTGGCTTTTTCTTTCGCAATAGCGGCGTTGTAGGTCAGCAAACGGGATGCTTCGATGCGGGTTTTCATATCTGCGATTTTGAAGCCTGTGCCCTGGAACGCTCCAATCGGTTGACCAAACGCTTCTCTCTGCCCTGCGTATTGTCTCGTGGCTTCGTAGGCAGCTTCTGCAATCCCAAGCGCTTGGGTCGCGATGCCGATGCGGCCTGCATCCAAAACGGTCATGGCGATCTTGAAGCCTTCGCCTTCCTGGCCGAGTCGGTTTTCGATGGGGATGCGGCAATTTTCAAAGATCAACTCGCTGGTTGCGGATGCGCGAATGCCGAGTTTGGGTTCCTTCTTCCCGCGCACGAGACCGGGTGTGTTGCCTTCCACCAAAAATGCAGAAACGCCTTTTTGTTTCTTCTCCGGGTCGGTCATCATAAAGACGACAAAGTAATTTGCCACAGGCCCGCTGGTGACCCAGGATTTGCGTCCGTTCAAAATGTAGAAATCTCCAGCGCGGGTGGCGCGGCTTTTCATTGTGCCGGCGTCGGAGCCGCTTTGTGGTTCGGTGAGGGAGTATGCGCCAACGGCTTTACCGGAGGCGATGGGGATGACAAATTTTTTCTTTTGTTCTTCCGTGCCAAATTTTAAAATGCCGTGTGCGTACAACGAATTATTGACGGACATGATGGTGCCGTGCGAGGCGTCCACTTTGCAGATCTCTTCGAGCGCGAGAACGTAGGCGAGAACGTCCATGCCTGCGCCGCCGTATTCTTCCGGGGCTTCAATTCCCATGAACCCCAATTCGCCCATTTTTTTGATCGTTGCATGTGGAAACTCGCCGCTCTCGTCGAACTCTGCGGCGATGGGGGCGATTTCTTTTTGGGCGAAATCACGGGCTGCATCGCGCAGCATTTTGTGTTCTTTACTGAGAGGGTAAATGGGAAGGTCGGTCATTGCTTGTTCTCCAAGTTTATTTTTATGGGATTATACCGCCTTGCACAAGGCTGGGGAATCTATCAGCGTGGATTCTGCATGGCTATTGCAAAGTCAGGAAAATCTTAGCGCGAAATACGCGAAATTGGCGAATGGACGCGAAAAAGGAAAAATTCGCGCTCTTTCGCTTTTTTCGCGGCGTTCGCGTTAAAACGACGCCATGAATTCAGAACCACGTCAAGCGACTTTGCAACAACCATAGTGGATTCTGCCGGTAGCGGGCTGGCAGGTTTGGGCGCGGGGTGAGGCGATTGTCCCATTCGGCAATTTTTGTTTGACTTTCAATCTTCCCCTTATATAATTATTGGAAGGGGACGCTTCGTATCTATTTTTTGGTGTAGGGGTACTTATGTTTACATGGAAGGAGGTGGCTGGGGCCGCGCTGGTTTGATTTTGTCTGGATGTGTAGTATCCAACTTAATAGGAGAGAGAAAATGAAAAAGTTTGCTTTTAACTTGATGGTTCTGTTTGTGCTTGCCAGTTTTGTGCTTGCTGCCTGCGGTGCGGCGCCTGTTGCCACCGAGGCTCCCGCCGCTGCGACGGAAGCTCCTGTGGCCGCCACTGAAGCCCCCGTGGCAACAGAAGCTCCTTCTGCCGAACTTGAAGGCGCGCTTTCCATTGTGGCCTGGGCTAGTTATATCGAGCGCGGCGAAACAGACCCCGCGTATGATTGGGTGACTGAATTCGAGGCGAACACGGGCTGTATGGTTTCGGTGAAGACTGCGGCTACTTCGGATGAAATGGTTGCTTTGATGAATGAGGGCGGTTTCGATCTGGTGACCGCTTCGGGCGACGCCTCGAACCGCCTGATCTCCGGCGGACGCGTTCAGCCAATTGATATTTCGCGCATCCCCAGCTACGATAAAGTTGACCCGCGCTTGCAGGATGCCGCCTGGCACACCGTGGATGGCGTTCACTATGGCGTGCCGTATTCTTCCGGTCAAAATGTTTTGATGTACAACTCGGATGTTTTTGGCGCTGAGCCTCCCACAAGCTGGAGCGTTGTGTTCGAAGAAACAACCCTGCCGGACGGTAAATCTAACAAGGGCCGTGTTCAGGCTTATGACGGCCCAATCTATGTTGCGGATGCGGCTTTGTATTTGAAAGCTACAAAGCCCGAGCTTGGCATCGATGATCCCTATGCTTTGACCCGCGATCAATTCAATGCGGCGATCGAGCTTCTGCGCCAGCAACGCACGTTGATCAACCGCTACTGGCATGATGCTTTCATCCAGATGGATGACTTCACCAATGAAGGCGTGGCGGTTTCTGGTTCCTGGCCTTTCCAGGCAAATTACCTGAAGTACTTTAACGCTCAGCCCATTGAAAAAGTCGTTCCTGTTGAAGGCGCCACGGGTTGGGCAGATACCACCATGCTGCATGTAGATTCTGTTCACCCCAACTGCGCCTATGCATGGATGGAATGGTCACTTAACCCTAAATTTCAAGGTGATTTAGCGTCCTGGTTCAGTAATATCCCAGTCCGCCTTGACGCCTGCGAAGGGAACGACCTTCTGGGTCCCGATGGTTGCAAACTTAATGGCTCTGAAGATTTCGACAAGATTATCTGGTGGCGCACTCCCACCTCAACTTGCTCCGATGGCTCCCAGGAATGTGTGCCTTATCATGAATGGGTTACAAACTATGTAGCCGTTATCGGCGGTCGTTAGTCTGTTGTAATTGATTAACTCACTTTACGCAGTCAAAGGATTCTGCCACAGAGTTCACAGAGAAAACCTTGAGAAAAACTCATCAATCTCTGTGCGCTTATTGCTCTGCAAGCTGTGGCAAAATGCGTAAGATCACTGAATAAATATCAGGCGGGAGTTATCCCGCCTGATATTTTCTCCTGCCCCCAACCCTTTCCCTTTTGAGAAAAAGAGTTTCGTCTATGATCAAAAACCCTGCCATTCGTTTTGATAACGTGAGCCGCCATTTTGGCGAAATAAAAGCTGTACACCAAGTGGATTTGGAAATCGGCGATGGGGAATTTTTTTCCATGCTGGGACCCTCAGGCTCTGGAAAAACCACCTGCTTACGGATGATTGCAGGTTTTGACCGCCCTTCTGAAGGCAAAATATTTTTATACGACCAGGATGTCTCCAGCCTGCCGCCTTATGAACGACCCGTCAATACAGTCTTTCAAGATTATGCGCTCTTTCCGCACATGACCATTGAAGACAACATCGCTTATGGTTTGATGATTAAGGGGATGCCGAAAATAAAGCGTATGAAACGCGTGGACGAAATGCTCAACCTTGTGCGTTTGCCTGGGTTTGGATATCGTAAACCCTCCCAGCTTTCTGGCGGACAAAGACAGCGCGTCGCTCTCGCCCGCGCTTTGATCAACCAACCCAAAGTTTTGCTGCTCGATGAGCCGCTCGGCGCGCTTGATTTAAAGCTGCGTCAACAAATGCAGGTGGAATTGAAGAATATTCAACGCGAAGTGGGCATTACCTTTATTTTTGTGACCCACGATCAGGAAGAGGCGATCACCATGAGTGACCGCATTGCTGTTTTCAGTGAGGGGAAAATCGAACAGGTTGGCTCCCCTTCGGATATTTACGAAAGACCCGCCACTGAATTTGTGGCAGGTTTTGTAGGCACATCCAACCTGGTGAGCGGAGAAATTGCAAAGCGCGCCACCGGCTCCGCGAAAACCTTCTCGATTCGCCCCGAAAAAATTCATCTTGGCTTTGACGGCGATACGCCCGCCGTGGGCATGGCCGCTCTGGATGGGACTGTCCGCGAGGTGGTGTATTTGGGTTTATATACCCGTTATCTGGTTGAAATCGAGGGCGGCGTCGACCTGGTGGTGATTGAGCAAAACCTCAAAACCACTTCAATGGATGTGTTGTCTGCAAAGGGACAAAAAGTAAAATTGTCCTGGCATCCGGATCACATCAGCCATTTGGGAAGTTGATATGCTAAACCGCATCTCCACTTATTTTTATCGTCGCCCGAGGTTGGTTCTGGCAATTTTCCTTGCGCCGCCAATTCTTTATATGCTTGTTGTTTACCTGGGCTCATTGTTTTCACTGTTGATTAATAGCTTTTATTCAATAGATGATTTCACAGGCATTATTGTTCGTGAGTTTACCTTGCGCACGTATGCCCAGATATTTAACCCCGCCAACCGCGAAATATTCCTGCGCACTGCAAGCATGGCCGCCATCGTCACCGTTGTGGATGCGATGCTTGCCTTTCCCCTCGCTTATTACATTGCAAAATTTGCATCCCGAAGATTAAAGACCTGGCTGTTGATTGGCGTGACAATTCCGCTTTGGTCCAGTTACCTCGTCCGTGTTTATGCGTGGAAGTTGATCCTCGCCAAGGAAGGGATTTTGTCGTGGTTTATTGATCTATTCCATCTAACGGGCGTGCTGGATTGGCTGCTGAGTTTTCCAGCCATTGGCGGCTCATCGCTGTCCCTTTCACCCATTGGGATGTTCATCGTATTTGTTTATATCTGGCTTCCTTATATGATCATCCCAATTCAAACCGCTTTGGAACGCGTTCCAGCTTCCCTGCTTGAAGCCTCCAGTGATTTGGGCGCAAAACCTTTTCAAACGTTTCGCAATGTAATTTTGCCCCTGGCGTTTCCCGGGGTGGTGGCAGGCTCGATATTTACTTTCTCATTAACTCTGGGCGATTTCATTGTGCCATTAACGCTTGGTAACTCAAAATTCTTTGTTGGGCAGGCGGTTTTCTCCTATCAGGGAACGGGCGGCAATATTCCGCTTGCCGCCGCCATGACAATGGGCCCCGTGCTCATCATGGTCGCCTACCTGCTCATCGCCCGTAAACTTGGAGCTTTCGATGCCCTCTAGATCATCCGATACCCGTCCAAAAGCTTCGTGGGCTTTAACGCTTGCCGCTTTGGGAACTTTGCTCTTTTTGCATGTTCCCATGTGGATCATTTTTCTTTACACCCTAACCCCGGAAGAAGCCACGTATACCTTTCCACTGCCGGGCTTTACAACAAAATGGTACGGCGTGGCGCTGCAACGCCCAGACCTGTGGCGCTCGCTCACACTTTCGTTTCAGGTTGCAGCCATTGCCACGGTAGTCGCGCTCATACTTGGCACGTTTGCCGCGGCGGCGGTCTATCGCAGTAATTTCTTTGGCCGCGAATCCATTTCCTTCCTTTTGGTTTTGCCGATTGCCCTGCCGGGCATTGTCACGGGCATTGCTCTGCGCACAGCCATTGGCGGCCTCGACATTCCATTTTCATTTTGGACGATTGTCATCGGCCACGCAACATTTTGCGTCGTTGTCGTGTATAACAACGTGCTTGCGCGCTTTCGCCGCACCAGCGCAACGATGATCGAAGCCTCCATGGACCTGGGCGCAAATTCCTTCCAAACCTTTCGGCATGTCGTTCTGCCCAATATCGCAACCGCTTTGCTTGCAGGCGGCATGTTGGCTTTTGCGCTTTCATTCGATGAAGTCATTGTCACTACTTTCACTGCGGGCCAGCAAACCACACTTCCCATTTGGATCTTCAGCCAGCTATCCCGACCCCGTGACCGCCCCGTGACAAATGTCGTCGCAACCATTGTCATCCTCATCACCTTCCTGCCGATTTTCTTTGCGCAAAAAATTTCGGCAGAAGCATCGGATACGGAAGGCGAAACGAAATAATTTCCCCGCACCCTCATCGGCAGGCAATCTCAAACTTTGAAAGGTGACAGTCATTCATATTGACTGTCACCTTCTTGTATAATAAACTTTATCGGAAATAATATACGTTATCGGAAATAACATACAAGCACCGTCCCGAAGGTTTATTTCGAGTAATTTGAGGGTTGGCAGCAACCTTCGGGACGTTTTTTCTAATTGCCGATAAAGTCTAATATACAAGCGCCGTCCCGAAGGTTTATTTCGAGTAATTCGAGCGTCTGACGGCAACCCTTCGACAGGCTCAGGACAATGCCTTCGGGACGTTTTTCCTAATTACCGATAATGTCTAATAGCCCTTCATCTGGATTTCTTTCGCTTCTTTCCGGACTTTAGGCCTGCTTCGCCGCAACCGGCATTCGATTCAGCTTTGGCCCCTGCCGCTCGGCGCAAATCTACAGCCAGCCCGAAGAAAGAGGCGTTTATCTTTTTCATTCAACCGAGAAGCTATGACTTTTTCCCATCTCAATCCAAAATGCGAAGCGCGTGACCATGCCGAAGGTGGGTGCGGAGTGTTCGCGCGCGAAAAAATCTTGAA
The DNA here is from genome assembly GCA_919902735.1 of Anaerolineales bacterium. Taxonomy (GTDB): domain Bacteria; phylum Chloroflexota; class Anaerolineae; order Anaerolineales; family Villigracilaceae; genus Villigracilis. The sequence goes on along the minus strand of CAKKRM010000087.1, from coordinate 17,826 downwards.
GGATGAATTGGTTTCTCTGTGGGGCGGAAAAATCGTCCGCAAGGATGAACTCGACCCGGCCATGCCGCGCTTCACCCAGCGCGTCTTGCAAGTGGATGAGGATTTGTATTTACTGACCGTCGAAGAAAAAGAACCGAACGATTGCTTCAATCATTCCTGCGAACCAAATTTGGGATTCTTCGGGCAGATCGGTCTGGTTGCCATGCAAGACATTGACGAGGGCGCAGAGTTGACCTTCGATTACGCCATGTCCGACGGCGGGGCCTACGATGAGTTTGATTGTCTTTGCGGCTCGAAAATCTGCCGCAGAAAAATCACAGGCAATGACTGGAAACTGCCCGAGGTATGGAAAAAATACAACAACTATTTTTCCCCATACCTTGCCCGCCGTATCAAATCCTTGAAGAAAGAATAAGTTCTTTCTTCTTTCCTGCCCATGAAATCCTTCCCTCTCCGTATTTACATTGCCGCCCTCATCCTGCGGCTGATTCCCATCCTGCTCACCCGCGGACTTGGCATTGGCCTCGACGATATGTTCCAGTACGACATGCTTGCACGCAGCCTCGCTTCTGGCAACGGCTTTCGCTGGTACGCGCAGGAAGATTTGAAACTGCTCGAACCGTACGTAGACTTTGACCTTTCCACCGCCACAGGCTACAACCCGCAGTATGGGCTTTACACCTCCTTCCGCGCGCCGCTCTACCCAACATTTCTCGCAATCGTGTATTTTTTCAACCGCCTGGATTTTTCCCGCTTCTTTGCCGCCCGTCTTGCCCAAGTGATTTTTCTCGGCGCGCCGCTCGCTCCGCTGACCTATCTCGTTTCTTGTCACTTATTTCCCGATTCTGAAAAGACCGCAAAAATTTCAGCCTGGCTCGTTGCCGCCTACCCAATGCTTTTGGTTTATCCATTGGGGCTTGGTACAGAAAATCCCTTCTTCGTGCTCCTTCTTTCTTCTTTCCTCTTTCTTCTCAAATCCATCGAACGCCCAACGAATTCCAACCTCCTGCTTTCTGGCATCTTTCTTGCATTAACCGCCCTCACGCGCTCGGTCATTCTTCCGTTTGCAGGGCTGGCTATTTTGTATCTTTTTTATTTGCATCGTAAAAAGGCTCTGCTGGTTGCGCTGGCTTTTATTTTAGTCATCGCTCCCTGGGTAATTCGTAACTCACTCTTGCACGGCAAACTCACAGGCATTGAAACCTCGATGGGATACAACCTGTACCTCGGCTATCATCCGCAGGGAAATGGCTCCTTCCTCTTCGGCCCTTCGCTCGACCTGCTCACCATCATGGACGATGCCGAGCGGGATGAGATTGGCGCTCAAAAAGCGCTTGAGTTCATCAAAGACCAGCCTGAAAGATTTATCCCACTGGCGGTTAATCGGCTCGGCTTTTTCTTCGGTTTGGAAAAGCGCGTGCTAATGTATTTTTATTCCAACAATATAATTGGTTTCATTCCCAGTCCCGCTTTGCTGACCATCTCTGCGATTTTGCTTTTGCCGTTTGTTTTTATTTCCACTTCCGCCATGTTTGGGCTGTCGCTATTGAAGTGGAAACCGCAAACTTTACTGTTGCTTCTTTTGTTTACTTCCTATCTTTTGCCGCACATTTTCATCCTTGCAGAAGATCGATTCCACCTTGCGCTAATTCCGTATTTTGCCATTCTTGCCGCAAATTTTTGGGGGAACGGACTTCACGGCTTATCTGTCCGCTGGCGTGAATCGGCGTACGGAAAGCTCGCAGTCACTTTCGCGATCATCGGCGTTGTTTTGCTCCTAGCCAACTGGGGCTTTGAACTTGCCCGCGATGCGGATAAAATTACCCAACTACTCGCCCCCAACGGAAATCAAGCCCATTTCCCATACTGATGATCACTGACCACCGATCACTGACCACTAACCACTAACCACTGACTACTGACCACTGACCACTATGAAATATCTCCTCGGCGAAAAACTAAACTTTGACTGGAAAGTAGTCTCCGTCACCATTGCCAGCACGCTGTTGTTGATGGTGGATCACTATCACAAGCTCACCGCCTACAAATATTGGGATCGTGTCATTTTATATCTTGTCGTCCCGCTTTTAGTCATTCTTATTTTCTTTCGGGAGAATCCGCGGGAGTATGGCTTTTCCTTCGGCGATTGGAAACTGGGGTTAACCTACACCGCGCTTGGCATCCTGTTCATGGCTCCGATCATTTATTTTCTTGGCAGCGGCAATCCGTCCATGCAGGCGTATTACGAGCGTTTCCTGCCTGGCCTGCCGTGGACAACCTTCCTCGATCTGATCGGCTGGGAATTTATCTTTCGCGGCTGGATATTGTTTGCGTATGCCCGCAAATTTGGGCCTGAAGCCTTGTGGCTGCAAGCTGTCCCGTTTGCGATTGCGCATATCTCCAAGCCTGAGGTCGAGACCCTCTCCACCATCTTTGGCGGATTTGCATTCGGCTGGGTGGCGTACCGCACAAAATCCTTCGTCTGGCCGTTTTTGATTCACTGGTTCATTGCCACCTTCATTATCATCGTGGCGGCGGGAGCGATGTAATTTTATGGCAAACTACACGATCCGCCCTGCATTGGAATCAGAGTCCGCTCAAATTAAGGAATTGATCCATTTAGTCGGGATCAACCCCACAGGTTTGGATTGGAAGCGTTTTATCGTGGCGGTAAATGATGAAGGGCAGATCATTTCCTGCGGGCAGTTAAAACCCCACGGGGCAGACATCCTCGAACTGGCTTCGATTGGCACAAGACCTGAATATCGCGGGCAGGGCATTGCGCGCGCGGTGATCGAGGAATTGCTGCGCGAAAGCCCACGGCCTTTGTACTTGATGTGCATTTCCCATAATGGCCCCATGTACGAGAAATTTGGATTCTGCGCGATTGATTACATGCAAATGCCGCGTTATTTTCAGCGCATTCAAAAAATTTTTCACGTTGCAGATGTGATCCGCCGCACTGGCGAGGAACTGCTGGTGATGAAGTTGGAGTAGAATTGCATTTATGAAAAACGCTTTATATGTCTTGCTGGGTGTGATGGCGGGCTTCGTGCTTGCGGGGGTGCTGGTCTTTGTCTCGCGCGCGCCTGCCGGCCAGCCGATTGTTTTGCAGCCAGCTCCAACCAAGGCTCCTGTGGCAGTGCATGTGATTGGCGCAGTGCCGCGCCCGGGCTTGTATGAATTTGCAGAAGGCGCGCGCGTGCAGGATGCGATTGACGCCGCGGGCGGTTTGCTTGCCTCGGCCAGTGTCGATTCGATCAACCTTGCCGCGCTGTTGGCGGATGGGCAGCAGTTAAACATTCCGTATCGGGAAGGCGCGGCTCCAACGGAACCACCCGCCGCGCCCGAATTGCCGAACTCGTCCGGGCAAAATGATAACTCGCAAAATGATTTGATCAACATCAACACCGCCACCAAGGAGGAGTTGGACGCCTTGCCCGGCATCGGCCCTACAACCGCCCAGCGCATCATTGACTACCGCACCGCAAACGGCCCCTTCGAAGCCATCGACGAGATCATGAACGTTTCGGGAATTGGCCCCGCCACCTTCGATGAAATCAAAGATCTGATTACAGTATAAAAGCAAAAGAGCGAAAATCTTAACGCGAATTTTCCGAACATAGCGAATAACGCAAAAATTCGCGTTAAAGGGTTTGCTTTCTTGCACAGAGTCTACACATGAGCCAAAGCAATTATGGCAGGCTTTGACCGCTCTAAAACCACGGAGGTCTCGCAGACCTCCGTGGTTTCGTATTTGGGTTACTCGCTCGCCAGCACATGCCTGGCAATCACCAATCTTTGAATCTCGCTTGTCCCCTCGCCAATCGTCATCAAACGCGCATCGCGGTACATTCTTTCCACGTTGTACTCGCGGCTGTAGCCATACCCACCGTGGATTTGGATCGCATCGTAGCAAACCCGCTCTGCCATTTCAGTGGCAAATAATTTTGCAATGGCCGCCTCCTTGTTGTACGGGCGTCCCTGATCTTTGAGCCACGCCGTCTTGTAGATCATCGTGCGCGCCAGCTCGATTTCCATCGCCATATTAGACAGCTTGAATTGAATCGCCTGAAACTCCGCAATCGCCTGCCCAAACGCCTTGCGTTCCCGCGCGTAGTTGACAGCGGCATCCATCGCAGCCTGTGCCAATCCAACCGAAATTGCGCCGATGCTGATGCGCCCCGCATCCAGCGTGGAGAGAGTCTGTTGCAAGCCATGTCCCTCGGCGCCGACCAAATTCCCCAGCGGCACGCGGACATTGTCATAAGTGACGCCGTGAGTGGGCGAGCCGCGCAAGCCCATCTTCTTTTCAGCAGGGCCGATCTTCAATCCTTTTGAATCGGTTGGCACGAGGATCATGCTCAGCGATTTCGATCCGCCTCTTGGGTCTGTGCGGACAAGGGTGATGATGTACTCCGCAATGCCTGCATTCGTACACCACATCTTCGCGCCATTGATGATCCATTCAGCGCCCTGCTTTTCGGCTTTGGTGATCACGCCGCCTTGAATGTCTGAGCCAGCGCCAGGTTCTGTGAGAGCCAGCGCGCCGAGTTTATTTTTTCCGCCTGCAACCAGCGGCAGCCATTTCTTTTTCAACTCTTCGCTTCCATAAAGCGCGATGGGAGCGGTGCCAAGTCCATTGTGCGCGGTGAAGGCCAGCGCGGTGGAGCCGCAGCCCCAGCCCAATTCTTCCATCGCAATCGCATTCGAAATCGAATCCACGTTCGAGCCGCCGTATTCCTCAGGGATGCTCATGCCGAGCAAGCCCACAGGCCCGCCTTTGCGAACGGCCTCCCAGTTGAACTCCTCTTTTTCATCCACTTCGCGGGCTTTGGGCCGCAGTTCCTTCTCCACAAAATCGTGTGCGATCTTCTTCCAAATTGCCTGTTCTTCACTCAGATCAAAATTCATTTTTTCTCCTGCCTTTTTGTTGAATTACTTTCATAATCACTGCTCCGTCTCAAATTTTTCCAACAGCTTTTTCGCCGCCTTTAATTTTTTTCCAGGCACAAAGACCTGAACCCGCCCCAGGGCATCCAGCGCCACCGGGTAAATGTGATGCCCGATGGCTTCCTGAATCAACTCCACATTGATGCCGTTCGCTTCGAGATAACTTTCCAGCAGGTCGGCTTCCAGCCTGCTGTGCAGTTCGGTCAACAGTTCGTACTTCATGTCGGTCATGGCGTTCTCCAAAAGATGATGAACAGAATTGTCCAAAGGATGCTCACGATCAACTGGCGAATGCCAATTTGCGTGGGCTTCCATCCAATTGCGGGGCGGGTAATGCCCCAAAGCGTTTCCAGCCATTGCAGCAGGAATGGGATGAATATAAATCGCGGAACCAGATTTGACAATCCCAACATGACGGATAATGCCAGATTAAAGGATGTGTACGCCAAAGCGCGGAATCCCATCTGCCACCACTCGCCCCGGCTCTTAACCGACAATTGATCGGGTTTCAATTCGCGTTGACCTAACCTGAGATAGGCGTACACAATGCTCGCTGCCGATTGGAGCCACGTGAACCCCCACAGCCACCAGCCAAACGCATCATACCCGCGGATGCCGATCCAATACGCGGCAGGCGCAGTCAGTGACAGGACACCCGTGGCGATGACTTCAATGCCGATTTGCTTTCTCTCCGAGCGACGGGTTACCAGCCACAAGTGCCATGCAAAAACGGGTACACCGGGCACGGCTAGAAATAAAATATAGCCAAAGCCTTCGAGGATCAACCCGGTCAATGCCAGGGCGGCGATACTGCCGTAGACCAGCAACCAGAAACGGGCGGGGACAAGATCCGTCTTTGGGCGGCGTCCACTGTATGCTTTGACGGCCACTGCCATCGGCTGGCGAATCATAAATGCAGACATCGCCGCAATGATCAGGTTGAAGGTGGCGTAGGTGAAATCTCTGCCTGCGAAAATGCCAACCAGCAGCGGACTCAAAATGAACACCCATGAGCCGTGATCCTGCGGGAGCGCGATTTGTTTTTTGAAGTATGGTTTCATCGGGTGCAAGGATACAAGAAAAGCATTCCATGCGCAAGGTTGTTATGTTATGCCCACGGTGGCAAATTGAGCTTTCCACTTTCCAATAAGGCGCAATTTGCGACGCGATGGGTATAATAAGCTAAAATATTTCAAGGAGAGATTTGTATGTCCCAAAAAAAGAAGGTAAAGAAGGCGCAAGTCCAGAAGTCGCATAACACGATCCAGTACATTGGCATTGGAATTGTGGTTCTCGTGGCTGCATTTTTTCTGTGGAAGTATGTGCCGTGGGAGTCGTTCGCCGCGAATAATCAGGCTGCTGTATCCAGTGAATCGGTTTCAGGCGGGCCAAAGCAATATGATGCCGCGCCGCCGATGACGATTGACGCGGACAAAAAATATTTTGCAACGGTTGAAATGGAAAAGGGCGGCGAGTTTATCATTGAGCTATACGCTGATAAAGCGCCCATCACTGTGAACAGTTTTGTGTTCCTCGCCCGCGAAGGATTTTTCAACGGCGTCACTTTTCACCGCGTATTGGAAGGTTTCATGGCGCAGGGCGGCGACCCAACTGGTACAGGCGTGGGCGGGCCTGGCTACGAGTTCGTGAACGAAGACAGCGGCCTGACTTTTAACAAGGCTGGCGTGGTGGCGATGGCGAATGCAGGTCCCGACACGAACGGAAGCCAGTTCTTCATCACATTTGACGCCGCGGAATTTTTGAATGGCGGCTACACTATCTTCGGCCAGGTGGTCGAAGGCATGGATGTGGTTAACGACATCACCCGCCGCGACCCAGATACAGCTCCCACCTTTACGGGTGATGCCATCAAGACGATTACCATCACGGAAGAGTAGAAGATTTGGGTGTGTTTCATTTCAGTTGAAAAAACCGTCCCGAAGGTTTAAAAAACGGCCAAATTCTTCGAGAAAACCTTCGGGACGGTACCAAGGCGAATCATTCCACCCACTGCGGCCCCCAATCGGGTTCGGGGTGATTGGTTAGCTGAATCTGGTTTGTCCCATCGGCGCGCATGATGTACAAATCTGCCTGGTCATCGTTGCGCTGGGAGTTGAACACGATGTACAAGCCATCCGGCGAATAGGACGCGCCCGCGTTATTGCCGCCATCTGTCAGTTGAATGGCGTTTCCCGTGCCGGCATCCAGCTTGAAAATATCCTTATCATCAAACGGCCCCGCGTAGATCAAAAGATAATTTCCATCCGGTGACCAATCCACACTGCCGCCGATGCCCAGCAACCCCTGCGAAATGCGGAGGTGGTTTCGCCCATCTGCATCCATGGTAAAGATTTCGTATTCCTGAGGAATTCCCATGGACATGGCGTAGGCGATCCTTTCCCCATTGGGTGACCACGCCGTTGCGACAATTTCATTCGCTCCCGTATAAACCAGCCGTGGATTCAACCCATCCGCGTTCACCATCCAAATGGAAGTGGGGCCTTCGCCTGCGCGGTTTGCAAAGACGATCCTGCGTCCATCGGGGGAATAATCTGGCGAGACGACATTGCCAACGTTTTCCGTGATCTGAAATAGTTGCTTTTCGCTGAACAGCAGGAGATAAAGGTCAAATGCGCCGTTGCGGTTGGATGAAAATAAAAGGGAACTTCCGCCTGGGGCGAAGACAGGATAGTAATTGCTGGCTTCCATATCGGTTAGTTGGGTGAGGCCGCTGCCGTCGCGGTTGATCATGCAGAGTTGGTTGTACTCTCCGCGGGTGCAGGTGAAGGCAATGCGTCCGCCGTGCGGGTCTGTGGGTTTGGGCAGGGGGGTGAAGGTGGGCGGCGGGGTAAAGTCTGCGGCGAAGGGCGTGGATGGCTGCGGTGTGGCGATGGAGATTTCAGCGGGGCGCACGAACCAGAAAAGAGAAAGAAAGCCTGCGAACAATACAAAGATAAAAACAGGAATTACGCCTATCCTCGATTTTTTCTTTTTCGGAATTGAAATGGCCGCGAGGCGGTCTTCCAGCGGGGGGGTGTCTGCGGTGAGGATGTTCGGCCTGGGCGGCGGCAGGAACTGCCATTCGTTGAGAACTGCCGAGGTGACAGGAGCAACTGTCAGATTAATGCGAAGCGGAACTTCATCTACAGAAACACGCGCGGCAAGCGCAAGCGATGAAAGCAATTCCGTCGTGGTTTTCAATCGCTCGTCGGGATTTTTGCGGAGCGCCCAAAGAATCATGCGTGAAAAATGATCTGGGATTTGTCCGTTCAGTGAGATGGGCGTGGGCGGGGTGGTTTCAAGATGTGCCCTGCAAATGGCTTCGTTTGTTTTCGGCGCTTTCTTTCCGTTGATCCATGCGCCTGTGATAAGTTCGTAAAGAATGACGGCGAGGGCGTAGGTGTCGGCGGCGGCGGTGAGGGAATGGTTTTGGATTTGTTCTGGCGATTTGTAAAGCGGCGGATATTTGGCGGCTGGGATTTCGTGCCTGTTGGCATGGGCAATGCCGCCGAGAAAAATTTCCCCTTGTGCGTTGATGCGAATTAATTCTGGCGCAAGATTAAGATGGGAGTGGTTTTGTTTGTGGAGCGCATCCAGCGCGCTGCAAATTGCTTTTGCATAAACGAGCGCTTCGTTTACGCTGACGGGTGCGTGAGCGAGTACGCTTTGCAGGGACGGGCCGTCCACCCATTCTTCGAGCAGAAAGGCGAGCGTGGGCGTTTGAAACAGCCCCAGGTATTTGACCAGGTTTGGATGCGAGATGGCTTGAAGTTTTTTTGATTCCGCTTCGAGTTCTTTTATGGCTTCGGCGTTGTCGGAGATCGATTTGGGGAGCAGGGTGAGCGCGAGCGATTTGCGGCTGCGTTCATCGGTGGCGCGGAATAATTCACCCAGCGGGGTGCGCGCAATAAATTCTTCGATGCGATATTGGTTGAGGAATGTCTTGCCGATGATCGCTGAAGACATGGGGATTTTGAAAATTTATGGATGACAGGGTTAAAGCGCCCAGGACAACATCAGCCCAAAGATTGCCAGGATCAAACCAATGTGCAGAAAAATATTACTAAATGCCAGCGGACTGTTCGGGAAGATGAATTGAACCAGCAGGTTCACAATGACAAGGATGATGCCGATGATGGGAAGCAAGCCCTTGCGGTGCGCCAGATATTCAGACATGCGGTCCAATAGTTTCGAGATCATGCTTCCTCCAGGTCGTTTTCTTCGATGGCGTTATACGCTTTGTCGGCCTGGGTTGATTGTGCGTGCCAGGGTGAGTATTGCGCCAGCAGCCTGCCGGGAATGCGTCCGTGCATTACCACGCCGCCGCGTTCATGCTCGACGCGTTCCACCTGGCCCAGTTCGTGGAAGAGGGAAATGAGCGCGCCTTGTTTGTAGGGCAGCCGCACGTGGATGGGGGAGTATGCCTCGAATAATTCCTCGCGGACAAGATGAAGCAGGTCGGGGATGCCTGCGCCGTTCAACGCGGAAATGGAAATCGATTTGGGGAATTCCTTTAATACCTGGCGGGCGTTTTCTGGATTCTTCAACAGGTCTGCCTTGTTCAACGCAGTGACCATGGGAATATGGCTTGCGTCGATTTCATCCAATGTTTCCTGAACCGCCTGGAATTGACCGAGGGCGTTGGGGTGTGAGATATCCACAACGTGCAGGAGCAGGTCTGCTTCGGCGATTTCCTCGAGAGTGGCGTGGAAGGCGGCGATCAGCGAAGTGGGCAGTTTTTGAATGAAGCCAACGGTGTCTGTAATGAGGGCAAGTTCATCGCCGGGGAGTTGTACGCGGCGGGTGGTGGGGTCGAGGGTTGCGAACAATTGATCCGCCACGTAGACCTCTGCTTTGGCAAGCCGATTGAGCAGGGTACTTTTGCCCGCGTTGGTGTAGCCGACCAGCGCCACGGTGGGGATGCGCGAGCGTTTGCGTTGTGCGCGATATCTCAGGCGATGCGCTTCCACTTTTTCAAGCTCGCGTTTGATGTGGGCAATGCGGGTGCGGATGGAGCGACGGTCTACCTCAAGCTGGGTTTCGCCGGGGCCGCGCAAGCCGACGCCGCCCGTGGAGCCAGCCCGTCCGCCGCCGCCGCCCGCCTGCCGTTCGAGATGCGTCCAGGCGCGGGTGAGGCGCGGCAGGTTGTACCCGTACTGGGCGAGTTCCACTTGTAACATGCCTTCTTTTGTGTGGGCATGTTGCGCGAAGATATCAAGGATGAGCGCGGTGCGGTCAATCACGCGGATGTTGATGCCGAGCGCTTTTTCCAATTCGCGCTGGTGGCGGGGGGAAAGCTCGTCATCGAAGATGACCACTTCAGAGAGGGTTTCTTCGGCGAGCGCTTTTAGCTCCTCTACTTTGCCGGGGCCGATGTACGTGGCCAGGTTTGGGGCCTGAAGTTTTTGGGTGAGTTCGCCGACCACATCCACGCCTGCGGTATCCGCAAGCAGGGCGAGTTCTGCGAGGGAATCTTCAAGGGTGAGGATCTGTTTTCTGCCGTGAATATCGGCGCCAACGAGGAAGGCGCGTTCACGCGGCGGGCTGGTTGGTTGGGGGAGTTTCTTTGCCACTGGGTTCCGTTTCTAATTCTTTATGATCCACTTCAAATTGACCGAAGAACTTGATCATACTTGGGTCGGTTGGCTCGGTGCGCGTCGGCAGCAGGATGTGAAAGATCGAGCCGTGTAATTTTACTTCGTCGTATCCATCGGATTCAACCCAGATGGTGCCGCCGTGCGCTTCGATGATGCCGCGGGTGATGGGAAGCCCCAGGCCGGGACCGCCGCCTTTGAATTTGGTCTTGCCGCTGGAGTGCAGGTCGGTTTTGCCGAGCTGGCCGAATTTCTCGAAGATGGTGGCTTGATGCTCCGGGGAGATGCCGATGCCTGTGTCGGCGATGACGATCTCGACGAAGCCGGGCAGCAGGCGTCCGTTAATTGTGATCGTGCCGTTGTCGGGGGTGTATTTGATGGCATTGGATACTACGTTGTGCATGGCCTGGTACAGGCGCTCTGAGTCCGCATAGATCATGATCTCACTGCCCTCGAACGGGTTGAAGTTCAGGGCTTGCTTTCGCTCTGCAACCGTCTTCTTCAATTCGTTGGCGAGCAGGTTGAACAGGTGGCTGATCCAGATCGGCTGGAAGTTGAGCGTGAGCAGGTTGTTGTCGATCAAGGAGACGTCGATCATATCGTCAATGATGTGGCGCAGGCGGTGGATGCCGGTGTTGACGCCCTTAAGGTAGTTGTTCATTTGGGGCAGTTCGGCATCTTCGGCAACATCCACCATCATGGCGGTATAGCCTTCGATGAGGGTGAGCGGGGTTTTTAGTTCATGCGCGGCCACGGAGATGAAGTTGGATTTGTTGTGGTCGAGCTGTTGAAGTTTTTCCTGAGTCTTGCCGAGTTCGCTGGAGATGTGCGCGACGCGGGTTTCCATTTCGTAGCGGACGACGACGCTCAGGCTGTGGGTGAGAATGGGTACAACGGCGGCGATCAATTCCAGCGCATCTTTTTTGGTGAGCGTATCACGTGCCGTTTCAATGGTCAGCGCGATCATGCGGTTGATGACGAAGGAGACGTAGTAATCTCCCTGTTCGAGATTCGTTTCAGTGGGGGAGCGTCCCCAATCGTAGAGGATGGGGTCGAGCCAGGCGGTGTCGCCAGTCATCATGGTTTCTTCGAGCAGTTCGTAGAAACGGACAAGCTGTTCAGAGAAGCCCGCGCGCACACCTTCCCCGCTCGCGAGTTCGCGAGAGATGCGTTCCACCCAGGGGTCGTGTAGTTTTTGCAGCGAGGCTTGTAAGGTCATTGGCTTAAGTGTACGCCGAGTTTAGGGTTTTGAACATAGTTTTAGACGACAGACCCATGGACGATAGACCACGGTAAATGAGTTGTGGTCAGTTGTCTGTAGTCTATTGTCCATCGACGATCCAATGCCAGAGGGTGTCGCCGACAGCTTGTAGTGATTCTGCAGAGACTTTATCGGGGGTGTCCTGGGTGGTGTGCCAGTAGGGGTAGTCGAAGTCGATGATGTCTACGGCGGGGATGTTCGCTTCGTTGAACGGAGTGTGATCGTCGAGCATACTAAATTTCTCTTCGTTGATGAAGACATCGCCATGGCCCAATGTAGCGGCGGTGTTCCAAATTTCAGCGCGGATGGTTGCGTTGGAATTCTTTTCCAAATAAATATTCAAGTCGGCGTCGCCGATCATATCGACGATAACGACGGCGCGGGGTTGAACTTGTATCTCTTCAACGAAGGCGCGCGAGCCGAGGATCCAGTCCCAGCCATTGATGCGGCCATTGTCTTCGGCGTCGAAGAAGACCAGCCAAACGGGGGCAGTGTCTTCGGGCAGAGAGCGGGCGAGTTCGAGGAGAACCGCGACGCCAGATGCGCCGTCATTTGCGCCGGGGACAGGCTCTGCCCGCTTGGTGAGGTCGGGGTCGTTGTCGGCGATCATGCGCGTGTCGTAGTGAGCGCCGAGGATGATCTGCGGGGGTTCGGCGTTGCGTTTGGCGATGATATTGAAGATAGGATGCCCCATGCGTTCTGATTCGTGGACTTGAACATCCCAGCCTGCTGATTCCAATTCGGCGCGCATCCATTCCCGGACCTGGGCATGGCCTGCCGACCCAGGCATTCGCGTCCCGAAGGCGACTTGTGTCTGCACGTCTGCGTAGGCGCGGGAACTGTCGAAGGAAACCGAATCAGGCTCACGGTTTAGGAAAGAAGCGATGTACCAGCCTGCAACCAGGGCCAGAAGAGCGAAGATCAAAAGGAGGTAGAGAGTGGCGGAGCGTTTGGTCATTGTTACTCGTCTCGTCATTGCGAGGGCGATGTTCTTTCGCCCGAAGCAATCCACTATTGATGTGAGATTGCTTCGTCGGGCTGAAGCCCTTCTCGCAATGACATGGCGTGGGTTAGATATCCATTAAGCGCTTGCGCGGCTCTTTCGGCGTAGAGTTGACCGCGTTCGTGTTTGCCGATCTTTTTGGGGAGGTTTTCCAATGGGGGCAGGATGCCGAAATTGGCTTTCATGGGTTGAAAATCTTTGAGGCTGGCGTGGGTGACGTAGTGACAGAGAGCGCCGAGCATGGTTTCATTTGGAAGGGTCAGTAGTGATTGGCCTTGCGCCAATCTTGCCATGTTGATCCCCGCAAGTAGGCCCGTGGCGATGTTGCCCATGTAGCCTTCCACGCCAGTGATCTGACCTGCGAAGAAAAGATCATCGCGGGTAATGTGTTGAAGAGTGGGACGCAAAAGTTTGGGCGAGGCGATGAATGTGTTGCGGTGCATTTGTCCGTAGCGCTCGAACTCGGCATGGTCGAGTCCGGGGATCATGCGCAGGACTCTTTTTTGTTCGGGGAATTTCAAATTGGTCTGGAAGCCAACGAGGTTGTACAAACTGCCCGCGAGGTTATCCTGTCGAAGTTGAACAACGGCATACGGACGTTTGCCTGTGCGCGGGTCACGCAGGCCGACGGGGCGCATGGGGCCGAAGGCGAGAGAGTCTACGCCGCGCTCGGCAATCACTTCGACGGGCAGGCAGCCTTCAAAGAATTGACCTGCTTTGACGCCTGCTTTAATTGCTGCTTCAAAGGAACGAAGTTCAATGCGTTCGGCGGATTGAAGCGCATCCACGAAGGCGTAGTATTCTTCTTTGGTGAAGGGACAGTTGATGTAGTCGCCTTCTTCTGAATCGCCTTTGTCGTAGCGGGAAGCGCGGAAGGCAACATCCATGTTGATGCTCTCGGCATGGACGATGGGCGCGATGGCGTCGAAGAAGAAGAGATGTTCCTCTCCGCTGAGCTTTGCAATGGATTGCGAGAGGCTTTCGGAGGTGAGCGGTCCGCTGGCGATGATGACGGGGGTATCTGGGATTTCCTTCATCTCTGCGCGGATGACTTCGATGTTGGGGTGATTGGCTATTCGTTCGGTTGCCATGCGCGCAAAGGCTTCACGATCCACGGCGAGGGCTGCGCCTGCGGGGAGTGCGGTGGCTTCGGCACATTGAAGGAGGAGGGAGTCCATCGTTCGCAATTCAGCTTTCAGCACGCCCGAGGCGCGGTCTGGCAGGTTGGAACCCAGCGAGTTGGAGCAGACCAGTTCGGCGAGGTCGCCGCTGAGATGCGCGCCTGTGGGGTTAATGGGGCGCATTTCGTAGAGCTTGACGTGGAGTCCGCTTTGAGCGGCTTGCCAGGCGGCTTCACTGCCAGCCAGTCCGCCGCCGATGATGGTGATGATGTCAGTCATTTAAGTATTTTACCATTTGGGGGAAAGGGCAAAGGATGAAGGATGAGGGATGAAGTGCGCGCAGAACAAGTCAGAAAATTCGCAGGACTTGCGAGAAAGGGTCGGGTATACTTGGGGAAAACAATGGGGTAACCCATGCCAACAGAAGCCGATACCTGTAGAACCTACATAGTCCCCAAGTTACATACCTCTGGATGGGATGATGAGTACATCACCGAACAGATGATATTGACGCGCGGACGAATCGTGCCGATTGGCGACAGGCACACACGCAAGGAAGGTCTGCGTCCTGATTATACGTTGTTCATTCGGCAAAATATTCCGATTGCGGTTGTGGAAGCGAAAGCAGAATATGCACATCCCGCCAAAGGATTGCAGCAAGCCATGCAATATGCCGAAATGATGGATGTGAAATTTGCATATTCAAGTAATGGCAAAGGGATTGTGGAGCATGACTTTATTACTGGAATGGAGCGGGATTTAGACACGTTCCCAACACCTGATGAATTATGGGGAAGACTTAAAGGCACGTTCAAGTTTGAAGATAAAAAAGACGAGACCGATTCATTATCAGCCTATTGGGAAGAAGTGGGTGGAAAACAACCTCGTTATTATCAACAGGTTGCCATCAATAAGGCTGTGAATGCTGTTCTGGCTGGACAGAACCGCATCCTGCTTACAATGGCAACAGGGACAGGGAAAACCTTTGTCGCTTTTCAAATTGTATGGCGATTGTGGAAGTCAAAGCGCAAGAAACGCATTTTGTATCTGGCAGACCGTAATGTATTGATTGACCAAGCCAAAGACCGCACCTTCTCACCGATGGGACAGGCTTTACATAAGATCAAAGGCAAAGCTACCAAGAGCCGCGAAGTGTATTTTGCGTTATATCAATCACTGGCAAACCCAGTGACGGGCGAGAACCTTTACGAGAAGTATCCAAGAGATTTCTTTGACCTGATCATTATTGACGAGTGTCATCGCGGCTCGGCAAACGAAGAAGGCAGTTGGCGCAAAATACTGGAGTATTTTGAGTCCGCAACTCAAATTGGGATGACTGCCACGCCGAAACGTGATGACAACATTGATACCTACAATTATTTCGGTGACCCGATTTACACCTATAGTTTGCGCCAAGGCATTGACGATGGCTTCCTTGCGCCGTATCGGGTGTATCGAGTGATTCCCGATGTAGATGCGAGCGGACTGCAAATTGACCCTGGCGTGCTGGATCGCTTTGGGCGTGAGATTCCGCCTGATTTGTATGGGACGAAGGATTTCGAGCGGCTTGTGTCCCTGCTTTCCCGCACGGAAGTTGTCGCAAGGCATTTGACCGAATATCTAAAAAGAACCAACCGCTTTGATAAAACAATCGTCTTTTGCGTGGATCAGGAACATGCGTTGGACATGCGCAAGGCGTTGAATAACTTGAACGCGGATTTATCAAGAATTCACGTGGATTATGTTGCGCGAGTTGTCAGTGATGAACAGGCTATTGGGCGCGGACATTTGGATAACTTTCAAGACCCTGAAAAAGAGACGCCCGTTATTCTGACTACTTCGCAAATGCTGACCACAGGTGTGGATGCGCCGACATGTCGAAATATTGTGTTGTTCAAGCCGATCAGCTCGATGATTGATTTCAAGCAGATCATCGGACGTGGGACGCGTGTTTCAGAGGAGCATAATAAGTTCTGGTTTACGATCATTGATTATGTAGGCGCGACGCAGTTGTTTTATGATCCTGCTTTTGATGGCGATCCTGTGCGGGTGATGAAATCTGAGATTGATGCGGAAGGCAATGAAACCAAGATTGAAGATAGCGAAGAAGGGACGCTCGAACCTGAGCAAGACCTAACAGGTCTCAGAGACCTGTTAGGTCAACAACGTCAACTTGGTGAACTACCGCGTAAGTATTATCTGGACAATGTGCAAGTATATATTGCAGGCGAGCAGGCGTTTGAATTGGACCCCGACGGCAATGTGCTCAAGACGGTTCAATTCACGGATTATGTATCGGATAATATCCGCCGCTTGAATTTGACGGCGGAACATTTGAAGCAGAATTGGTCAAAAGCCGAGCAACGTGCAGAGATTTTGAATCAACTGCGCGCCCGAGGCATTGACCCTGATCACCTTGCGCATGTCACGCATCAGGAAGATGCCGACGCTTTGGATTTGCTGCTGCACGTGGCGTATAACGCGCCGTTGATAACACGCCGTGAACGGGCTGAGAAGCTGCGCCAGAAGAAATCCAATTTCTTCAATACCTTTACACCTGCGGCAAGGGAGATTTTGGAGACTTTGCTGGAGAAGTATGCGGACTATGGGATTGGTGAATTTGACCAGTTGCCACGTGTGTTACAGGTCTCGCCGTTTGATCGCTATGGTTCGACATATGAGATTTACCAGTTGTTTGGCGGGGCGGAGAAGATGTTGCAGGCGGTGGATGAGTTGCAGAAGTTTTTGTATGAGTGAATAGCGTTTATATAAAAATGATTTACCGAAAGGAAAATTCTATGGATGATATTGATTTGACCGAGATGTTGATGAACGCAAAAGAGTCTATAGATGCTTATGTCTTTGTAGGAGGCTTGTTGGTTGGGGATAATCAAAAACTATTGATGGAAAGCATAGCAAAAGGTGTGAAAGTTAGATTTCTTTTTCCCTCTATTAATTCTCCATGGTTAGATAAACATTTACATGCTGCCACACTCCCAAAAGATGAGTATGATTTTAAAATTGCAATTAACTCGGGAATTGCTCGAAGCATTAATGCAGATGTAAGGTTTCATACTTCACCTATTCTTTCTTGGTTTGTTGTTGTAGACAAGAAGGTGGTTGCAAGTAAACCGATCGCATTCTATGAAGAAGTATTGCCAACAATTACAAACTCGTCTAATGACGTAGTCCAGTTTACAGAAATTTTTGAGCGTACATGGAAGAACTCATCCACTTTTATCGAAGTTCGTTCTCTGCACACAGATAAATTCAGATTCCCCTTGCGAATATTTCTTTGCCACTCATCAAACGATAAACCAATGGTCAGGGATATATATCAAAAGCTCCTCAATAATGGATTTCGTCCTTGGCTTGATGAAAAAGAATTATTACCAGGGCAAGATTGGAATTCGGAAATTATCAATGCCCTTAGAGATTCTAATGTTGTAATTTTGTTTCTTTCAAAAGAGAGTGTTTCTAAAACAGGCTATCTCCAAAAAGAACTAAGGATGGCTATTGACATTGCACAAGAACAGCCGTTTGAGAATATTTTCTTGATTCCAGCTAAACTTGAGGAGTGCAATATACCCCTTGGGCTTTCTGGTATTCAATACGTTAATCTTTTTGAAGAAGATGGATATGAACGGCTCCTGAAATCCTTGATGGTACGCCATAACCAATTAAACTCTGGTTGATAATTATTATTTTCTCAAAATAAATTGGATACTCATGCCCAGAACAAAAAGCCCTGCCCCCAAAGAAGAAAAAGTGACCAAGGCTCGCAAGCCCAAAGCGGAGGTTGTACACAACACCAAAGCCTCGCTCTCCTCTCTCATCAAATCATCGCGGGATATTATGCGGAAGGATGCGGGGTTGAATGGGGATTTGGATCGG
>CAKKRM010000086.1 GCA_919902735.1 Anaerolineales bacterium | reverse complement strand
CTTCTTCCATTTTCCCCATCTTACTCCTATTTTCCGAAACTTTAGACCACACCCATATGACAGATAGCACTTGAAATTAATTACAGAATGCCTAAAATAAGGCCATAAGACTAATTCAGAAAATTGTGATTAGGCAAAACAGAGTCAACCGAACGCCATTTTTCAGATCACACGTGGAGATTCTCGTAAATTTGTCCGGACCCCCTCTCGATTTAATATCGAAATTTACAACAAAGAAACAGGCATTGCATGAGCAATGCCTGTTTCAATTAAGATATATCAGACCCAATAAATTAGATAAATCATTTGAACAGAAATTATCCGACCCAGCAATATCGTCCATGATCCTATAGAACGAAAGGAGAATCACCATGAACAAGAGATATCGAATCATGATACTTTGTCTAATCCCGTTTCTTCTGATCGGAATACCAGATACAAAACGGGAAAGCACGGGAAGATCACTGGAGCAAATTTCCAGGAGCGATCCCCACCCACCCCTCTATGCCTTATTGGAGTTAAATCCTCTCCCCACCGTTGGCAACCCAGGCCTATTGACTTGCACCGTATCAAGCGATCGTGACGCACCCGGAACCCAGGTTGTGATCGAACTTCCACCCGATGCCCGTTTGCTCAGCGGGAACTTAACATGGCAGGGCGACATCGCCGCGGGTCAACCGGTTACCTTGTCGGTATCAATCTCTTTTATCAATGGTGGTGATGAGGCTTTGTATTGTCGTACGCTGCGTTATATAGACCAGAATAACTCCTGGGGTGATCTGGCGGAATTATATTTGAACATAGGTCAACAGAAAAGCACACTTGGCTACGCTCCAGTTCCCCCAGGAAAGCGAATGGTTGTTGGTAAGCAATTAGAGGCTGGGAATGGAGAACTGATTTCAACGGAGCAGCCTCCATTACGGAAAGCCTCAGAAATTGTCCCTCCTCCGCCTTCAAATCCTGTTCAGACGCTGCCGCTGGAGGATAGTTACCTGCCGCCTTCAAACATAAATGAGGTGGCCTGTTCTACCCTGACGGTCATTGGCTGGGTGGGATACGCTGACCGAAATGGGATTGCTGCCGGCGCAGATCACATGCTCGTTGAGGTGGTCAATGCTTCCAGCGGCGCGCATCTACAATGGTGCTGGGTGGACGATGATGGCAATTATTCCTGTCCAAATGTTGCGAACCCATACCCGACCGGAGTAAGGACGGTTGCCAGATCGTGGACGAATTTTAGCCCCAACAATGACATCCTCGCCGTTGTCAATCCGGATGTCGGTACAACAAACGATTACCAGAATGCATTTACGATATGGTCGGGAATATCCGTCTTCAATACGCCTTCGGGCTGCATCGGCGATATTGGCGGTTGGTGGATTGACGCGACAGGGGCCGACCGGGTGGCTTTTTGGGTCGAGAGCGATCTCATCCGGGGCTGGGAATATATCTTCCACAACACCGGCCAATATCAGTCTCCGCAGGAGACCATCGGCCCGGCCACCGTGGAATGGAAAAGCAACAGCACTACCGGCAATTATTATATTGACGGTGGAAATATCTACCTTAAAGGCGCAGCCCCTCAAACATCAATAACAGTAGTTAACCATGAATACGGCCATAATATCATGTACACCATTTATGGCAATTATAGTCCGCCCACTGCCTGCCCATCGCCTCATGACATACCGGACGCATCCAACACCGGCTGCGCCTGGAGGGAAGGCTGGGCATCTTTCTTCAGTAGCGCTGTCAACAACGAGCCCGTTTATTATTATTCCACAGGAGGCGAAATCAATCTCGAAACGCCCACTTGGGGCACAACCGACTGGTCAGATGGCGATACTGTGGAGGGGCGCGTGACCGGCGCTCTGTGGGATATTCTGGATACGGCAAATGAGGGTACCGACACGTACCTGAATGGGAATATTGCCGAGATCTGGGATACTTTCTACCATCAGAACGACGACACCTTCAGCCAATATTGGGCTGCCTGGAAATCGCGCGGATACGATGAGAAATGGGCGGGCATGTCCATCTTTCAAAATACGATCGATTATCGCGCCAGCAAGCCGGGCGCATTTAACAAGAGCAGTCCGGCCAATGGGGTAACCGGCCAGGCTGGAAGCCTGACGCTGAGTTGGGGAACGAGCAGTGGGTCGCCTGTCTATGAATACTGCATCGATACGAGCAACAACAACACCTGCAATACGAGTTGGGTGAGTACGGGTACAAGTACCAGCAAGGCCATCAGCGGACTGAGTCCATCGACCTACTATTACTGGCAGGTGCGCGCCAGTAGCGCCCTGAGTCAAACCTATGCCAATGCACCCAACACGTGGTGGTCGTTCAATACTGGTAGCGCACCCGGCGCGTTTATCAAGATAAGTCCGGTCAATGGGGTGATTAATCAATCAGCCGTAGTGACGCTTAGCTGGGGAGCGAGCGCAAACGCGACACAATATGCCTATTGCTATGATACATCCAACGACAACAGTTGTCTCCTGTGGGTGGTGACCGGCGCAAGTAGAAGCGTCACCCTCAACCTGAACCCGGGGACAACCTACTATTGGCAGGCAAAGGCCACCAACAGCTTTGGGAACTCCTATACAGCCTATGCAAATGGGAGTTATCCCGCCTTCTGGTCATTCACCACGGCTCCAGTACCCGGAGCCTTCAATAAAACATCCCCGGCTAACGGCGCGACTGGACAGTCCCTTAGCCCCACCCTGCAATGGGGTTCCAGCAGTGGCGCAACCTCGTATGAATATTGCTATGATACAACCAATGATAATGCCTGCTCCAGTTGGACCAGCAATGGCGCCGCCACCAGCAAAGCCCTTAGCGGTTTGAGCGCGGGTACCACCTATTACTGGCACATCCGCGCCCTCACCATCAACGGTACCACTTACTCCAACGCCTCCACCACCGCCTTCTGGTCGTTCACCACGGGAAGCGCCCCAGGCGCGTTCAACAAGAGCAGTCCGTCGAATGCGGGCGCTAACTATTCGACCAGCCCGACCCTGATGTGGGGCGCGGCCAGCGGAACGACAAATTACTACTATTGTTACGACACCACCAACGACAACATTTGCATTAACACCTGGACGAGCGTTGGCGTGAACACAAGTGTCGGCCTCAGCGGGTTGAACCCGGGGACAACTTACTACTGGCACGTGCGCGCTGCGAACAGTTTTGGCGTCACTTACTCAAACGGCAGCAGTTCGGCGCACTGGTCGTTCACTACGGGAAATCTGCCCGGCGCATTCAACAAGAACATTCCCGCAAACGGGGCCATCGATCAGCCGATCAACCCGACCCTGATGTGGAACCCGGCAGGCAGCGCCATGTTCTATGAGTACTGCTACGACACAACCGACGATCAAACCTGCGGCGGTTCATGGATAACCAACAGCCTGAACACCAGCGCCAATTTGACGGGACTGAGTATATCCACAACCTACTACTGGCAAGTGCGCGCCGTCAACGGTATTGGCACAACCTATGCGAACGGAAATACCTGGTGGTCATTCACCACAACGGCCACCCCCGTTCTAATTGGCGACGACTTCGATGACTCAATTCTCATCCCCGCACTACCTTCATTGCTGTCACTGGATACCACAACATTTACTACTGCGGCAGACGATCCTGCATTCACCGACTGCAATCGTGCGCCGGGCGCCGCCACTGTCTGGTACACGTTTACTCCAACAATATCTGGCGCGCTGGTTGTGGATACCAAGGGCAGTTCCTACGATACCGTTTTAGGAGTGTGGACAGGCGCGCGGGGAAGCCTGACTTCCCTGGGCTGCAATGACGATGTTGATAGCACGTACCAATCTCGCGTTGTCTCGAATCTCACTGCAAATACAACCTACTACATTGAGGTTGCCCAATATTCCGCAGCGTTGTCTGGTTCGGATGATACGAAACCGAATTCGGATACTGTCAATGGAATCGGCGGAAACCTGCAAATCTTTGCGCGTTGGGTAGATAAAACAGTAGTTCTTTCCGACGGCGCACCAGACGGCTTCATTCTCGAATCATCTGAGACCAGCGGCCTGGGTGGCACAATGAACAGCGCCGCCACACAACTCTACACTGGCGATGATGCCGCCAACAAGCAGTACCGCTCCATCCTCTCCTTCGACACCTCCCTCCTGCCCGACACCGCCGTCATCACAAAGGTCGTTCTTAAATTCAAGCATATCGGCTTCACAGGGACCTCACCCTTTAGCGCCCACCGCAACCTGCTGGTGGATGTCCGCAAGGGAGCGTTCAGCAATAGCGCTGTCTTGCAACTCAATGATTTCAAAGCTGCTGCCAGCAAGAACAACGTGCTATCCTTTACAAGCGCCAAGGTGAATAATTGGTATACCAAAGCGTTCAACACAGCTAACTTCCAATATATCAACCTGCTGGGTATCACCCAATTCCGCCTGCGCTTCAAAACGGACGACAACAACGATCTCGGCGCGGATTTCCTCAAGATATACAGCGGCAATGCGGGCGCGGCCAACCGTCCGCAGTTGGTGATCGAATACTATGTGCCGTAGGAAACTGCGGGTAATTTGAAAAACCATCAGCCGGGGGATTGATGGAGAAAACAGAATCAGCCCTCGCGTCCAGAAGGATGCGGGGGCTGGTTTTTTTCCCCCTTTTGGATGGTTGCCTAATCCAGATAATTCTCATACAATATCTCGCGTTCAAACTTTTCAATATACTCGAAGCGAAGGCGCGGGATAAATCTCTTGCGGTCTTTCCACTCTGGTATATCCAACCCACAAAGGAGAAATGCTCATGAAATTCCGTTTTTCAAAGTTTCCATTTAATTTTTTGTTTGCCTTTGTCTTGCTGGCTTCATTGCTCGGTGGCGCTACGCCCGCCCAGGCCGCGGAGGGTAATACTGCCCTGCCCGTGGAGCGCCTGCTTAACGCAGACGGCACGCTGGATTTGAGCGCAGGCTATAGCGGAGAACTCGACATTACCAATTTCGATATCAGCCTCGACCCTGCGCTTGGGCCGGTCTTCAAACCGCTGGCTGTCCCCAATACGTGGAACGCGCTGGGAGATGGGGTAAATAGCTTTATTAATGCCATCGCCATCAGCGGGACGGATGTGTACGCGGGCGGGGAGTTCTTAAATGCGGGCTATGATATCAATGCGGATTACATTGCCAAATGGAACGGCTCGGCATGGTCTGCGCTGGGCGCGACGCCGTTGAATAATTTTGTCTACGCCATCACTGTCAGCGGGACGGATGTGTACGCGGGCGGGGCATTCGTAAATGCGGGCAATGATATCAATGCGGATTACATCGCCAAATGGGACGGCTCAGCATGGTCTGCGCTGGGCGCGACGCCGTTGAATAATTTTGTCTACGCCGTCGCCGTCAGCGGGGCGGATGTGTACGCGGGCGGGGAGTTCACGGATGCAGGCGGAGATGCGAATGCGGATTACATTGCCAAATTCAGCGGTTCGACTTCGACATGGTCTGCGCTGGGCGCAACGCCGTTGAGCGACTGGGTCTATGCCGTCGCCGTCAGCGGAGCGGATGTGTACGCGGGCGGGGGGTTTTTTAATGCAGGCGGGGATGCGAATGCGGATTTCATCGCCAAATTCAGCGGCGGGGCATGGTCTGCGCTGGGCGCAACGCCATTGAATGAGATGGCCCTTGACATCGTCGTCAGCGGAACGGATGTGTACGCGAGCGGGCAGTTCACAAATGCAGGCGGGGATGCGAATGCGGATTACATCGCCAAATGGAACGGCTCGGCCTGGTCTGCGCTGGGCGTGACGCCGTTGAATAATAGAGTCTATGGCCTCACCGTCGCCAGCGGAGGGGACGTGTACGCGGGCGGGTTGTTCACGGATGCAGGCGGGGATGTGAATGCGGATTACATTGCCAAATGGAGCGGCTCTACCTGGTCTGCGCTGGGCGCAACTCCGTTGAATAGTCTACCCGTTGCCATCGCCGTCAGTGGGGGGGATGTGTACGCGGGCGGGCAGTTCACGAATGCAGGCGGGAATGGAAGTGCAGATTACATCGCCCGCTTTGAAACTCCCAGCGCCACCATCACCGTGAACACCGCCACCGATGAACTCAACAGCGACGGCGACTGCTCCCTGCGCGAAGCCATCGAAGCCGCCAACACCAACGCCGCAGTGGATGCCTGCGCCGCGGGGACTGGCCTTGACACCATCGTGTTCGACGGCGCGCTTGGCTCTGCCGTCATCACACTTGGTTCAAGCTTGCAGAGTATCAACGGCGGGCTGGGTCTCATTATTGACGGCGGCGGAGACGTTAGCGTGAGCGGCAACGATCTGTATCGTCCATTCACCGTTGCGCCGACCGTCTTCCTTACCCTGCAAAATATCACCGTCGAACACGGCAACGCCAGCGGTGCGTACGGCGGTGGGCTGGCAAACGATCAAGGGCAGGTCACCATCGCCAACAGCGCCTTTCTCAACAATGCGGCAGATGCCTCCGGCGGGGTGGATAATGCCGGCGGCACGGTCATCATCACCAACAGCACTTTTTACGGCAATTCCGCCACAGCCGGTGATGGCGGCGGGTTTTACAACTACAACGGCACAGCCACCGTCATCAACAGCACCTTCTCCAATAACTCCTCGTTCGCCGCAGGGAGCGGCATCAAAAATCAGGGCGATTTGAATCTCTACAACACCATTATTGCCAACTCCACAAACGGCGACGGCGATTGCAGTACAAATACCGATACCGTGACTGCGCTAAATAACCTGATCGAATCCGCTGGCAGCCTTCCTTGCGATGTGACCAGCGCCTCAGACCCAAACCTCGGCCTGTTGACGGGTTCCCCGGCCTATCTGCCCCTCAACCCTGGCTCCCCCGCCATTGACGCGGGCGACGATGCCACCTGCGCCGCCGCGCCGGTCAATAACGCCTCGCAAAATGGCCGCACCCGTCCGCAAGGCGCGCATTGCGATGTCGGCTCGGTGGAGAGCAATGCCACCCTTACCCTTCGCTCGGTGGGAGGAAACGACGGCTTCGTTCTCGAATCCACGGAGACCAGCGGTGTGGGCGGGACGATGAACTCTGCCGCCGCCCAGCTTTACCTGGGCGACAACGCAGCCAACAGGCAATACCGCGCCATCCTCTCTTTCAACACCGCTTCCCTGCCGGATAATGCCATCATCACCAAGGTCAGCCTCAAGTTCAAGCACATTGGCTTCACAGGAACGTCACCCTTCACCACACATGGCAATCTGATAGCGGATATCCGCAAGGGACCCTTGAGCGCCAACTCTGCCCTGCAACTCAACGATTTCAAAGCCACAGCCAGCAAGAACGGGGTGCTGGTCTATACCAGCGCCACGGTCAGTAACTGGTATATCAAAGCGCTCAACGCGGTGAACTTCCAATACATTCACAAGCTGGGTATCACCCAATTCCGCCTGCGCTTCAAAACGGACGACAACAACGATCTCGGCGCGGATTTCCTCAAGATCTACAGCGGCAATGCCGGCGCAGCCAACCGTCCGCAGTTGGTGATCGAGTACTATGTGCCGTAGGTACTGCCTTGTGAACGTGAAATAAGCAAAAACGAAAAAACAGAAGAGCCGGGAATTCCCGGCTCTTCTGTTGAACTTGCGGCTGTTTTTGTTTTTAGGGTTCGCGGTGGCGGAGGTAGGTTTCGCCGGCGGTTACGTTGAAATCCAAAAGGTTTTGTTCGGGGGCAAAGACGCAGGTGGCAAAGTCTGTAAACGCGCAGGGCGGGCAGTAGGCTTTGTTGAAGTCAATGAAAATTTTGCCGTCCGAGTCCGCGTCTGCTTTCAGGTAGCGGCCGGTGGGGTAGGTTTCATCCTTGCTGGTGGGGTCGCGGAAACGGATGAAGAGTGTGCCGTCATTTTCTTTGTTGATATCCAGTTGATAATGGTTCCCTTCAAAGGCGAAGGATAAATATCCATCCACGGGGAATTCGGATTTTTCACCGGTGATGTCCGGGAAATACGCCATCTTTGGGCGGTCGTAGGCGGTGTATGTTGCAGGGAGGCGAAATTTTTCGTCGATGTCGTACCAGCTGCGGGCGGGGAAGGAGCGCCGCTCTTCGCGCTGGTTATCCCACATACGTACGCCCATCCGATTGCCGCGTTGAATGATGACGAGTTGAACATCCTGCAATTTAATATAGCTGGGGTTTTCGGATAGATCGGGTTGAAGAATGGCAAAGTCTGTTTGTTTGTCGTTCACCTGGGCTTTGTGGCCCGAAGCCGCGCGAAAGGAGACGGATTTGCCGTTGTAGTCGAAATAACCGATGTTGGCAGGGATGCGTTCGGGCAATTGAATTTCAGATTTCGCGTCGGAACCAATTTGATTCTTTCCAAGTTTGAGCCAGTACAGTCCTGAAAGCGCAAGCCACCCATTTTCTTTGCGGATGGTTTCATTGCGTTCCTTGCGCCATTCGTTGACGGCTTGCCGATAGGTTTGGGGTGTCATGGTCTATAGTATACCAACGAGAATGAGTAAAATGTTCCCGAACTGTTAACGGGCGCGCTAAAAGTTTGTAGATGAGTTGCTCCCTTCGCTGTCCTCGGCGAAGAATTTACTCGTGAAACGCCGCCGAGGACGGCGGCTTGAGCCTGATGACTAACAACCTTTGAGTGCTCCCTTGCTGTCTGTTAACTCACCTTACGCAGTTTTGCGTGTTTTAGGGTCATGTCGCCCTGAGCGATAGCGAAGGGTCTCTACGACTATCTTAGAGACCCTTCGCTCCGCTCACATCGTCCCGATGTTCTTCGGGAGGGAATCATGGGCGGTGCGTAAGGTGAGTGAGTAAAATGTTCCCAAACTGTTAAGTGAAATATTGATAAAAAGGCGAGCTGTTTTTCAGTTCGCCTTTTTATTTGGTGACGGTGATCAGACAGGCACAACCACAACTGGAACCATAACTAAATAGACGTAAATGCCTGCGAGGAAGGCGAGCAGACCAAACAGGGAGAACATAGTGCGCATGTTGCTTTCGGCGCCGAGCAGGGAACCCCAGGCCGCGAGCGCCAGGCCAAGAGCCATGATGAGCATGACGAGTTGGAGTTGGTCGCCGCGTTCGTCGTATTTGGAGCCGAGCTCAAAATTGGTGTCTGATTGGTCGAACAGGCTGTCAGGATAAGCGTGCATATCGTTGTAGTAGGTTTCGTCCCAAATACCGTCATTGCGGGCGATGGCATCCTGCAAAGGCTGGGAGAAGTCGCCTTCGTAATATTCGGCGATCTCGGGTCTTTCATCCACATTCAAGTACCAGTTGTCGTAATAGGAATAATCCTGCGTGATCTCCTGATTTGCTGTGAGATACTCAGCGTTGCCGTCATTTAAGAATTGCATTCCCAGAATTTCATACTTGTTTTGCTCCGAGTCGGCCATGGCGCCCTGGTAGCTTGCAACGGCGGTGAAAACGCTCAATAATGCAATCATTGTTCCTAAAAATACTTCGTTACCGAGAAAGCCAAAGAATTTTTTCATAGTTGCCTCTTTTGTTGGAATCGGCCGGTAGACGACCGTGAGGCGGATTATATACAGAAATTGCAATTAAAACTATACAATTTTGTTATAAAATCGTGGATGGTTATATCAAACAAGGCCAAGGAGAATAGCATGGGATTGAAGCCAGATCACTGGATCCGCAAGATGGCGCACGAACACAAGATGATCGAGCCGTTTATTGAAAATCAGGTTCGAGAAGGGGTGATTTCGTATGGGGTTTCATCGTACGGCTACGATGTGCGCGTTGCCAACGAGTTCAAGATTTTTACCAACGTTTTCTCCGCCACTGTGGACCCGAAACATTTTGATACAAAATCGATGGTGGATTTTGTGGGAGATGTGTGCGTTGTCCCGCCGAATTCCTTTGCCCTGGCGCGCACGGTGGAATATTTCCGCATCCCGCGCAAGGTGTTGACGGTCTGCCTGGGAAAATCCACTTATGCGCGTTGCGGGATCATCGTCAACGTGACGCCGTTCGAGCCTGAGTGGGAGGGATTTGTCACGCTTGAGATTTCCAATACAACACCGTTGCCTGCCAAAATCTATGCAAACGAAGGCCTGGCGCAAGTGTTGTTCTTCGAGGCGGATGAAGAATGCGATATTTCCTACGCGGATAAAAAGGGAAAATACCAGAAACAGCAATCCATTGTTTTGCCCAAATTGTAGGTTCGACCATTTTATTGTTATGTTCATAATTCATTAGACTTTATCGGAAATAAAAAATGGGACGCTGACTGCGAAGCGCGCAGAAAACGCTGATCTTTCTTTTTTGAATCAGCGAAAATCAGCGTTTTCACTTGCACCTGGCGCAAGCGCAGGTGTCAGCGTCCAAAGCAGGCTTTTCGCTTATTACTGATAAAGTCCATTGTAGATGCGAGAAGGAACAGCCAAAATGAAACAACCATCCGACTCAAACGCTATTCAAGAGCAGCTTTGGGAGATAGGCAACCTACTCTCCAATGCCATGAAGAGTCTTGCCCAAACGAGCGACAGCCAGACCCCCCAGGTTTTACGGGAACTGACGCAGGCGGCAAGCGCCTTGAACAAGGTAAAGAATGCCGTATCCAAACAGATGCAAAGGCATGAAACCCAGTTCGAGGCGTTGGTGCAGATTGGGAGCACGATCAACTCTTCACTGGGGCTGAAGCGGGTTTTATCCGATGTGATGGATAGGTTGATCCGCTTGATGCGGGCGGAACGCGGCTTCCTTATGCTGCGCGAGTCTGATGGAAATTTGAAAGTTCATGTGGCGCGCGGGTTGGATCACGTGGATTTGGACGAGGATCAATTTGCCGTCAGTAAAACGGTGATCAACCGCGTGGTCGAAACGGGCAGGCTTGTCTTAACCACGAACGCCCAGGAAGACCCGCGTTTCGAAGCGCAGTTCAGTGTGGCGGCCTATCATTTATTATCCATTTTATGCGTGCCGCTAAGCATAAAAGATCAACTGATCGGCGTAATTTATGTGGATAACCGCGCGCATACGGGGGTGTTCCAGCAGGAAAATTTCGAGTTGATCTCCGCATTTGCAAACCAGGCGGCGCTTGCCATTCATAATGCCCGATTGTTCGATGAGTTACAGGCCAGCAAGGATGAATTGGAAATCGCGTATCAGGCCACGCTCGAAGGCTGGGTGCGCGCTTTGGATTTAAGAGATAAGGAAACGGAAGGCCATACCAGGCGCGTCACTGCGCTGACGCAAACCCTCGCCAGGGGCATGGGATTGAAAGAGGATGAGATCGTTCACATCACCCGCGGCGCGCTCTTGCATGATATTGGGAAGATGGCCATTCCCGATGGGATTTTGCTCAAGCCTGGGAAGCTTTCGGATGATGAACGGGCTTTGATTCAAAAACATCCCATGTACGCTTATGAAATGTTAAGCCCGATTAAATTCCTGCTCCCCGCGCTGGACATTCCATATTGTCATCACGAAAAATGGGACGGCACGGGCTATCCGCGCGGCTTGAAAGGGGAGGATATCCCATTTGCGGCGCGCATCTTTGCCGTGGTGGATGTGTGGGATGCGCTGGTGTCGGACCGCCCCTATCGCAAAGGCATCCAGCCTTCGGAAGTGAAGAAAAGTATCCGCGAACTTTCAGGCTCGCATTTTGACCCCCGCATTGTGGATGCGTTTCTTTCCCTGGATGATCTTTCGACCCTCCTGCGGAAATTAAAACCAGTTTGAAATTAAAATAAGGCAAAGCGCAAAAAATCCCCAATCTCTACTCCCCCATCCTCACCGTCAAATTCACCACACTCGCCTTACTTGCCTTCACCAAATTCTCAGGCGTGATCATGATCTCCTCGCCCCATTGACCCGCCCCCGTGCCGAGGATGGGTTCATTCACCAGGCTCGCTTCGAGGAAGGTTCTGAATCCCTCTGGCTGCCAGCCAAAGGCGGGGATCGAGCCGATCACATATCCCGTTGTTCGCTTCACCACTTCAGGCTGTGCCATTTGAATATTGCGTGAGCCAATCGCCTTTTTGAGATTTCCAGAAATCGCATTTTGATCGCCGCCGAGCATCACCAGCGCACATTCCCCTGTATCCACTTGAAAGATCAAAGTCTTCACAGCCTGCCGCTCCAGGAAACCCAGCGCGCGCGCCACATTGGCCGCGCCTTTCTCCGTTTCAGGCGGGAAACTGCGCGCTTCATAGGCGATGTTTTGTTGGTCGAGATAAAGGTGTGATGGAAGCTTCATTTATATGATTCCTTTTCTCCCGCAGATCATCGGCGGGACGATGCCAGATAAATACCCGTCAAAATAAAAAAACCGCCAAGAATGGTTGTGATGGCTGGCGTTTCTTTCAAAATGAAAAATGCCAGAATTGCAGAACCGATCGGCTCGCCGAGCGTGGTTACAGCTACCAGCGCGGCGGGCAAATATTTCAACGCCCAATTGTAGGTGGAATGCCCCACCAGTTGCGGAAGAATCGCGAGCAGTAAAACCCAGCCGTAGGTTTTGGGCGCAAAGCCAAACGGCGAATTGCCCGAAGCGAGCATGATGACAATCAAAACAATCGAAGCCATGCCGTAGACTAAAAAAATGTACGGCACAAGCGATATGCCCGCTCGCAACTTTCTGCCGATGATGAGATACCCTGTCACCGCCCATGCGCCAGCCAGCGCGAGGAAATTTCCCCACATGGCGCGGCCTTGCAGGATGTTGATGAGATCAGGACAAGTGAGGCCGCTGTCCCACACGCACGCATCAGACAAACCGATAATGGTTCCCCCGACGATGGACATCGCCAACCCGATAAGGGCTGTCTGCGCGAGATGTTCTTTCAATAGCATGGGCGAAAGCAGCGCCACCCACAGCGGGCCTGTGGTTACAAAAACAACCGAACTCGCCACACTCGTGTATTCGAGTGAGGATATCCACGTGGCAAAATGAACAGCCAGGAAAATGCCCGAGAAAACACCGAGCAGGATCTCGGTGGGGGTGAAGCGTTTTATTTCGTCAAGGTGTTGGGTCAACGCCAGCGGAGTCAAAATAGCGGTGGCAAAAGTCAATCTTAATGCGGCAATCACGAGCGAAGGCATTCCGTCATCCTGCGCGAAACGGATAAAAATGCTCGCGGTGGAAACGGCAAGGACGGCGATACCGATGGCGAAGGGCAGGAAGAGACGGGCGCGGGTGTCTGTCATGTGAGGCCTTGATTTATATGATATTTGTATAAAAATTGTCCAAATTCTTGCGGGCTTGTTGGTTACAAGGTAAAATCGAATTATACGTTATGGGTAACGTCCGGCAGGTTCCGTGGTGAATCACATGAATTTACACAAACCTGCGGAACGGTATAAAAAATAATTGACCTATTTCAAGGAGAACCTCATGGCTTTTGAACTTCCCAAACTTGCATATGCATACGACGCCCTTGAGCCGCATATTGATGCGCGCACCATGGAAATTCACCACACCAAGCATCACCAAACCTACATCACCAATTTGAACGGCGCTGTGGATAAGACCCCTCAACTGGCTGGCAACTCCCTCGTGGAATTGCTCGGTGATTTGAACGCCGTTCCCGAAGGCGTACGCGGCGTTATCCGCAATCATGGCGGCGGCACATACAACCACAATCTCTTCTGGGAGATCATGGGGCCAAACGCCGGCGGCGCACCGAAGGGTGAATTGGCCAAGGCGATGGATGCTTCCTTCACATCTTTTGACAATTTCAAAACTGAATTCACCACATCTGCCACAACTCGCTTCGGCTCGGGCTGGGCTTGGCTCGTGAAGAAGGGCAGCGGACTCGCTGTGGTCTCCACCGCCAATCAAGACAGCCCTCTCTCTGACGGCCTGACCCCGATCATGGGCATTGATGTGTGGGAGCACGCGTATTACCTCAATTACCAAAACCGCCGCCCCGATTACATCACCGCGTTCTGGAATGTGATCAACTGGGATGCCGTAGCTGAAAAGTTTGCCGCGAAGTAATCTCAAAAACCTGTACAAACACGCTCGTGGAAAGAAAACCCACGAGCGTGTTTTTTTGGGGAGTGGCTAATTTCTTGTCCTATTTTTTACCTGAAACCTGAAACCTAAAACCTAAAACCTGAAACCTGAAACCTGAAACCTGATACTTGAAACCTCACACCGAACCTTGCCCTTGTCACGAGAATAAACAAAGTTATAATAACGTCATTAAGTTTGTCTATAATCCCACAAGGAGAAAATCTTATGACCCACATTATCACCAGTTTATGCGTTCGTGACCGCGGTTGCATTGATGTATGCCCGGTCGAGTGTATGATTCCAGGCCAGCCTGTTGCAGAATGGCCGTGGATTTATATCGACCCCGATACCTGCATCGATTGCGGCGCCTGCGTCCCTGAATGCCCATACGCCGCCATCTTCCCCGAAGATGAAGTCCCTGCCGCATACACCGCAAAGGGCGGCGAATACATCAGCAGGGTCGGCCTGACAGGTCACTTTGAAGGCACCAATCATCACGGCAAACCGATTGTTCTCGAAACCACCAAACAGCTTGCGGCTGGCGAAGTTGTGGATCTCACCCCCGATATTCAGCCGAACTACGAATTTTTCAAGAGCGGCCCCAGCTACGGCGCAAAAGACAGCGATCAGGGTTTGTAAAAATAAATCAAAAAAGGCCAGGCATGATTGCCTGGCCTTTTTATTATTCTATTGATTCAACCCCGCCGCGTTCAAAATATTTTCCCCGATTCTTTTTGCAATAAAAATATTATTTTCTTCCAGCGCCACCACCAGCGCCAGCGGCGCGCCCTGCCAATCAGGCAAAGTTCCCGCCAACAGCCAGGTGACGGTTGTGCCATCCGCGCTGGCCAGCCCGCTATGACTCCAATACGGCTTCCCTTTCTGGATGAAGAACAAAGCCGCCTCATTCGCCGCCGACGATTGAATCACCTCAACGGGCTGGCTCAACGCTGGAAGCACCACCCATCCCTGCTGCGGTGTGTTGACCGCTGTTGCAATTCGCGGGGATGGGGAAATCCCTTTGTAGCTCAATGCGGCTGCCGCAATGCCCGCCTGCAAGGGGCTGATTCGCAAGCCCTGCAACGAGTCGTACGTTTCCTCTGGCGCAACAGGCAGATTGATTTCAGGAGTTTGAAGCAAACCAAGCCTTTCATAAAACGCCTGCAATTCAGAGTTTGATGGCAGCCTGTCCCCGAACTCTGCTTGAATCAAAGGCGTAAGCGCTGTTCCAATTGGATACAGTCCCTGTGAAGCGCGGTTGAGCAAAGGGGAAGTTTCATCCTGTGAAAGCGTTTCACCTTCCTCGTCCAACTTGTTCGGGTCGTAGGTTGGGTAAGAGGCCATCACGAGAATTTCCCCCGTCTCTGCATTCATCAGCATAATCGCGCCGCTATGGCCTTGCAGTAATTGGTCTGCTGTGGCTTGCAAATCAAGGTCGAGGCTGAGGCGCACATCCAGCCCGGCAGGGGGAGTGCCGTAGATCAATTGCTCCCACAAGATAAGGCTGGTTGGGTTTCCCTGCAAGCCGCGCAGGTAATTATCCAGGGTGGCTTCGATGCCTGCCTGTCCATAAACTGGGTGCGTGTATCCAGTAACCGGAGCGAGTTGGGGGTATAGGTAAACTCGTTGGTAGGAGCCGCTTTCTCCTTCGGTGATGTTGATGGGCTGGTTATCCCGATCCACCAATTCACCGCGCGGGACGTATCTGTCTGCGATGGCGCGGCGGGGGTTGTCTGTGCGTAGGAGCAGGTCTGGCCCGCGGACGATTGACCACCAGGCCGTGCTTAATGAAATAGCGGCGAGACCCAGTGCAAGAATGCCCGTCAGGATCGTGTATGGTTTTGGATCCTGCAACGCGGCTGGTTCGACATCTTCCACATTGCTGATGGTGAGAAGCAGAAATAATGCAGCGTAGGATGTCAGCAACGATGAGCCGCCATAGGAGACGAATGGCAGGGTTACCCCGGTGAGGGGCAGCAGGCGTATATTCCCGCCGATGATGAGCAGGCTTTGAATTCCGAGGTAGGCCACCACACCGGCGGCGAGGTAGCGGCGGAATCTGTCCGCGGCGCGCAGGGCGACGATCATGCCGCGGGCTAGAATCAACCAGATGAGGGCAAGCAGGCTCAAGGTCCCGATAAGGCCCGTTTCTTCCGCTATCGCCGCGTAGATGAAATCCGAGATCGCAACTGGCACGAGCAGCGGACTCCCAATCCCCAGTCCTCTTCCAATGGCGCCGCCGTTTGCAACTGCAAGCAGTGATTGTACGATCTGATAGGAGTTGCCTGATGGGTCTGTCCACGGGTTGACCCAGCCGATGATGCGTATGCGGATAATGTCAATGAAGAAGTAGCCGAGGAAAAGCGCGAGCGATAGGAAAGTGGCTGCGCTTAATAGAACCCGTCGTTTGCCTGTGGCCAGGAAAATTAATACGGTGAAAATGAAAACGAAAATGGACGCTGTGCCCAGATCGCGTTGCACAAGCAGAAGCAGAAGCGCCAGGCCGGTAACCACCAGGGTGGGCACGAGAAGCGGGAAGGAAAATAATTGAAAGGTGACGCGGTCTGCCAGGTAAGCCGCGAGATAAATGACAAGCAAAAGTTTGAGCGGTTCGGAGGGTTGAAAATAAACCCCGCAGCACCCCAGCCATAGGCGCGGCCCAGCCCCCAGCGGATTTGTGCCGAAGATCAACGTGAGCGCGGTGATGAGCAGCCCGCCGCCCAGAAAAATGTATTTATAGCTTCTGAGAAAATTTAGGTTTTTCAGGAATAGGATCGCGAGGGTCAGCAGGCTTACGCTTACCCCCAGCCAGATCGTTTGACGGATGCCGAAGGCTTCGTCCAGCCGCCAGATGGTGAGCAATCCCCATCCGCTCAGCAGGGCCGCGGATGGCAGGATGTATGGATCGCGTTCCGGTAAATATTTTATGGTGATGCGATGCGCCAGGTTAGTCAGGGCAAGCCAGGCTAGAAAGCCGAACCAGTGGGATATTTTGTAGTCCACATCCCAGGTGCGCTCCCTCACGGCTGGGGAAAGCGTGAGGATGATGGATTGAACGAATAGAAAGAACGCCGACCAGCGCAGTAAGCGGCTCTGGGTTAGATCATACATGCTTCAATGGTACATCATTTTTGGGTTTGAAGGATGAACTGGTGCGGCTGCCGCTTTTGATTATTTTAGATATTTGCTGACGAGCAAATCCAGTTTTTTGCGTGTGCGTGGGGGAATTACCTTTGGGTTGGTGATTAACGCAGTAGCCAGCGAGTGCCCGCAAGTGCAGGCGCGCTCAGGCTTTAATTCACGCGCCAAATTGCGGATGGCCTCTTGCGCTATTTCGGTATTTTTATTGAGGGTTTGGATCACCTTTTCCACGGTGACTGGCGATTCGCTTTCGTGCCAAACATCATAGTCTGTCACATGCGCCATGATTGAGTAGCAAAGCTCGGCTTCGCGGGCCAAGAAAGCTTCAGGGGAAGCGGTCATGCCAATGATGGACATGCCCCAGGCGCGATAGGTATTTGATTCCGCCTTCGTGGAAAAACGCGGCCCTTCAATGGTGATGAAAGCCCCTCCGCAGTGTGTGGCCGCCCCGGTTGCGCGGACTGCCGACTCCAGTTGGTTTGAAAAGTCACTGCAAAACGGATCCGCCACGCTGACGTGAGCAACCAGCCCCTCGCCGAAAAAGGAGCGCGCGCGATCTTTTGTATAATCGAAGATATTATCGGGAATAACAATATGCCCTGGCGCGTAATCCTCGCGCAGCGATCCGCAGGCATTGATGCTGACGACACGCTCCACGCCGAGAGTCTTCAACGCGTAAATATTTGCCCGATATGGAACTTCTGTTGGGGTGATGTGATGCCCGATCCCATGCCTTGCCAGAAAGGCAACCCGCACTCCTGCAAGTGTGCCAATTGTGATCGGCGCGCTGGGTTTTCCAAAGGGGGTATCCACAATGATTTCTTCCGCCTTTTCAAGCCCGCTCATTTGATACAAGCCTGAGCCGCCAATGATCGCAAGGGTTGCTTTATTTGACATTATTTTTACCTATTTTTTGAGTGGGTTCGATGACGACATTTTCAGACAAACTTACCGCCAGACGCGTTCCCCCGCATTTTATTTCATCGCCAGATGTGATAACTGTGGGCATACTCACCAGGGTTCCGTTCAACAACGTCCCGTTTGTGGATGTCAAATCCTCCAGCCACCATTGATTGTGATGATAGGTTAATTGCGCGTGGCGCGTGGAAACCGTATCATCAATCAATGGAATGTCACAGCCGGGGTCGCGCCCCAGAATGATCTCGGATTGCGCAAAATACTTGAGTGATGAATTTCCCGCCTCCTGCCTGACCGTAAAGCTGATTCCAGGAACGCGGCGATTTGCCAGCGACAGGCCTTGTTTTTGTACTTCACGGAATAAAAAAAATAATGCCCACCCAAGAAAACCAAACAGCGCCAAAGCCGTTGCCAGCCGCAGGGCCAGAACAATTGAGCCGCTCATTTTCTTTTGAGTCTTGCAGTGGAATGTTCTTTTAATGCCGCAGTCGGGCGGTCGGCGGCGGCGCTTGGCAGGGGAGAGGTATCCTTCAGGTCCGGGCGCGGAGGCGGGTTGTCCTGTCCAAAAATAAGCGCCACGCCTGCCAGCGAAATCACATCCCCCGGATAAAGCACGCTCTGGCTGGTGCGTTGACCGTTCACAAAAGTTCCCCCGGTGGAGTTTAAGTCGAAAACCACATAGCGTCCCTTGATGGTGCGAAGCTGGGCATGGTTGCGCGATACGCGCGGATCGTCAATGATGAGCTGGTTATCCAGCCTGCGGCCAATATTGACAACTGGAAGAACAAGCGGAAAAACCTTGACTCCCTCCACGATCAAAAAAGCATTTTCGGGGAGTTTGTTACCATCATCAAGGTTTCCAGTTTCCAGCGGGGTTGCATTTGTTTCAGCCATAGATTCGATCCGGTGAGATGCAATGATCTCAGCATCATTTAAAGGTACTTTTTCATCCGTCGATACGGTAATCGTTGGTGATATTGTAAACTTAAAACCCGCTTCCTGCGCCACTGTGATGATCGAATGCAATAGAACTGTAAGTAATTGCTGGTCGCGCCATTTTCCGGAAGTAATGGGGTGCATCACCAGTGTATAGACGTCCGGCGCGGCCATGCTGCCGTTTTCAAGGGCAAGAGTGTTGAGGTGAATTGCCGCCGCCAATTTTTGAATGATGATATCCTCCACTTTTTTACCGGGAAGCATTTTCAACAAATCCACTTCGATCAGGGATTGGAGGCGGGTTTCGATTTCTCTCAAATTCATAAGGGTTACTTCTCTACCTTGGTCATTACAGGATGCCACAGGCTTTTGGGCAAGCTAAGCCAATAAGGGTTGTTTGCAGTTCGGGCAGGTTTTGTCGCCTGCCTTTACTACATATCCACATTTTTTACAGGTGTTTGGCTGCGCCTTTCCCAGCGGCGCGCCGCAGGCAACGCAGGACGCTTCACCCACAGGGTTGGCTGCCTGACAGAATTCGCAGGTGATACGCCGGAGCTTGTCGGAGAGTTCCAGCGAAGCCCCAGCCGATTGCACCGATTTTCCAATCACCTGCCAGATGCGCTCGCTTAGTTGCAGGTGCTCTATATCCTGGGCAATATCATCCAGTCGTCCGAGCAGGCTAAAAGGATTCCGAAGCGCAGCCAGGGCGGTGGCTCCCAGGCTGGCTGCCACTCCCAGCCATGCCTGTTGCCCAATCTCCACAATAATCCCATCTTCCATCTTTTGAATGGTCACGGTCATTGCGGTTTGTCCGCCGGAGGCGGCGTCAGGGCGGGAACCAACCTGCACCACCATCTTGTCGCTTTGCCCAAGGGTTTGCGCTCGTAAATTTCCCTGGTTGAATTCCCCGAGCAAAGCCTGGGCAACGTCTACAGGTTTGATCTTCCCGTGAAAAATTTTCCGTTCCATGAAGTCGATTATAATCGCCTTTGCGATTCTCCTTGAAGAGTTAATACGAAATGACGAGACACCGGTTTCACCCCATTATTTTCCCGCTAACCACTTTGTTTTTGATTGGAACATTTTCCGCCTCTCTCTCGACCGTTGTCCTGGCTCAACAACCGACGAATGCTCCACCCTCGGGCATGTTCATTACCGTCATCACCGACGAACCACAGATCAATGTACGCATGGGGCCAAGTTCATCCATCTACCCTATTGTTGGAGTCTTGCTGACAGGTTCCACTGCGCCCGCATTGGGAAGATCCCAAGGTGGTGACTGGATTCAAATAGAATTTCCCGGAGCGCCAAATAACAAAGGCTGGGTATATTCGCCATTGGTGCAAGTTTCCCCCGGAACTTTGCAGATTGTAGAACCGCCGCCCACCCCTGTTCCGCCAGCTACTTCCACCATTGACCCAACCCTTGCCGCGCAATTTAATATTGCTCCAACCAGCACCCGTTTGCCAACATTTACCCCGCCGCCACCCCGCACTGCGCCAGCTTACACACAATCCATCCCGGCTAATTCAAAAGAGTCTGTTCCGTTGGCAGTGATCATTATCGCGTTTGCGGTTTTGGGGCTGATTGGTTTTCCACTTTCATTGATGCGAAGATAAGAATGACCCTTTCATCCAAAATCAGATCAGTCGTATTTATTTCAATATTTTTTGCGGGTATGGCAGGCATGTTCCATTCCCCGCTTCAAATGTCGGCTCGCGCCCAACAGCCCACGGGTTCAATTCCAACAGTCACTGGAACCCCTTCCGGCATGATCGTTGTCGTAAACCAGGATATCGAAACAGTCCTTGTTTATTCCGGTCCCAGTTCCTACCTTTATTCCGCCATCGGAGTCCTGCTAAAAGGACAGGAAGTCCCCGCGTTCGGCATTTCAGAGGATCGCAATTGGATACAGGTTAGCTACCCGGGCGTGCCGGGTTCCGTAGCCTGGGTGTATGGCCCTTATGTAACGATCAAGAAATTGGGAAACCTGCCCGTACTTGAAGCGCCATCCACATCCACACCGACGCAGGCGCTAACGCCAGCCATCAACCAAACCCTGGTGGCCGCCTTTGTAACCCCAGTGACCCCCACACGATTACCAACATTTACGCAGCCAGCCCCTTTGGTTGTCGCTACTTTTTTAGTTGACGAGTCAACGATTAATCGTGTCCCGCTGGGATTATTGATTTTTGGCCTGGGTTTTATTGGTGGGTTTGGCGCATTGATCTCTTTCCTGCGCGGACAATAAAAAAATGACCGGGGCTCCGGTCATTTTTTTCATTACTTCTCAAATTAGTTGCTGCAGGAACAGGCGCCACCGCCGCCGCAACCGCAGGAACTTTCTCCGCCGCCAGAACTGCAGGCGCACCCGCCTTCCCCGTGACTGTGTCCCTGTCCCTTGGCGTTCGGGCTGTTGACGGCGAAACCAGCGCCGTGTTGTGGATCGTTTACGAAATCAACGGTGGCATCGCGAAGATAATCAATCGAGACTTCATCCACAACCACTTTTACGCCGTTTGATTCGAAGGTGGTGTCTACATCGCGGAAGTTATTATCGAGAGCCATCCCAAAATTTACGCCGCAGCATCCGCCTCCCGCAACATAAACGCGAAGGGCATATCCTTCAAGGTTGCGTTGGGTCAGAATATCTTTTACAGCCTGGCTTGCTGCTGGGGTTAGTGTGAGCAATTGAGTTTCAATTTCCTGGAGCATATTTGATTCTCCTCTAGTTTATTTTTATACGACTAATTTCGCCAAATATTATCAGGTTTGAGGTGGGTTGTCAACTTTTGCACAAACGGAGCGCATGGCTATTGCAAAGTCAGGAAAATCTTAGCGCGAAATACGCGAAATTGGCGA
>CAKKRM010000085.1 GCA_919902735.1 Anaerolineales bacterium | reverse complement strand
TGGAAAACAAAAACGTACCCGAAACCGAGTACGTTTTTGCTAGCGGGGAGGGCGGGATTCGAACCCGCGACTGGTTTAACCCAGCACTCACTTAGCAGGCGAGCCCATTCAGCCACTCTGGCACCTCCCCATCTTCAATTACCGATGTCCGACCGACAATTTACGGCTGCTGCTCCAATCGTAAATCCAAATACATCAATCGTCAATCGCTGGCGGAGGGAGTGGGATTCGAACCCACGTTGGTGTGACCCAAACATGTTTTCAAGACATGCGCCTTGAGCCGCTCGGCCATCCCTCCATAACATCCCGGTATTTTCGGGAGTACGAGCAAGATTTTACCATACCCCTAAATCACACCCAGCTTCTTCCCCACACTCTTGAACGCTTCCAAACCTTTATCGAGATCATCCTTCGCGTGCGCGGCAGAGATCATGACCCTGATTCTCGCCTTGCCCTGCGGCACGGTTGGGAATCCCAAAGCCATCGCGAACACGCCCGCATCAAACAGCTCACGGCTGAATTGCTGTGCGAGCGGCGCTTCGCCAAGCATGACAGGCGTGATCGGGGTTTCGCTCACACCCGTGTTGAATCCGAGATTCTTCATTTCGGCTTTGAAGTATTTGGCATTTGCCCAAAGTTTATCCACCAATTGAGTGGAGTCTTCGAGCAAGTCCACGGCTGCGAGGCAAGCCGCCGCATCTGGCACAGTGACCGCAGACGAGAATAGAAACGGGCGTCCGCGCTGGCGCAGCCATTCGATGATGACCGATTTGCCCGCGATGATTCCGCCCATCACGCCAAAGGCTTTGGACATCGTGCCAACTTCCACATCCACTTTGCCATGCAGGCCGAAATGATCCACAATGCCGCGCCCGCCTTTGCCGAGCACGCCTTCGCCGTGCGCATCGTCCACCATCAAAAGAATGTCGTACTTCTTCGCCACTTCATAAATATCAGGCAGCGGAGCGATGTCACCGTCCATGCTGAAGACGCCATCGGTCACGATCAACGCGCGGCGATACTGACTGAGATTTGCATTGATCTGTTCTTCCAATGATTTCACATCGTTGTGCTCATACGGGATGATTTTCGCGCCAGATAAACGAGCGCCATCGATAATGGAAGCATGGTTCAATCTATCCGAAAAGATCACATCTTCTTTTCCGACCAGCGCGGGAATGGTCGCCAAATTTGCGGTAAAGCCCGATTGAAACGTGATCGCCGCTTCCACGCCTTTGAATTGCGCGAGTCGTTTTTCGAGTTCAACGTGCAGGGTCATTGTGCCTGCAATGGAGCGCACGGCGGCAGGGCCTACGCCCATTTCATCCGTCGCTTTTTTCGCAGCAGCCACCAGCGCTGGATGATTCGCCAGCCCCAAATAATTATTCGAGCAAAAATTCAAAACCTTCTTGCCATCCACCACCAGCCATGCGCCCTGGGGCGAGCCAATCGTGCGGATGTTATTGTACAGCCCCTGCGATTTCAGGCCATCGATCTCTTGCTGAATCCAATCCGTTTTCGACATGGTTTCTCCTTTTGGAAATGCAATTTCATTATAGTGATTTCCCCCATGCGCGATGTCACGATTCTATTTGTCACTTATCACTTCCGAGAGCAAGCCCAACTCGGTGAGCGCGGCTATTACTTTTTCGATGGCTCCGCTTTTGACGACTACCGCTGTTGGACTTAATAACTCGCCCAGAAATTTCCCTGCTTTCGAGCTGCGCATCTCTTCCATAATCTCGGGCCTGCTGACTCTTAGCACAAGCAGACTCTCCACCCGAGCCTCTGCCCCATGCTGCTCCCAGCGTTTGAGCGCCTTCACCATTGCAGGCGGCACGGTTCCATTCGTATGTTTGACGAGCATGGCAAGCAATTGCTCGGCTTTCAGTCCCTGCTCACCCGCGCGCTTCAAAGACTGTGCGCTGACGGAGTAAGCATATTCGTTATTCTTTTCCTCGCCCCATTCACAAAATCTCGCGATCTGATACCGCACCGCACGCGAAAAATATCGTGAAATCGTGATCTTCCCACTGGAAGAAACAACGATCTTTCCTTCAACCTTCAACCTTTCAACCTTCGACTCAACAACTCGAAA
Organism: Anaerolineales bacterium; assembly: GCA_919902735.1. Classification (GTDB taxonomy): domain Bacteria; phylum Chloroflexota; class Anaerolineae; order Anaerolineales; family Villigracilaceae; genus Villigracilis. The sequence continues at coordinate 17,345 of CAKKRM010000085.1, read as the reverse complement.
CGCCGTAACTTCCTTCCCTTCCTCAGGCGAAGCAAGGTCAACTACTCCCAGCCAGTGCAGCGCTTGGATAAAATATTTCACCAGCGCGCCATCCACTGAATCCCAATACGCAAAGCCGCGCAGGAACTGTCCATCGGAGGCGCGTTTGATGAACCATGAGTCGTAGTCGCCTGCGGGTCTTTGGAAGTCGGGGAATTTTTCTTTGATCGCGCGCAGGAAGGCAGGCAGGCTCCACCACTTGTTTCGTGGAATGGAGTTGACCAGGTCCATGAGGAATTCGCGGGTGACTTGCGGCTGATTTTTCCATTCGCCTTCGCAGATAATACTGGGGATCAATCGCAGTTCATCGAAAGTCTGCGAGTTGAGCCAGGCTTTGAAGAGCATATCCAATGCTTCGGGGCGGGAGGCTTCGAGGAATTTTTTGACGGCTTCAGGTTGAAGGGTGTTTTTCTTGATTAGGTTGGCGGTCGTCAATAATTTTTGGAGTGCAGGAGCTTGCTCCTGCTTTTCCAACAGCAAGCTGTTGGATTCCAGAGTCAGGCGCAGGGCGGCGAGATAGGTTGTTGCATCGTCAAGGATGTGGTCGGTGGCGGGGATTTCGTGGGCTTTTTCCACGGGGGTGGCGGGGCGTCCTAATGGCTCGCTGGCCTTTTTGATCTCAGCGTCATTTTCCTGAAAGGCAAGTTCATTGACCAGTTCAAGCAAGTCTTCAGGAATGTAAGCAAATTCCTGCGCGCCTTTGCCAGAGTCAAAGAATGCTTTGGCGAGAAAGCCGCGATAAAAAAGGATTTCGGAAGTTGAAGTTGGTTTGAGATGCGGGCGTTCCCTGTCGCGCCTGCCTGCGCCCATCTCGCGGATCTCGCCGTATTTGCGGGCAAAGGCAACCCACTCCATTTTGCCGTTGGATTCGACAAGGGCATTTAACGCGGTACGCGCATCAGCGGGGAGAATGTCCATTGTTTCGGTAACAGCTTCCAGGTCCAGAAGAGAGGCGCAGAGTTCTTCGAGCGCCGAATCTGAATCGGTGGATTCCAATTCAAGTCCCCAGAATCCTGCAATGATGCGGAGATGGCCGAGATCGTATTTAAGGAGGGATTGGTGAAGGTCAGGCATAATTGCGGAACACGCAACACGAATTATAAACGTGTTGCGTGTTCCGTTGCGTAATCAGCCGCGCACAACTTTGAGCGCTTGCGGCATTATTTCAAAATCCACTTTGCGAAGGTTGCTGCCGAAACTTGTGAATATTTCCCCATCGGCGTGGATGTAAAGCGGAAGGTCGGAGGTGAGTGTGAATTTCTTGAACTCGCCCATGCGAACCTGTTTGAAGCGCATGTGAGTGCCGTTCATGAATTCGGGCACGAGGCGGAACATCATGGCGCGTGAGACTTTGTTGACGATGACGTATTCCATTTTGCCGTCGTTGTTTTTTGAAGCGGGCGAGAGCATGAAGCCGCCGCCCTCCCGCGGACCGTTGCAGAGCGTAACCATAAGAACGCTTTCCTGTATTTTTTCGGTTTCGGTTTCGATGGTCACTTTGGCAGGGTTGTGATTCAAGAGGATGGTTTGAATGACTGCCGTGAGATACATGAGGAAGCCTTTGACGATGGGCAGTTTATGCGAGCGAATGGTGACAACGGCGTCGAAGCCGATGCCGAGGGTGTTGTCGAAATATTCCTGGCGGCCATGTTCATCGGTCATCAGGCCGATATCCACTGTCTCCACTTTTTCGGCCTGGAGCGCGTGGGCAAGAGCATGAGCGGGTTTTTGGGTAATGCCGATGGAGTAGGCAAAATCATTGCCTGAGCCGATGGGGACAATGCCCATGGCGGGTCTAATATTTTCTGGAACCTGCATGAGGCCGTTCATCACTTCATGGGCAGTGCCATCCCCGCCCATGGCAATGACCGGGTCATAACCTTCTTCGGCGGCTTGTCTGGCAAGTTCGATGGCATGGCTGGGATAGACTGTGCCGCTCCAGGTGAGTTCGCCTTTGAATTCCTGCGCGATCGGGCGCAGGTCGTTGGCGGTCTTCCAGGCGCGTCCCATGTCTGCCATGGGGTTGAGGATGAGTTTTACTTTACGAGGCATGACTCGACTCCTGATTCTGGTTTGTTTGCGAGGGGGTTCTTGTTTTTGCCTGACACTCCCCGGCGCTGCCCGCCAGGGCAAGTGTACGCCGCGCGCAGGGGAGATTGCTTAATCTTTTTTCGAGATCGAGAATGATAATGAGTCCAATGGTCCCGTGCCTGCTTTTGCAACGACAAATTTTCCACGGTTATGCTTTTTGGCGCGATAGAGAGCGGCATCGGCGGCGCGCAGCAGGTCGCTCGCGATGTGGGAATGCAGCGGATACACGGCAATGCCGGCAGTGAGTCCCAATTGAATGGGTATGCTGCCCGGAATGGGATAGGAATACGCCTTCATTAATTCAATGATCTTATTGGTAACGATCCCCGCCACTTCCATATCGCTGTCACGCATAATCAGGGTCAGTTCATCGCCGCCATACCGCGCCAGGAAGTCGGTTGCGCGCATCTTCTCTGCCAGATAGTTGAATACATGGCGCAGCACATCGTCTCCGATACCGTGCCCCAGGGTGTCGTTCACATTCTTGAACCCATCCAGGTCCATCATGACGACGGAGAACTTTGAATTCATGCTTCGGGCATAGCGCATTTCATCCTGCAGGCGCTCGTCCAATGCGCGGCGGTTGGGAAGCCCCGTCATACTGTCTGTGTTTGCCAGCTCCGTCACGCCTTTATGTAAACTCGCATTGGAGATCGCCACGGCAGCCTGGTCGGCCAGCAGTCCCATCAAGCGCAGCTCGGACCGGGTAAAGCCTCCCGTGGTGGATCTTGAAATATTCATCACCCCGACAATGGAGTTGCTGAACTTAAGCGGGATGCCGATAATTGAGCCGTGCCATTCCTGTGGGGCTTCCACATACAACGAGTGCGCCTGGATATCCTCGACGATGATGGGCAGCCCATTGTTTACCACCAAATAGGTGAGCCCATTTGGCCTTGGCATTGCAATGGGTTTATTACTGACGCCCTGCGAGTCCAGGGATGCTCCGAAATCCAGCGCCCCGCGGGAGTATAAAAATATGTGAGCCGCGCGCGCATTCTTTATCAACTTCATTGCCTCGGTCACAACGGTATCCAGCACGGTCTGCAGATCCAGGCTGGAGGTGAGGTTTAAACCGATGCGCTTCAAAGCATCCAGTTCATCGGCCTGTTGTTTTACCATAACCATCAGGGCATGTTTGGAAATGACCTCCTGGGTAAAGGTTTTAACCTGGTTATCTTTTTCCTGTCGAGTAGGGGATGCTTCGGCGGCTTCAACCAACACCTGTATGAGTTTGAGTATCCCCTCCTTCTCATCAGGCTCAATTGATTTGTCTTGGGCGATGATATCCCAGGCGCGATGAAACACGCTGCTTCGGTCTTTTTCTTTATTTTCCATATCACCCTTTGTATCATCATTCAAAATGGACACAAGCCTCCGTTTGTACTGGCGTTCATAGGAGTTGCCTCATTATAACGGCTATTTTCCCCATAAATTGGACTGTGTTAGAATGAAAAACCTACCCTGATTAATGAGGTCTTTCGTGTCCAACTCACCGACAATTGCTCCTGCCACCCCGTTGAATCCACGCCGCTGCGGCATTATCGTCGGCGCATCCGAAGGGATGGGCGCCGCCCTTGCTAAAAAACTTGCAAAAGAGGGGTTCACTCTTGCATTGATCGCCCGCCAAAAAGATAAACTGCAAACCTTGTGCGGGGAAATCAATTCTTCACTGAACGAAACCCGCGCCCTGCCCTATGTTCACGATGTATCGAATTACCATGAAGTTCCCGATTTACTCCGCATGATCGTGGCAGACCTTGGCGGGCTGGATACAATTGTCTTTATGGCTGGCGTCAACTACCCGCCCGGCGGCGTGGACAAATACAACTTTGAGAATGACCGCAAGATGATCGAGATCAATCTCATCGGCGGGATGGCCTGGCTGACCCCTGTGGCAGAAATGTTCCAAAACGCAAAGGCTGGGCAAATCGTCGGCATCGGCTCCGTCGCGGGGGACCGCGGACGGATTGGCAACCCCGGCTACAACACATCCAAAGCCGGGCTGGCAACCTATCTCGAGGCGCTTCGCAACAGGCTTACACGTCATGGCGTGAACGTGCTCACCGTCAAACCTGGTTTCGTAAAAACCGAAATGCTCAAAGCCGCGCAGGGCGCAACTCCCTTTGCCATCACTCCCGAAAAAGCCGCAGATGATATTTACAAAGCCATGCGCAAGCGCAGGCAATCGATCTACACCGCATCCCTCTGGCGCTGGGTCATGCTCATCATTCAACACGTACCCTCGGCGATTTTCCGCCGCATGGCATTCTAGACTCATAAAACCCTAAAGGCTTGCCCTGAGCCTGCCGAAGGGTCTTAAAGGCCTTTAGGGTCTCATAATAATAAACAACCATGCAAAAAACATTCACCCAACTCGAAAACTTCGGACATTCCCTGCGCGCGCCATCCTATCTCATCCAACCCAAATCTGCCGAAGAAATTTATTCAGCGTTCAAACTCGCAAAGAAGCTGGGATTAAATGTCACCGCGCGGGGAGCGGGGCGCAGCTACAACGACGCCGCGTTGAACGGCGGCGGCATCGCGCTGGATATGTCAGCGATGGATCAGTTTATTAAATGGGATCAGGCCACAGGTCAGGTACGATGCGAGCCTGGCGTCACGTTGGAACAACTTTGGCAAAAAGTCGAGCCGCATGGTTGGTGGCCGCCCATCGTCTCGGGCACCATGAAAACCACGTTGGGTGGATGCCTCGCCGCGAACATTCACGGAAAAAATAATTTCAAGATGGGCACGATTGGCGAACACGTGATCGAGTTCACCGCCGTTCTGCCCACGGGCGCGGAAATTGTTTGCACGCCAAAAAAAAATGCAGATTTGTTTTTCGCGATGATAGGCGGATATGGGATGCTTGGAATTTTCACATCCATTACGTTGCAGATGAAACGCATCCATTCTGGCCTGCTAACTGTGGATGCGTTTCCCGTGCAGAATCTCAGCCGACAACTTTCCGGCCTGCAAGATGGCGCTCCCAATTACGATTACATCGTCGGCTGGATGGATGGACTCGCAAGTGGAAACTCGCTTGGCCGTGGACAGATCCACGCCGCGCGTTACGTTCACGAAGGGGAGGACAAAAATCCGCGTGAGACGATGAAGATCCAGAATCAAATTTTGCCGCCGCGTATTTTTGGTGTGTTCCCAAAATCGTTGCTGCATTATTTCATGTCGCCATTCATGAATAATTTTGGAACCTGGGGAATCAACACCGCAAAATATATTGCATCCCTTCGCAAACATACCTTCCAACAACCTCATGCGGCATTTCATTTTCTTTTGGATTACGTGCCCAATTGGGAACGCTCCTACGGGCGCAGTGGATTGATCCAATATCAATCTTTCCTGCCAAAAGAGACTGCCGAAGCCGCATGGACGGAAATGCTCAAGCTCTCGCACAAGAATCGCCTGCCATCTTATTTGGGCGTCACCAAACGTCACCGCCCCGATAAATTCCTGCTCACCCATGCCGTGGATGGGTTCTCCCTTGCGATGGATTTCAAAGTGACCGATGCAAGCCGCGCCAAACTCCGCGCCATGCTGCATGATTTCGACAAGATCGTGCTTGCCAGCGGCGGAAGGTTTTATTTTGCAAAGAATAGCGAAACCACAGCCGAAACCGCGCTTGCATTTTATGGACCGGAAACCGTGGCAAAATACAAAAAACTAAAAAAACGCTGCGACCCGAACAGGCTGCTGGAATCGGATTTGTATCGAAGGGTGTTTGGGGAAAAGGATGAAAGATGAAATGAATAACGGGTTGCGTGTTCCGTCGTCTACGTGTCTACCTGTCTACTTATCTACCTGTTTTCATATTTAATGATTATTGAAGATTTGGGACTGATCGATTACGAACGCGCCTGGAAATTACAGGACGAGTACGCGGCGGAAATCGCGGAGGGAAAACGCCCGCCAACTTTGCTCCTGCTCGAACATCCCCACGTGTACACCTTTGGAAGAAAAGGCCGCGCCGAGAATTTGCTGTGGGGCGGGGAGCAGTTAAAGCAAAAGGGAATCTCCACTCACTGGGTAGACCGCGGCGGAGATGTGACCTATCACGGCCCCGGGCAGTTGGTTGGGTATCCATTGCTTCCTCTTGGAGTCCAAAGTCTCCCGGCTTTGGACTCGGTTTCCGCTCATATTCCTCAAGCTGACTACGTCGGCTACGTCCGCAAGCTGGAGAAAATGCTGATCGTGGCGCTGGCAAATCTGGGCGTTGCAGCAGGCCAACGGTCTGGCTTGACCGGGGTGTGGATTCAGGCGGATGTGCATTCGCGCTGTCCGCGCTGTAAACTTGAAGACAGAATGAAGCCCGCCAAGATCGCCGCCATCGGCGTAAAAGTGGATGTGCATGGCATTTCCCGTCACGGCTTTGCGTTGAACGTGAACCCAGACATGGAATACTGGGATGGCATCATCGCCTGTGGCTTGAGCGAACCCATCGTTTCGCTGGCAGATTTGTTAGACCCAACGCCAAAGATGGAAGAGGTTAAAGAGAAAATCACATCCGCATTTCGTGAAGTGTTCGAATAACCATACAGTACCCATGGTTTTTCCAAGGTCGCTTGACAAAAATGCAATATGTCGCCCTGAGCGAAGCGAAGGGTCTCTACCACGGCTAAGAGACTCTCACCGCACTGGCGCGCGGCGCAAGTGTCGGTCGCAACGAGCGCGCTCCCTCAGAACGACATATACCGGACTTTGGAAAAGCCATGTACAGTACCTTCGTAAGATTGGGAGAATCCAAATTAACAACTCACCTTACGCAAATTTTGTGTTTTTTAGGGTATGTCGCCCTGAGCGCTAGCGAAGGGTCTCTACGACTATCTCAGAGACCCTTCGCTCCGCTCAGGGAATCATGCGTGGCGCGTAAGGTGAATTATCAAAGTAAAATCAGCCGCAATTCAGAAAGAGGTAGCATGACTTCTCAACCCGCAAAATTCACCCGCAGGGATTTTTTCAAACTTGGCGGAACCCTTGCCGCCGCGTCCCTGCTGGCCGCCTGTGCGCCAAACGAAACATTGACTGAGCCTGGCATCCCCACCTTTCAAAATAACATAGCAACAGGGCCAACCCCAACTCCACCGCCGCTTGCGTCGCTTGCCATCATCGCATTAAGCCGCATGAGTTTTGGCATCCGCCCCGGGGATATCGAAACCTTCCTCGCGCTCGGCAGCACAGACGATGAACGCCTGCAAACCTATGTGAGTCAACAACTGAATCCCGACTCCATCGACGATGCAGATTTTGAAGCGCGTTACAACGCCGCAGGCTTTGAAACCCTGCACAAGACTCACGAACAACTTTACGCAGATCACATCGCCGGCAATCCCTACGACTCCAACGATGACACCTATTGGGAATGGTACAGCAAACCCTCGTATGAATTGGTGGACGCAACCATCCTGCGCGCGGTCTATAGCAAAAAACAGCTAATGGAAATGCTCGCCGATTTCTGGCACAACCACTTCAACATTTTCTTCTGGCAGGATGACGGCGTGCCCCTGCTCGTCTCTTACAACCGCGACGTGCTGCGAAAACACATGCTCGGCAATTTCCGCCAGATGCTCGAAGCGGTTGCGAAGCACCCGTCCATGGTGTATTACCTCAATCAAAACAACAGCTCGGATGCAGGCCCCAACGAAAACTTCGCACGTGAGCTTTTCGAACTGCACACTCTCGGCGCAGAAAATTATCTGGGTGTGCGCGACCCGAACTCGGTCGAGAAGGATGCGAATGGCCTTGCCATCGGCTACGTGGATAACGACGTCTACGAAGCGGCGCGCTGTCTCACCGGCTGGCGCGTCGACGATAACATTGGCGGCTGGGAGGAAGGCATTGGCATCTCCGGGAATTTCATCTATTACAAACCCTGGCACGACCGCTTCAATAAACTTGTGCTTGGCAAATACATCGAAGCCGACCAGCCTGATTTAAAAGATGGGATGGACGTGCTGGACTTGCTCGCCAATCACCCGGGCACTGCGCGTTTCATTGCGCGGAAACTATGCCGCCGCTTCATTTCCGACCTGCCGCCTGAATCTGTCGTCCAGGCAGCTGCCAACGCCTTTACAGAATTCCGCGACGCGCCCGATCAATTGAAGCGCGTGGTGGAGACCATCCTGCTCTCGGATGAATTCAAGCAAAGTTGGGGCAACAAGATCAAGCGTCCGTTGGAAGCGGCGTTTTCGATGATGCGCGCCCTGAATTCAGACTTCACCCGCATCCCCGGCAGTGTCTCGTGGATGATCGGCATGATGGGACAACCCATCTTCGAGCGCCGCCCCCCAGACGGCTACCCAGACGTGAAGGAAGCCTGGGCAAATTCCATGTCCATTTTGTATCGCTGGAATATGGCCGTGGGTATCACCGAAAACTGGATGGACGATGAAGACCAGCAGCTTACGATGCGTACCGATGTGTATGCCCAGACCCCGGCAGAGATTCGCACCGCCGCCGCCCTTGCCGATTTTTGGATCAACCGCCTGCTGGGCAGAACCATCGCGGATGCAGACCGCGCCGCGATCATTTCCGTGATGGCGCAGGAATACACTGCCGACGAACCTTTGCCCGACGACCATGTGCAATATGTTTTGTCGGCCATGGTCGAAGTGATTCTGATGAGCCCTGATTTTCAGTGGAAGTAATTTGGAGTCCAGCAGCTTGCTGCTGGTAAAGGAAATAGTTATGCCAAAATCATTTCTCCCCCGCAGACAATTTCTGCAAGGCTGTTCCGCAGCCATCGCAGCCATGGCGGGCGCAAAACTCACCAACCTGGCCTTCGCCAAACAAGATAACCCAACCGATACGCTCATCGTTGTTTTTCTGCGCGGCGGATGGGATGCGCTTAACGTCGTCCCGCCGCGTGATGGCAGTGACCGCGGCTTCTACGAAAAAGCCCGGCCCAACTTGAAAATCTCCGAACTCCTGCCGCTCAGCGGCCAGTTCGGCCTGCACCCGGCCATGTCGCCATTGTTTGATCTATATCAAGCTGGCAAGGCGGGCATCATCCACGCCGTTGGGTTGGACCATGACACGCGCAGTCACTTTGACGCGCAGGAATTCATCGAGCTGGGTACGCCCGGTTCAAAGAATACAACCTCAGGCTGGATCACCCGTCATTTGCAGAGCAGTGGAATTTCATCCATTCTGCCGGCGCTTGCCACCACAGGGCAGCCAACCTCTCTGTTGAATTTCACACCAACCGTCAGCTTAAGCGCGCCCGCTGATTTTTCTCAATGGGGCGGCGACCTGCTTGCATCACAGCAGAATGCCCTGCGCCAGTTGTATAACGGCGACAGTCTCCTGCACCGCGCCGGCGCACGGACGCTGGATGCGCTGAGCATCGTCAGCCCGCTGGTGAATGGCGGGTATCAACCGTCCAATGGCGCACACTACAACGACGATGAATTTGGCATTCAATTAAAGACCGTTGCCCAAATGATCAAGCTGGAAGCGGGCTTGCGCGTGGCGGCTGTGGACTTCGGCGGCTGGGACACCCACGAATATCAAAACGAAGGCAACAGCGGCTACATCGCCGACCTGCTCAACAGCCTTGCTTCGGGTCTTTCAAACTTTTATCTTGACCTGGATTCAGGATACACCGAGCGTTTATCCATTGTGGTCATCAGCGAGTTTGGGCGCAGGCTTGTGCAGAACGAATCCTACGGCACCGATCATGGTCACGGCAGCGTCATGTTCACCCTCGGCGGCAACGTCAACGGCGGGCAGGTCTTTGGCAACTGGCCCGGCCTGAACAACGATCAGTTATACGACCATGCCGATCTTGCCGTCACCACGGATTACCGCCAGGTAATGAGCGAATTACTTTCAAAACGGCTCGGCAACTCCGATATCGAATCTGTTTTCCCCGGGTTTTCAGGAAGTTACAATCCATTGGGAATATTTCGGTAAATAAAAACTCCCGCAATCAAATGCGGGAGTTTTTATTTTGCTATCGCCCAGCGATCTCGTCCATTATTTTTTGCCTCGTACATGGCGTTGTCCGCGCGGCTGAGCAGGGTGTCCCATGTGTCCACACCGACCTGAAATTGGGCCACGCCGATGCTCAAGGTAATATTAACCTCGTGTTCCTTCACATGCACCACGGTCTCACGCACCTGTTTGCACAGGCGCGCCGCCTGTTCGGCAGCGGCCTTGGAATCTGAATTTGGCAGGACGATCAGGAATTCCTCGCCGCCGTACCGCCCAACCAGATCCGGGTGACGGATGCTCTCGCGCAATTGATAGGCAACCTGTTTCAAAACTTCATCGCCAATGGGATGCCCGTACGTGTCGTTCACCCCTTTGAAATTATCCACATCCACCACAGAAACCGAAAGCATGGAGTGATACCGTTCGACTCGCAGAACCTCACCCTGCAATTCCTTGATAATCGTGCGACGGTTGACAAGGAAAGTCAACGGGTCAACCTGCGCCACTTCGCTGGCCTGCACCATGACCGCATCCATTTCGATCTGCTTGTTGCGGGCGATCTTTTTGGTGAACTCGCTCTCGACCTGGAACAGCTTCACCCGCCTGTTCAAGCGCTCGATCATTTCCTGCAAGGCAATGTCCGATTCCATGCGCTCGGCAATGAACAAAACCTGTCCATTGGCTGTCGGGATAAAAACGCAGTCACAATATTTGGACGGCCCCGTCCCATCCAACGGAAATTCCACCGCCCAATGATTCAGCAAGCCGTTCGATAGTTTGCCATGCAATAAGCTTTTATCGTTTTTGGAAAACAGCTCGTTCAAATTGACAGCGCACGGGGATATTTTATTGCACGATTCAAAAGCGGAATTCCACGAGACCAGCCTACCGTCGCTTTCCACAAGCGCCACCATGGCGTGAATGGTTTCGAAGATCGTTTCCGCATCCTGGGTGGTAATAATTTCCGCCAACTTTTGCATGATGATATTTTAGCGTATCCGCTTTGTTTTTTTATCCACCTTACAAAATTAGAAACCCCGACCTTTCAAAATTTAGAAGTACAAATTACCGCGCCCCCTTTCTCCCAAATTGACGTTCCAGCGTATCCACCGACAAATGGATCATCGTCGGCCTGCCATGCGGACACGTCCGCGGCGACTGGCAGGCTTCGAGATCATGCAGAAGACTGCGCTGTTCATCACTCGTGAGCGTCTGCCCGCCCTTGACGGCCAATCGTTTGCAGACTCGCGCCGCAAGCCGCGCTTCCACCTCCGCCTGGAGCGGACTCTCGTCCTCTTCAAAATCCTCCACCAAAGCCCTCAGCGCGGACGCGGGGTCACCGCCTGAAAACAAGGTTGGCATGGCGCGCACTTGAAACGTATTCGTGCCGAACTCTTCCACTTCAAAACCGAAATGATTCAGGAATGGCAATTGCTCTATGAGTGTCTTCGCAGACTGCGGCGGCAAGGTCACTACTTCAGGAGAAAGCAGCGCCTGAGATGGAATACTTTTATTTTCGCGCTGTGCCATCAACTTCTCGAACAAGACTCGTTCATGCGCCGCGTGCTGATCGATCAAATACAACCCATCCGGCCCTTCGGCAACGAGATAGGTTGACCCAATCTGCCCGATGAGGCGCAGCAAAGGGACGGCGCTGAAGAGAGATTCCATGTTGCGTGTTGCGTGTTCCGCATTCTGAATCTGATCACTGTGTACTGATAACTGTTCACTGTTTACTGATAACTGATCACTGTTCACTAATAACTGATTACTGTTCACTGATAACTGTTCACTGGAATGGGCAATCGTCCAATCAATGCCCACTTCTTTTTCCACTGGCACAGAACGCGTCCCCCACAACTGCGGCGAAACAGACGGGACAGGCGTGTACGCCAAAAGTGCCTTGCGCGCAGAACGCTGCACAAAACTAAACACCTTATCCTGGCTTTTAAAACGCACCTCCGCTTTTGTGGGATGCACATTCACATCCACATCTTCGGGCGCGATCTCCAAAAACAAGGCCGTGAGCGGGTACCGTCCCACCATCAGCAGGGTGTGATAGGCCTGCAACAGCGCGGCAGTTAACGAAAATTCCTGCACCCAGCGCCCGTTGACGAAGAATGTGATTTCTTTTCGGTTGGATCGTGTAAGAGAAGTGGGGCTGATGAAACCTGAAAGCGCCATCCCCTCCTCAGAGGCCATCACTTCCAACATTTGTTTGGCAACATCCACGCCATACAGCGCGGCTAAAATTGCGCGCCGGTCCCCATCGCCTGCCGTTTGCAAAGTGGCTTGTTTTCCATCCGTCATTTTAAAGCGAACGTTTGGATACGCCAGCGCATACCGTGTGACCAATGAATCAATGACGCGCCTTTCAGTCCCATCGCTTTTCAAAAATTTCAAACGCGCGGGCACGTTGTAAAAAAGATTTTCCACGCGCAGCGCCGTCCCCACAGGCGCGCCAACTTTTTCAACTTTGTTCGATACGCCGCCATCCACTCGCAAACGCGCGCCTTCTTTTGCAGACTCAACGCGCGAAGTGATCGTCATATGTGAGACCGAGCCAATCGAAGCCAGCGCTTCGCCCCGGAAGCCCAATGTCTGGATGTGGAACAAGTCTTCGGACTGAATCAGCTTCGAGGTCGCATGACGCGAGGCGGCTAAATCCAATTCGTCGAATGGAATCCCATGCCCGTCATCCGCCACTTCGATCAGAGTCCTGCCTGCGTCTTCAATCGCAATGGAAATATTTTTCGCGCCCGCATCCAATGAATTTTCAAGCAGCTCTTTTACAACCGAAGCGGGACGCTCCACCACTTCACCAGCGGCAATTTGAGAGGAAACCTCGGAGGAAAGCAATCGAATAGTCATGCCGCGATTATACCCACGACGCCTGCAAATTTCGCATTTTGCAAGCGGGTATTACAGAGTATCGCGTAAACTAGTAAACAGGGAATTAAGCTTTACTTGCAATTTTCACAAAAGCCTGCTTAATTTTGATACAAGCGATATATAATCACCCAATGCGATTCACCACCATTTTTTTCGACCTCGACGACACGCTCTATCCGCCCGATGCGGGTTTGTGGAAAGCCATCAAAGAGCGCATGAACAGCTACATGCGCGAGCGCATGGATATTCCAGAAAATGAAATACCTGTTTTGCGCGAAAAATATTTTCTGCACTATGGCACGACCATGCGCGGCTTGCAAGCCAACCATAAAATTGATTCGGATGATTTCCTCGCCTACGTGCATGACCTGCCGCTGAAAGAGTACCTCACTCCCAACCCGACCCTGCGCTCGATCATCGCTTCGCTCCCGACCCGCAAGCTGATTTTTACAAATGCAGACATGTCCCACGCCCAAAGAGTGCTGGCCGCGCTCGAACTCAGCGACCTCTTCGACACCCTCGTGGACGTGAACACCGTCGCGCCATATTGCAAACCCATGCCTGAGTCGTTTCAGATCGCAATGAAAATTGCGGGCGAAACAGATCCCTCCAAATGTGTGATGATCGACGACATCCACCGCACCACGCGCGCCGCGCGCGGCGCGGGCATGTTCAGCATTTTGGCACACAGCACCTTTGCAGCAGACGGCGTCGCCGATGCGCATTTGATGGACTGGAATGAATTGATGGGAATTTTGGAGAGTCAATAACATGGAAAACAGCACAGCTTTTTGGGGCGCGCTTTTCTTTATCCTGCTTGTGGCAGGTGCGAACTTTATGATGTACGCCATCGTGCGCGGCGTAACCCGCTCGGGCAATAAAAATTTTCTGGAGACGTTAAGCAATTCCCTGAACCCTGCCGCCAAAAAGAAGGATGAGTCGATGCAGGAACTGCGCCAGCGAATCCAGGAGCTGGAGAAAGGTAAGAAAGATAAAGCAGGTGATTCTGAATAGTAGATGGCTTTTAGCTTTCCCAACCTCTACTCTCCAATCTCTATACACAAGGCAACCCATCTCTTACAAAAATCGTACAAAGAATTCAGCAAACATTAATCCCTGAATGGTATCTTTTCACCCAATCAAGTCAAATGGAGGCTATTGTGAATAAAACCTTAAAGACTATCCTGATCGTTCTCGTTGTCATTGTTGTCGCGCTCGGCTCCTTCGCAGGCGGCTTTGTCACCGGTCACTTCGTGCCGTTTGCAGGGATTCCCGGCCTTCAAGAGCCGGTCGTCTCTGCGCCGCCCACCACATCCCCAAACCAGCAATCGGCCACGCCCGAAGAACTTCAAACCCTCTTTTCCCCGTTCTGGGAGGCATGGACGCTCGTTCATGAAAATTATGTAGACCAGCCCGTGGATGACATCGTCCTCATGCGCGGCGCGATCACCGGCATGATGGAGGCGCTCGGCGATGAGCACTCCTCCTATATGGACCCGCAGGATTATGAGGATGCAAATGCCAGCCTCGACGGCTCCTACGAAGGCATCGGCGCTTATGTAGACACCACCACACCATTCCTCACTGTTATCAGCCCGATCCCCGGCTCCCCCGCCGAACGCGCTGGGCTTAAACCTGGCGATCAGGTTGTAGCCATCGACGGAGAGGATATGTCCGATACCACCGCCGAAGCCGCGCGCCTGAAGGTGCTTGGCCCTGCCGGGACGACCGTTCATCTCACCATTTTGCGTAAAGGCGAAGAGGATTTGATCGAAGTGGAAATCGTCCGCGCACAGATCGTCATCGCATCCGCCAGCGGAAAGATGCTCGAAAACGATATTGCCTATGTTCAAGTGACCACCTTCGGCGGCAACACCACGCCCGAACTGCTCACCGCGCTTAATGATCTAATGGCGCAAAACCCAAAGGGCATCATCCTTGACCTGCGCAACAACGGCGGCGGATTCCTGTCCACCTCGGTGGAAGTGACTTCGCAATTCGCCGGAGAGGGCGTTGTCCTTTACGAAGAATACGGCGACGGAACACGCACCACGTATGAGGTGATCCCTGGCGGCCTCGCAACCGATGTAAATATCCCGATGGTGGTGCTCATCAATGAAGGCTCCGCCTCGGCTTCCGAAATCGTCGCTGGCGCATTGCAAGACCTGGGCCGCGCCAAACTGGTCGGCGTGGTCTCCTACGGAAAAGGCTCCGTACAAAACTGGATTCCCCTCACCGGAGAAAACGGCGCAGTCCGTATCACCATTGCCAAGTGGCTCACGCCAAACGAGAAAACCATCCACAAGATCGGCCTCACCCCGGATTACGAAGTAGAAATGACCGATGAAGACCGCATTGCAGAACTCGACCCTCAGCTCGACAAAGCAGTTGAAGTTTTGCTGGAAATGATCGGACAATAAATATACGTCTGTAGCAAACCAATTAAACACGAAGTTCACTAAGGAGCATGAAGGAAATACATTTTGCTCTATTAACCTTCGTGTCCTTTATGTTTGAAATTTTTGCACTGGAGAAACCATGTTCCTATTCAGCCCCACCTACTTAATCTACATGATCCCCGCCTTCATCCTCATGGCGGTCACCTCATGGTATGTAAAGGCGGCATACAACAAATGGAGCAAGGTACCGGCCCAAAGCCGGCTCACCGGCGCACAGGCCGCACAGAGATTAATGTCCACGGGCAATATGTACGGCGTGCAGATTCAGGGCGTGGCCGGCGAAATGACAGACCATTACGACCCGCGCAACAAA
Organism: Anaerolineales bacterium; assembly: GCA_919902735.1. Taxonomy (GTDB): domain Bacteria; phylum Chloroflexota; class Anaerolineae; order Anaerolineales; family Villigracilaceae; genus Villigracilis. The sequence goes on along the minus strand of CAKKRM010000085.1, from coordinate 1,598 downwards.
ACGCTCTTCCTCTCCAACGGGGTCGCAAACAGCGTCTCCGTTGCGGCGCTTGCCATTGCCGCGCACGAACTCGGCCATGCCATGCAGGATGCAGAGGAATACTTCCCGCTCAAATTCCGCTCCGCGCTGGTGCCTATCGTCAACATCGGCTCCAACCTCGGCTGGTTCCTGATCATGATCGGCCTCTTCCTGCGCTTTACCGAACTCGCCTGGCTCGGCGTGCTGATCTTCGCCGGCGGCGCGGTCTTTTCCCTCGCCACCCTGCCCGTGGAATTTAACGCCTCTTCCCGGGCGAAGCAACTGCTTGCCCAAACCGGCATCATCCAAACGGACGAAGAGATGCGCGGCGTCAACAGCGTGCTCAACGCCGCCGCATTGACGTATGTGGCCGGTCTCGTCACCGCCATTTTGCAATTGCTATACTACGTCACCCTCGTCGGCGGCGGCAGGCGCAGGGGGTAATTTTTTAAGAAAAAAACAGGCCTTCGATCTTTGGATCGAAGGCCTGTTTTTTTTCCAACCCCCTGCCTTAGTGACTATTTCTTAACGCCTTTTTTGGTACACAGATAGCACGGATTAGACTGAAGTTCACGGAAACAACCATAAAAAAAACCGTTCTTTTCCGTGTTTTCCGTGCGCAAAGCTTCCGTGTACAAAAAAAGAAAACAACAAGGATTTACGAAACAGCCTCTTAATGGGAAGAAAAAAACCAGCCGTACTTTTGTGCCATACTACTTTTGTAACATCGTGAATAAGATGGTCTCATTCAAAGAGGAACACATGAAGCGCATCATCCAACTCGCAGGGCTTGTATCCATCGCCTTAATGGCCTGTACTCGTTCATCAAGCGAATCACTGCCAACCCCCATTCCTACAATCAACACCCAAATTCTGCCCAGCGCAACTCCCGTTCCACCCACTCCAACATCCGCGCAAGTGAGAGTACGGATAACCAGCGAACTGGTCAACTGCCGCTTCGGGCCCGGCACGAACTATCAACTCGTCACTGAACTCCGCCAGGGACAAACCGAGCAGGCTGTTGGGCGAAACGAAGCCTCCACATGGTGGTACGTACGCGACCCCGGCAACCCCGGCGGCTTCTGCTGGGTCTCAGCCGATGTAACCGAGGCGCAGGGCGATGCCAGTCAATTGCAAGTTGCACAGCCGCCATTTGTCACCATCACCAAAGTGGACCTGCGGGTTGAACCCAACCGCATCGTGGTGAGCTGCAATCAATTTCCCAAAACTGTTTTCTTCGAAGCCCAAATCACAGCCAACGGCCCGACCCTGTTGAAATGGAAATGGGAGGTCAGCACAGGCATCGCCTCGAATGAAGGCGCAATGATCTACGAAGAAGCCGGCACACAAATCATTAACGAATACTACCAGATCAATGCCCCCGGCGATTACTGGGTCAAACTGCTGATCCTCGCCCCCACCGAACAAGTCAACCAGGTGACATTCCCCGTCACCTGCACCCCCTAAAAGCGGACAAAAACCGCCTCCCCCTACGGGACAGTTGATTCGGCAAACAAAAAATACCCGCCGCTGACGGATATTTTTTGTTCTGCAAAACGGAAAGATCGGGTTTATCCTAA
>CAKKRM010000084.1 GCA_919902735.1 Anaerolineales bacterium | reverse complement strand
CTTGGTAAGAGCCAAGTAAACCATGTTCAAGCCTTTTCGTGAACTACTGATAATACCCTCGGTCACAAATTGCGCTTCCCATAGAGGGAAAAAGGCACAATTTGTGACCGTGATGGGTATAAACACCGTCCCGACACTTGCGTCGCGCGCTAGTGCGGTGAGGTTTTTTCCGAGTAATTGAATTGCCTGAGGGCAACCCTTCGACAGGCTTAGGATAATGCCTTCGGGACGTTTTTGCTAATTACCGATAAAGTCTATTAATTGGGTCTGGAATTGCCGTACATTTTCCCCAGAAACTCGACTCTGTTTATGATTTCAATAACCAAAATGGAACCGACCATGGCGGCTGTGAACGTTGCCAGCCCAACGTAGAAATATCTTTTTGTATACTCCGATAAAAACACGAAAAGATTATCCTGAAAAAAGGAGTGGAAAATCAGGACGGCCAGGCTGTTTCTCCCAAAATAACCGAGGATGTTTTTTGCCGCTGTAAAGTGGGCGAGGAATTTTGAGGCCGCAATCACCATAAAACTCCCCGTAACTGCCAGCGCGGTGGCGGCGATCAGGTTGTCATATCTTCTGAGGTTGAGGTCTGTTGTAAAGTCCGTTGCGGCGTGCAGAATCAGGAATACGGCGGCGGCAATGACAAATGGAACGGGTTGGAATTGCCGCTCTTTTATCCAATCCCCCGCCAGTGACCCAAGCATAAAATAGAAACTTGAAACCAGCAGGATGTCCGCGCTGAAAGGGAGGCCGTTGAGCTTGACTCCTGAAAATGAAATTCCCCAGAATGAGCGGATGCTGAACCAGCCGATTACCAACATGGCCGACAATGCAAGGGTTTGGAAGCGCTTGTTTAAGCCGTATGTTTTGAAGATGCCGAGAAGTACCCAGCAAAAGATCGAAACAAGGAACAAATGCGGCAGAAACCAAAACCCTACCCATCTCAAATGCGGCCCTGACCCATAAGCAATCCAAAGCAATCCGTTTGTAAATGAGTTGATTTTGGAATTAAAGAACAAGGAGATCATTTCAATGACCCCCGCGGTGAGAAAATAGGGGACAAGCAGAACTTGAAGTTTTTCTTTTAGCGTTTTCCCCAGGGGTTTTTCGTAATTAAAGAAAATTCCTGAAAGAACAAAAAATAATGGGATATGGAACGAGTAAACGATTCTGTATAGTTCCCCTTTGCCGCTGAGAATAATCCAATTATGACCTGCCACCATAAGCAGGATGCCAATGCCGCGAGCGATGTCAATATGCGGAAGGCGGGCTTGCATTATGATTTTC
>CAKKRM010000083.1 GCA_919902735.1 Anaerolineales bacterium | reverse complement strand
TCGCCGCCCGCGACTTTGATGATCTCCTTGCGGATTTCAAAATCAACCCATTCGCCGTTGACTTCGTATTGGTTGGGGTTTTCGGGATTGATTTTTTCGATGTATAAATCCATTACATCGGGACCGAGATTTGTGAAGCCCCAGGCGATCTTGTCGTTGTGACCGATGATGACGGCGGGTACGCCAGCCATCGAGAAGCCCGCCACATCATACGGGCAGTCTGCGGTTTTGGGTTTGCAATGCAAGCCGATTTGATACCAGATCGAAGGCATTTGAATCGCAAGATGCGGATCGTTCGCGAGCAGCGGCATACCCGTGGTTGTGAGCGCGCCTCCGATAACCCATGAGTTGGAACCGACTCCGCTGTCAAAGGGTCCCATCAATTCATCGAGCAAGGTGACGTTGCGATAGAGCACGTCGAGCATTTCATTGGAAATTTCAGCGGCGAGCGCCGTTGGATTTGTGAGCGCAGAACTTCCATCGCCGATCTTGTTGACGATCACAGGATGATCTTCAGGATAGGCTGGGAAGAGTTCGTCCACTTGTTCGGGCGTGAGGTTCTTGAGCAGGATGGCGCGCTTGATTTCCTCATCCATGTTTCCGCGCAGATCGTAGGCCAGCATTTTGCCCCAGGTGAGGGTGTTGGAGGGAGTCCATGATTCGATCTTGTAATCGGCATTGAGCAAGCCGAGGACTGCATATTCCAGACTCAAGGCTTCCTTGTCATGATCCTTGAGATAGGCATTTACACCATCGGTGTATGATTCGACCATGGCTTTGTATTGCGGTTCGAGCGCATCGTATTCCTTTTGAGCAATTTCAGCCCAGCCGAGGGTGCGCAGGAACTTATCGGTGTCCACTTGAGAGCTGAACATCTCTGAAACACGCCCCGCGCCGATGTGCCGCCAGGTGTCCATTTGCCAGAACCGATCCTGCGCGTGGACGTAGCCCTGCGCGAAGAACAGATCGTGCGATGTGCTGGCATAAATATGGGGAATGCCCATGCCGTCACGATAAATATCCACTTTTGAGTCGAGACCATCTACTTTAATTTCCCCGTCAATTTGTGGGAAGGATTCTTTTGCCACGGTATTTGGCAAATAGCTTTTAAAATAGAAAGCTCCTCCCGTTGCTGTAATGAGCGCAAGAATAAGCCCCCCGATTAGAACCTTTCCGATCAACCTGCCTGCTTTTTTCATAACTCCTCCGGTGAAAAAAAATATATTAGAACTTTCGCTTGTCATTCTCCCGATGTCCTTCGGGAGGGTGACATGGAAAAGTAAGGTTGAGCGAAAGCCCTGTATATAAATCTACAGATACGTCAGCACAATTCTCCTGATAACCTGCAGATTTTGTTAGTGAGTTTGACGATTTACTATTTGATCTTGCCCAGCAGCCTTGGGAACCAATACCACAGAATATCCGCGGCGGGTTTGCTGTGGATGGAGGAAGATTTATCCTGCAAGGCCGCCGGCATGTAATATCCGCGGGTGATGAAGCCGGAGACCCACGGCCTTCCATTTACGGCGATGAGAATGGCTTCGTAAATATCTGCCTGATGTTGAAGGTTGAGGCTGACGTTGTTGATATCGGCGTTCGGCCTGTTCAGGGCATTCCAGTCGAGGCATTTGCCGCTTCCATCAGATACACAGCCGGTGACCGCGCCTGCGGCGGATGGATATTTTACAGCGAGGATGAGCGGTTTGTTGAGCAGGGAGGCCAGCGGCGCAACTTCGTTATCCAAAAGCCTCCCGGCTTCGGCGGCGTAATCTGCCTTGGTGGCGGTTTGATTTGCGGCGAGCGGCGCAGACCAGAGCAGGTAAACCCCGTCTACATCCTGCAGAAAATTCAGCGGGGTGGCGACGGCAGAGGGTGTGAATGGCATGGCCCAGAATATCTGTCCCTTGAAATGAGTCCGCACATCGGCGATGATGGCTTTCCATTGCGCTTCCACATCCGCGGGCGCGTTGGATGGGTTGCCATCGGGCAGGGTTCCGCCGGGGGTTGCGGGGGTTATCCAGTCACCGCCGAGGATGAGGGTTTGCGCGCCGGTTTGGGAGGCGAGGTCTGCATAGTTGACGGCGAATGCGCGGTAGCGGGTAAACCACGTCAGCCACCACTGTGCATCTCGTGGAGCGCCCAGCCAAAAGTTTGAAGAAGGAGGCGTGGATGCATCCGCATTGGTGGGGAAGTTGGGAGTCGGGAAGAGGGCAATGTTTAGTCCCAAAGCGCGGGCTTGCGAAATCATGATCGCGGAATCAATCCAGAGCGGATCCTGGCCTTGGACGGTGGCAAAGCGCAGAGGTGAAACGCTGGTGTACGTCCAGGTTGGGGTAATCACAGCCAGATTGGAGCCAAGCGCCTGTGTATTTGCGAAGGCCTGCGGTGCGTAGTAGGACCAGTTCGGGCGATAGGTTGGTTGAAATTCAACGCCCGCAACAAAACCATTTGCGCGCGCCGTGATGTTTGCCCCAACCAGGGTGGTTGGCTCCGGGTTTTCAAACCATTTCCATATTCCAACGGTATCCTGCAAATCCTGGGCGAGCAGGCTGGTTTGCGCCTGTCTGCCGGTGGGTGCAAAGCCAACCGTTTGCCCGTCGTCTGCGCTGCCGCATTGTCCGTTGCGGCAATAGCGATAGGAAAACGAGCCGAGGAAATTAAGCGGGCCGTACAATTTATAGGCCCAGCGATTGTTTCCCAACGGCCACATGGGGATGGGCTCCATCCATCCCCTGACATTGAATTGAATATAAATAATATCTCCGGGCGGGGTGACCGACGGGATGGTGGTTTCAAAAAGGATGGGGGCCGAATCGCCGACCGACCATGCGATGACGGCGTCTTGAATGGTTTGGTCCTGCTCTGGAACAATGAATTCACGTATCATCCATTGACCATCTGCCTTATGTTCTGCATTCCAAAAACCATCGCCGAGAGTATATTTGTACTGAATGTGTGCGCCTGCCGGCAGGCCGAGCGTGACTGCGTAGCGGCCATCCGCTTGCAGGCTGAGGATGGGCATACGGTCTGTGCTTGTGTTCACTCCGCCTTGCAGGTCTGCGAAGGTGTTGCCCAGTTGCAATAAATTGCCGGCAATACGAACCGGCACACCCGGCACCGTGGAGGCAGGCACGGAAACCATAAACGTAACGCTTACAAGTTTCACCGCTTTCACACGCAGGTCAACGATGGTTGTTTGTCCATCGCCCACGGATGCGCCCTGTTCAAACGGCTGGTACATCCCGTCTGGGCTGTAGGCCAGCAGATTGTGCGTGCCAATGGGTAAACCGTTTAATTCAAAGCGCCCCAGCGAGTCGGTGATGTGCTGAACGCCGCCAGCCGTCACCAGCATGTTCGGCAGGGGCGCGCCTGTATCCAGGTTGAAGACCTGTCCCAGAATAATGCCCGTGGGGCGCGAAAAGGATTTATCCCCCCAATCTGCAACGATGTCGCGCACGTCGCCAGGCCCTGCTACAAAATGCATTCGATAACGAATGGCCGCGCCAAGGGTGGTATCTTCCACGGCAATGGACGCGCCGCGGCGTCCATACCGATATTTCACAACCGAGTTATAGGGCAGCGGCAAGGTTGCTGTGTAAGTCAACGAGTCGCGCGCGCTCATCGGGTATTCAACAGGGTTTAGCGAAAGCCCGGTGATCTCATCCATCACGATAATGGTAAGAGTCTCATTGGCTTGAAGCGGCTCAGGCAGGGTGACGGTGAAATTCGTCTGCGCCATGGCCGGCGGCGTGGCGGATGGAACAACTTCTCCCGGCTTTGGTGTGGATGGGTTGGAATTAAATAACGATAAAGTACAAGCCTGCCCAACGAAGACAAGCAGAACCGCCACGGCGATCACATGGCGGGATAATAAGGGTTGCTTTTTCATTCTCTCTCCTCGGATATGACGTTCGCTTCGCGCGCCGCCCTATCCTGCTGGCTCGCCATCAGCATCGACTTCATCCCCGGCATTCTCTCGTTTTCGCCCGGCGTAGGCGATGTAACTCAAACCGATACTGATAAAGTATAGCAAGATCATGGGCAGCATCACCAGCCCCATGTTGACCGGGTCGATGGTGGGCGTGACGGCGGCGGCGAGGATGGCAATGATAACCACGGCCAGCCTCCACTGCTCGGCCAGGAATTTCGGCTGTACCAATCCCATGGATGACAGCACAAAAATAACCAGCGGAAACTCAAAGAAGACGCCGATCCAGATCATCAAACCTGTGACAAATGTAAAATACTCTCGCGCCGACCAGAACTGCGCGATCTCGGTGAAACTCCCCAGGAAGGGAAGCGCAGTGGGGAGCATCACATAATAGGTGAAGGCCATGCCTGTGAGAAAAAGCAGGGTGGCAAACGGAATTCCCACCAATCCAAATTTTTTCTCGCGCGGTCTCAGGCCTGGCGCGGCAAAAAGCCATGCTTCCAGGGCAATGTATGGAAAGGCCACGGCAATTCCAACGGTCATGGAAACGCGCATGAAAACGCCGATCTCTTCCGTCACCTGGATGGCTTGCAGTTTTTCCAACCCCTCCACGGGAATGGCGAGGAATTCCATCACATCCTGCGCCACCCAAAAGGCGGCGATGACGGCAATGGAAAGTACAACCACAGCCCGCAGGATGTGCATCCGCAAGGCTTCGATCTGATCCCACAGCATCTGGCGGGTGTCGTTGTTGCTCGTCAAGTCAACGAAGACATCGGCCAGCGGGCGTTCGTCCGGTTCGGTATTGAGAAATTTATGAAATCGATACACTATCCGAAACGGAAACGTAATAATATTAAAGACAAGGCGGAAGGGAAAGGTCACCACCTGCCACAAGCCCATGAAAAATTTACGCATCGTTTTGCTGGCCGCTTTCGTTTTCTTCCCGTTCGGGGGTGGGGGGAGTATCTGCGTTTTTAGTTGTCTCTGCCGGTGTGGAAGTAGCGGTATAAGGCTGGGAGCGTGGCGGCATGTTTGGGGTGTGAATCCGCTGCGGCGTCAGGTTCGAGGCGTTGTTGATTTCCTTCCCGACTTGATTCCCGATAAAGTTAATCTGGCTTATCTCTTCATTTGCTTCGCGGATCAATTTGTTTGGCAAGGTTCGCAGTTCGCGTGAAGTCTGCTGAAAAAATTTCCATCCATCAGAGGTGACGATGCTGCGCAGCCATTTGCCGATGGTCTTGCCCGCTTTTTGCATGTCTCTTGGGCCAAGCACGATCAACGCAATAATAATAATGAAAACAAGTTCAGACATTCCAACGCCGAGGATTTCCATGGGCTATGATTCCAGTTTTGCTTCGTGATTGATTCTATTTTTTATGATCTGGTGGATTTCATTTTCGTGGTCTGCGAGCGTGCCTAATACGCCGTTGACAAAGCGCGGCGCGGAATCGGAGCCGTATAGTTTTGCCAGTTCCACCGCTTCGTTGATGGCAACCTTTACGGGCGTTTCACGCGAGACTGCAAATTCCCAAAAGGCCATTCGCAAAATGTTGCGATCAATGGCGGCGATCTGGTACAACGGCCATTCGGGTGCGTATTTTGATATCAACTGGTCGAGGTCCTGCCGAAGGGGTAGCACGCCGAAGATGATTTTTCTTGCAAATTCGGCGAGGTCGTCCGAAAGCAAAGTATCTTCCAGGCGCGTTTTCAATACGTCGCCTGGAAGATGGCTGTCTGCAATATCAGTTTCGTACAATACTTGCAGGGCGATGGAGCGCGCCCTGGTTCGGGGTTTCATGGTCAAGCCTCGCTGTCTTCGTAATCGATATCTTCGATGTGGATGTTGACGTAGCCAACATCCATGCCAACCATTTCCTGGATGGCGCGCGTCACATTCTGCTGAACGTTGCGGCTGACTTCGCGGATGTTGACATTTTCCTGGAGGATGAGGTGCATATCCACGTAAACGGTATTTTCCTCCGTTTCAATGCGGACCCCATCGCCTGTTCCCCGTTTGAAGAAGCGATTCACTCCGCCTGTAACAGGTGCGAGCCTGCTGACGCCGGGTACGCCCAATGCAGAGAGGCGTGCAATGGTGGTTAATACTTCAGGCGATACGGTTGTTTTGCCTTGAGTGGTTTCGGACATGGCTGCTCCTTGTTGGTGAGAGAAAGAAGAAAGAAGAGAGAAGAGAGACTAGAGACTGGGGATTGAAGACTAGTTATTAGTCTCTAGTCACTAGTCTCTAGTCACTAGTCTCTTTTTACTAGCTCTGTTTTTTTTATAATTACATCATCGCCATGCCGCCATCCACGCCGAGAACTTGGCCGGTGATATAGGCGGCTTCGTCGGAGGCGAGAAATGCGGCAGCGTAGGCGATCTCTTCGGGTTTGCCTTTGCGTGCGAGCGGTACCATTTTGAGGGCGGCTGCGAGGGTTTCGGGTGTCATGGCGTCGAGAATTTCCGTATCCACAAAACCTGGCGCAATGGCATTGACGGTGATATTGCGCGCGGCAACTTCACGCGCAAGGGCTTTTGTGAAGGCGATCTGCCCGCCTTTGGATGCGGAGTAATTCGTCTGCCCGGGGTTGCCCATCTGCCCGGCGACAGATGCAATGTTGATAATACGCCCGACCCGTTTGCGCATCATGTGTTTGACGGCGGCTTTCGAGCAGTTGAAGGCGCTTTTGAGGTTGGTGTTGATGACGGCGTCCCAGTCTGCTTCGGGCATCATCATAATGAGTTGGTCGCGGGTGATGCCAGCGTTGTTGACGAGGATGCTCAAGTCGCCAAAGGTCTCGATCGTGAATTTGACGAGGGCTTCTGCTTGTTTGAAATCGGAAACGTCTGCTTGATGGGCGGCTGCTTTTCCGCCTGCTTCCTTGATTTTATTAACAACTTCCCCAGCGGATTCAGGGGATTTGTTGTAGTTGACAACCACTGACGCGCCGCGGGCGGCCAGTTCAAGGGCGATGGCGCGGCCAATTCCACGTGAGCCACCGGTGATTAATGCAACTTTGTTTTCTAATGATAAAGCCATGTTTTTTTCCTTATTATGGAATTATACACTTGTTGAGACCGAAGGTTTGTGTTTTAACCCAAGAGCCAGCCCTAGGCCTCCACCCAACGAAAGCGCCGCGGCCGCTAAAAATGCATCCTGCCAGAAGCGGATGGGGAAGAGACGAATGAGGGTGTCTGAATAAAAGAAGAGCCAGGAGTCGCCTTCAAAGAAGAGGCTGTGGAACCAGGAGAAGAACGCCCAGAAAATATCAGGGTTGAGCAGGATACCCGCACCCGCAATGAAGCCAAGCGAAACGGCGAGGCCGATCATCCACCAGCCGCCGCGGTGGAGACCTGCCAGATATTGGGGAAGCCAGTTTCCCTTCCTTGCCAGAAAGGCGAGGATTATGAGAATTACGAGCGCAATATACCAAACCCGCAGCGCTCCCTGCACCACGCCTTTGACATCGGCCATGTGACTAAGCTCGCGTTCTCCATAAAGTGGAGCGCCGCCCGGGAATTTCAAGTCGCCGAGGTAGGAAGTGTCCGCGCTGTTGACGAGATACTCAACGGCATAGGGAGCCCATTGCAAGCGGTCAGCTTTGGTGAAGCCGTATTCGTCTGCCGGGAAGTAGGGCATGTTGTATTCAATGCTGTAGAAAATCGGTGTGAGGAGAATGCGCAATGCCAGCCCGATCAGGGCGAGAGGGGTGAGAAGGGAGATGAGATAGGAGAGGATATTGGGTAGGTTGAGTTTCATGATTCTTTTTCTTGTCATTGCGAGGGCGGTATTTTTCCGCCCGAAGCAATCTCTAACAGGACTTACGTAGTTCAAAATCTTTAGCCGCGAATTGGCGGCAGTTCTTGTGGTCTTGCGTAAGTCCTATCTAATATGGCGAAAGGGATTGCTTCGCCGCAAAAAGCAAGAGCGCGGCTCGCAATGACGGGTGAGTTGTTACCGCAAAAATTCCAGGCCGCCCTGAAGTACGAAGCTGACAACCATGTCGTTGACGATCCATTCGATGGGAGCGAGATCGTCGGTGAAGACGGTGGTGGTTTCGTAGCCGGGTTTCATGCTTGTAAACGTGGTTGCCATGGTGGTGACGAGCAATGGATTCAAACTTGTATTTTGTGCAAGCCTTGTCATATTCGAGGCGAAGTCCTCAACCGTGGTGGGTTGTTTGGTGGCGAAGAGCATGGTATTCAATGTGCCGGGGATATCCATCACATGCACGGATGGGAAGATGGTCGCCATCGTGGTGGCGAGACCGTCTATCAGGCGGCGGTCGCCGGGGACGGAGCCAACGTTGAGGGTCAACGCCCCATTATCAGTTAAGTGAGAGGCGCAAATCTCAAAGAATTCGAGCGTGGTCATGTGTGGGGGAATGTATGGCGGGCGATAGGCGTCGATGGCGATGATGTCATATTTGTTTTGACTGCGATCCAGATTGAGTCTGCCATCCCCGATGTGGACTGTCAAGTTCGGCAAATTCAACCCGAAATATTTTTCACCCACTTCTACGATCTCTTCGTCGAGTTCAAAACCATCAATGAGAAGGTCTTCGCCGTAAATGGCTGTGGCTTGGCGCGCGGCGGTGCCAGCGGCGAGGCCGACAATCGCCATGCGTTGCACATCATCGGGCGAGCGGTTCGCATAAAAATATGGGCCGACTGAAAATTGCTCCCATGGGCCGTTGTAAAACAACGTGTCGGGATGGTAAATGGAGTGAATGCCCTGCCCATCGTTCAAACGCAAAAGCGTGAAGCCGTTGATCTCCTGCACTTGAATGTAATTGTACGCAGACTCGGCTTCGTAGACCTGCCCGGTATTATTTTTAAGCGCCTGCCCTGCGGAAAGAATTGCGATGACCGCAAGCGCGATGGGCATCCAGATCAGTTTGAGCATTTCATTTCTGCTTGCAAATTTTCCCAAGCCAGCCAGCGCAACGAATAACAAAAATAATCCGAAGACTAAAAATGTTTTGGTTGTGCCGATGGTCGGGATGGTGACGAGGGTTGGAAGAAATGTCCCGATGAATGAGCCGAGAGTTGATGTGGCGTAAATCTGTCCTGAAATTTGACCAGCCTTGCTCGCATCATCCACTGATAGACGGATTGCAAAGGGTGAGATCGCACCCAGTAATGTGATGGGGACAATGAACAGAATTAACACGGCGACGAATGAACCTGCCATGATGCCGACACTCAACGCCTCAAACGCGCTCGCCGCCGACCTGAGAACTGGTCCCGCGATATAGGGCACCAGCGCCACTGTGAAAGCTGCCCACGCGAGAATGCGATACATGGCCCCGGGCGTGGGGTTGGCATCCGCCCATTTGCCGCCGAGGAAATATCCCAGCGTGAGATAGATAAGGATCAGGCCGATGATGCTGGCCCAAACAAGGTTGCTTGTGCCAAAGACATTGCCGATGAGTCTGCCTGCGGTGAGCTCCGCGGCGAGTGTGGTCATGCCGGAGATAAAGACGGTAAAGAGGAGGTAGCGTTTCATTGTTTTTCCATTGAATAGAATGGGGAGATTATACCCGGACTATATGAATGTCAATTTCATTTACAAAAACAAGGGCGTGCAAAAAGCGGGTAACAATCTTTGAGCGCTCCGAAAATAATAATAGACCTTCTGGCAATAGAAGGTCTATTATTATTTTCTGCATGTAGCAGGTTGGAATTTTTAGCGATTCAAAACTTCAGGGTCTTGTTGCCCCACTCATGGAGTGGGTAAGAAATAATAAGCGACGAACAATTCGGGTCGCGAGAACTGGAAGGCATAGTTGCCGCTGTAGACGGTCAACAGGTCGGAGACGCCGTCGGTGTCATCCAATTCGAAGCGGGAACGCAGGTCGATCACTCCATTTTTGGGGAATAAGTTTACAGCCACTTTGAGGAATACACACCGATAGAAGCCGTCAGGCAGGAGGATGGTGTCGAACTTGCAGGCGCCCTTGTCGGCCAGGTTTTGGAAGTCGATCAACTCTAAGCTGGAATTGGTGCCGTAATAGGGCTTGTTGAGTTCGGTGATGAGACTGCCATGCGTGGTGAGGGGGTTGGTGCCGGTAGTGTTGACCTGCTTGATGCGGTAGTTCACCACTGCGATTACGGCATCCGCGGGCACTGGGTCGGTGCGGGTATCGAAGCGGCTGAAGATGCGGTAGTCGCGGTTGCTGGCATCGTCACCCACGCTCATGGTGGTGTCGCTGCTGTTGATACTGCCGCCAGCGTTGGAGGTGGCGGTTGATTCTAGCACCCAGCCATCGGAATTGGGAAGCGAGAAGTAAAACTTGCGAACATATCGGAATCGCTGGCTGTTATCTGTGCTGGTGGAAGCCTGGTTGAGCGCCCCGGGCCTGCCGGCGCTTTCCGCTGAATCAGCCGGAATGGTGACCGTTGCCCGACACTCCCTTTTCATATCGGTGAGCGACACGTAATACGTTATTCCGTCTCCGGAATCAGTGACCGTTATCGTGGGCGCGCACGGCACGGAGAGTACAACATTTATATCGGTGGAATCGAAACCGGTCACGACTTCGGAGAAAACGGCGGTGAAGTGCAACTGGCGGATGTTGGTTGGGTCAATCTGACCTGTGGACTGATTGATGGTGACCGTCACCGGAAGGGACGGTACATCTGTAAACACTGTTGGGCCGCCCACTGTAGGGAAGCCGGTTGCAGCGATGTTGTACTCGCCATGTGCGATGGTTGTCCCAGCAGCTGCCAAGGCAATGTTTCCAGTGATCGTGAAACTACCAGAGCCGCCTGCAACCACGCCGGTATAATTACAGGTAACCGGGGCCAGTCCACTGCAATTTGTTGGGTCGCCCAAGGTTGTGAAGGTAACATTGGCAGGTGGGTTGATAACCATAGTCGGGTTAATTGAGCTGCTTGAGCCGTTGTTATATGTATATGTGTAAGTAATCGTTGAACCGGCAGTTGCGGTTGCCGGGCCGCTTGCTTGAATGGTTGGGCCGGCAATATTGCCATCAGAGATTTCATCCACATACACGTAGCCGGGGTGACCGCCAAGAGAACAACCTGTAGCTGTAATTTCCAGCCTGATGCTGTCGCCAGCATTGACCGGATGAGCTACACTGGAAGTCAAATCCACATAGGTCCAGTCCAAATATTGCCAGAAATCCCCTCCAGCAAACACTGGGCCCGTCTGCCAATTTTTTCCGGGTTCACCCACGTAGGAGGAGAAATCATACAACACATCGTTTCCATTACTGGTGTTGATGGCTCGCACGCGGAAGTAGGGTTTCTGTTCGGCGGTGTGAGGTTGGTCAACAGGATTGACCATGACAGCGGAATAAACAAAGCGCACATGCGCCAGGCCATCTGCAGGGAGCAACACGGCCGAATACGTTTGGGAAATGATGTTTGCGTTTTTCGCAAACCCGCCGCCCGTGTAAGAGGCGTCGCTATTGACGCGGGCTGAGAAATCTCCGTAGGCCGGGTACAGGAGGTTTCCGCTGGTGTGTGCATCTGATAAACTCAACGGCCCTGCGCCGGAAGTGCCGACGATCACACTTAAATCTGAACCGCCTGCCCCAAGTGCCGAGCTAAACCCATTGTTTATCCCAGTCGTTTTAGTCCAGCCTGTGAAATCACCGGTTTCAAAGTTACCGTTACTGATTAATGCCAGCACGGATGTGACGACGAGTATTGCGCTGAAAAGCGCCAGAAGAGATGCCATACTGAATTTCTTCATTTTTACTACTCCAAAAGAATGAATAATTGAAATCAATAAAACTTTGAAAGTGTGTTGAGATTTTTCTAGTACATGTTCACCTCCGAGGTTAAATAATAATAATTTAATTAGAACTTTCGCTTGTCATTCTGAGCGAAGAATCTCTGATTTCAGGAGTCGAGACCATCACCACGCTAGCACAAGTGTCGATATCACTCAAGGTAACACAAAAGAGGGGTTGAGTAAAAATTCTATTAATAATACTTTAATGCCAATTGAATGAATTTCTTGTTGCATCAAAATTGCAATTTTCACAAATGCTTTTTCTCGCTTTCGCCTTTTGGCTGCATTTGAAATATGGGCCTATGGCATATAATAAGTAATCAATAACTTTGGGCGATTTGTCACGCCGGCATTGCCGCTGAAAAATCGTATGTAATCTGCGTTATTGTCGTTGTTGTCGCCGGTTCCAAATCGCAGCCGAAATTGGGTCGTGCCAACGAGATTGATTCTTGATTTTCCAATGTAATTCAGGGGCGCGCTGTACCAGCCGCCGGACGGAGTTGAGTTAAAGGCGGCAACCGATGACCGGTTTGGAGTCGCCTGGAAATCAGCCAGTTCCAAACCCATGCCTGGACCTAAATAGGGCTTTCGAATATCCATACGAAGGCCGGTATGAGTAACAAATGGATTCGTACCTGCCAACCCCTGCTTCTTAACCTTGAGCGTGGCCGAAGTGATGATGGCTGTGTCCGGCAAGCTGGAGGTGTCGAAATGCAGGATGCCGCGGAATTGTTTGTTCGCTGCGTTGTCGCCAACGGCGAAGATCATCGCGGTACTGTTCAATGAACCGCCTTTATTGCTGGTTTGGCTGGATTCGAGCACCCAGCCGTCATTTACGCCATTGGATTGATAAGTAATTGTAACGGGCGGTGTAACCTGATAACCGATGCTGTATATTTTTCCGGTTGAGTAATCGGCCAGGTACATTTCTTTCTGTTCATCCTCGCCAAAGGTGGAGACATAATAAGGCGTGTCCATTGATTGAACAGGTTCCCATGCGGGCGTTGAATTTCTATAAAGATTGAAAAATATACCCGTGCAATAATCTGCATAGAAGTAATGACCGTACAGGGATGGGAACGTGTTCCCGCGATAAACATATCCACCTGTAACCGCGCATCCAATGGAGTGATCATATTCAGCCACTGGCAGGGTTTTCCCGCTCTGGTCGCATCCGCTGGGCGGGTTGTAGCACAAACTGCCTTCCATAACTCTCCAACCGTAATTTTCGCCGCCCCCCCCCGCCAGTTGAAAATCGATTTCCTCCCTTTCATTCTGCCCCACATCGCCGATGTAAATATCATCGGTAAGGCTGTCAAAGGAGAAGCGCCACGAATTACGAAGGCCGTAAGCCCAAATTTCCTTTCGGATATTTGGATCCGGGTTGGAATAAAAGGGATTGGTGATTGGGATACCGTACGGAGAACCGCTATCCACGTCAATTCGCAAGACCTTACCCAAGAGCTTGTTTAGATTTTGCGCATTGTTGTTTGGGTCGCCGCCACTGCCGCCGTCTCCTGTTGTCCAATAAAGATATCCATCCTGCCCGAAGGCCAGGCCGCCACCGTTGTGGTTGGAATGCGAGGGATGGGCAATTGTGAGTAATATGGAGCCGCTGGTTGGATTGGCAATGTTCGGGTTTGAGGAAACTGTGAACTGTTCCAGAATAAGATTAGAGCCGACATTGTCGCCATTCCTTGGGGCGGTATAAGCTATGAAGAATTTTCCATTGGTAGAGTAGGCTGGGTGAAAAGCCAATGCCAGTAACCCCTGCTCTCCGCTTGTAGATTTAACGATGGCTTGGATATCGAGAAAAGGCGTTGCCAGAGGGATGCCGTTTTTGATGATTCGTATCCGCCCAGCGCGTTCAATGATGAACAGACGTCCGGAACCATCGCCTGCATTCGTGATAAATACCGGGTTGATAAATCCGCTGGCGATTTCCTGGAAGACGATTTTTGACATGTCTAAAGTTTCATTCATTATTTTTTGAGCAGTTCCAGTTTGTTGTGCGGCTTGTGCGGGATTTGTAGTAGATAAAATGGAAACTAACGCAATTACCGCAATAACCTTGATATATCGAGTCATAAAAATCCTCTGGATTATGTTGGCGACGAAGGGGGGAGAATGAGTTTATTATAGCTCTAAATGGAATTAAAAAACATAGATTTGACAGCAACGGGTGTGGTCTAAAGTTTCGGAGGATCATGTCGCTGGTAAAGGGACTTGCCGAA
>CAKKRM010000082.1 GCA_919902735.1 Anaerolineales bacterium | reverse complement strand
ACGAACGGCTCGCAATGACGTAACTGAGGGAAGTTATATTTTTATGAACCCTAAAATAGAAAGATTCCACGTTTGGGGCTTGGACTCTGAACAAACGGTAGATAGGAGACGAACATGGCAAACAGCGAAGAAAGAATGAAAATCCTGAAGTTGATCGAAGAGGGCAAGATCAGCGCGGACGAAGGTTCAAAACTGCTTTCGGCGTTGAGCGATACGCGCCGCGGCTTCTCCACACCTCCGCGCCCGCCTGGGATGGGTGGCGGCGCGCGCTGGCTTCGCATCCGTGTGACGGATACTCGCACGGGCCGCTCAAAGGCTTCCGTCCAAATTCCGCTTGCTCTTGTGGATGCGGGCATGAAGATCGGCGCACACTTTGCCCCCGAAGTGGAAGGCGTGGATATGTCCAATGTGATGGAAGCCCTGCGTGCGGGCGTGACCGGTAAGATCATCGATGTCGTTGATGAAGAAGACGGCGAACACGTCGAGATTTTTGTGGAATAATTAATCCAGGTTTTTGCCTTGCAGAATCTGCTAAAAATTTAACGCAAAGTCGCAAAGTCGCGAAGAAAAAATTAAACCTCTCTTTATCGTACAAACCCCATTTGGACGCTGAAAAACGCTGATTTTGCTGATAAAAAAAGAGAGAATCTGCGTTTTTCTGCGTGCTTCGCGGTCAGCGTCCCGATTCTGAAATGTACGGTAGAAAATTAAATCTTAGCGTCCTGGCGGCTTTGCGTTAAGAATTTTTGTTGTAAGTAGATCAAAGAACAAAGGAAACTATATGGAAGAAACCCACATAAAACGCCCCACTGGCATGTTCGGCTTCACCATCGTCTGGCTCGGACAGATCATCTCCGTGCTTGCCAGCGCAATGAGTCAATTTGGCCTCACCATATTTATGTTTCAAAAAACCGAAAGCGCCACCGCGCTTGGTTTGATGCAGGTCTTCTTTATCACCCCGTTCCTGCTCATCTCGCCGATTGCCGGTGTGATGGTGGATCGCCATAACCGCAAGTTAATGATGATGGTCAGCGACCTGGGCGCAGGTCTCGCCACCGTGTTGATCCTCATCTTTCAGGCGCTTGGCATTCTGGAATTCTGGCATCTGTATTTTGCCTCCATCATTTATGGGCTTGGCATGGCATTCCAATGGCCTGCCTATTCCGCGGCCATCACCACCCTCGTTCCAAAGGAACAATATGGCCGCGCAAATGGCATGATGTCGTTGATCGAAGCAGGCCCGGGCGTTATCGCTCCCCTGCTCGCGGGCGCATTGCTTCCCATCATCGGACTCACAGGCATTTTGTTTTTTGATGTAGCCACCTTCCTGCTTGCCATCGGCGCATTGATGATCGTCCACATCCCCCAGCCTCCGCGTACCGAAGAAGGCGCAAAAGGGCAGGGCAGTATCTGGAAGGAAGCCGCCTACGGTTTCAAATACATCTTTGCCCGCCCAAGCTTGCTCGGCTTGCAGATGATCTTTTTTGTTGGCAACCTCTTCGCTGGCATCGGCTTTACACTACTGGCCCCCATGGTTCTCTCCCGCACCGCCAACGACAGTCTCATGCTTGGCTCCGTGCAAACGGCTGGTGCAATCGGCGGCGTGATCGGCGGCATTGCCATGAGCGCCTGGGGCGGTTTCAAACGCCGCGTGCATGGCGTTCTGGCAGGCTGGGCGATCTCCGGGCTTGGCATGGCAATTGTCGGTCTGACGGGAGGCTTGCCGATCTGGATCGTGGGCATCATAGTAACCGCCCTCGTTGGATCTTTGATTAACGGTTCCAATCAAGCCATCTGGCAGGCCAAAGTTGCGCCCGATGTTCAAGGCCGCGTCTTCTCCGCGCGCCGTCTCATCGCCTGGTTCACAAATCCCATCTCCCCTATCATCGCAGGCACCCTCGCAGATTTTGTCCTTGAGCCGCAAATGCGCGCCGCGAGCAATCTCTCCGAGACATTCGGCTGGCTGGTTGGCACAGGTCCCGGCGCAGGCATGGGTCTCATCATTTTCTTCTGCGGCTTGTTCAGCGCATTGATTGGCCTCGCCGGGTATTTCATCCCTGCCATTCACAACGCAGAGATTCTCCTTCCCGATCACGACGAACTTCCAAAAGCAGATGCAGTCCCCGCTTGATAATTAGGGAACGTCCCGCAGGTTTTTTGAATTGAGCATATTTGGATTACAACCTGCGGGACGTTGAGACGGGCGATGAAATTCGCCCGTCTTTTTGATTCTGCGCCTCTTTCTTAATCGGATGCCTGAGTGGCAAACCTGAACATTTCCATCCCGAAATAGGATTCGCTCCGCGTAAACGTCAGCCCGCTTTTCTCCAGCACGCGCTGCGAAGCAATGTTCTCTGGGTGCGTCAACCCGATGATCTCTTGCAATCCCATCTTTTTGATTCCGAATTCAATAGCCGCGTTTGCCGATTCCGTTGCAATTCCCTTTCCCCAAAAATCCCTGCTCAAAAGATAACCCACTTCGACCTCGTTTGTATCGGGTAAAAACTCCAATCCATTCCAGCCAATGATCTGACCCGTCTCGCGCATCACCACCGCCCAATGCCCATAGTTGAATTTTTGCCAATGCGCTATTTGATAATGGATATACCGCTCCACCTTTTCCATCGGCCACGCATCTCGCGATGGAAAATACCGAAAGATATCAGGCTCCTGCACGATCTCGAGCAAAGCATTGCGGTCGCTCATTGTGAACGGACGCAGCACAAGCCTGCCTGTTGTAATCATCGGAATTTTGGGTGAGGTTTCCATAGTAAACTCAGTGCAGTCTATCTTTCGTAGTGGCGACTTCAGTCGCTTTTGCCTCGTAAAAACACGACTGAAGTCGCTGCCACTCCGAATCATCATTTATTAAACATTATCGCAAATAAAATATAAACACCGTCCCGACACTTGCGCCGCGCGCCACATCGTCCCGATGTGCTTTCGGGAGTGCGGTGAGGTTTTTCCGAGAAATTGAATTGCCTGACGGCAGCTCTTCGGCAAGCTCAGGATGATAGCTCAGGACAATGCCTTCGGGGCGTTTTTGCTAATTACCGATAAAGTCTATTTTATATCAATAGCCCTAAAATAGGAGACCCTCATGAAAATAGCAATCTTCGGCTCAGGCGGCGTTGGCGGATACTTCGGCGGCAGACTCGCACAAGCCGGGCAGGATGTAACCTTCATTGCCCGGGGCGCGCACCTTGCCGCAGTAACAGAATCAGGCCTCCGCGTAGATTCGATCGGCGGCGATTTTGCGGTTCATCCCGCGCGCGCAACCGATTCGCCGCAATCCATGGGCCATGTGGATTTGGTCATCCTCGCCACCAAAGCCTGGCAGTTGGATTCTGCCATCGAGCAGATGAAGCCGCTGGTGGGGGCGGGGACGATGATCCTGCCGCTGCTGAATGGCATGGAACATATGGATGTGTTGCTCGCCGCGTTTGGGCGTGAGCATGTGCTGGGCGGGCTGTGCCGCCTCAGCGCCTTTGTCGCCGCAGCGGGGCACATCCGCCATGTGGGGATTCCACCTTTTATCACATTCGGCGAATTGGACAATTCCAAAAGCGCGCGCGTTGGCTCATTGCGCGAAATGTTCTCCGCGCTAAACGGCATCACCGTGGATGTGCCCGCCGATATCAATGTTGCGATGTGGGAAAAATTTGTATTCATCTCAGGTACAAGCGGAGTTGGCGCCTTCACCCGCCAGCCAATCGGTGAATTTCGCGCCAACCCCGAAACGCGCACGATGCTTTTCAATGCCATGAATGAAACGGCGGCAGTGGCTCGCGCACGCGGCATCCCGCTTTCAGAAAGTTTCGTTTCTGATACGATGAAACGCATTGACACCATCCAACCCGATGTGATGGCCTCGATGCAAAAAGACATGATGGAAGGCCGTCCATCCGAGTTGAACGAACAGACGGGCGCAGTCATCCGCATGGGTCGTGCGGTTGGAGTCCCAACCCCCACGCATGAAGCGATCTACGCCAAATTACTTCCACTTGAAAACAAAGCGCGAAGGCTGTAGAAAAAATAATACCGAAGTCGGGAGACTTCAAACTCCGTAAAAAAAAGCGCCTCTGATTTCTCAGAAGCGCTTTTTACGATTTACGAATTACGTATCACGAACTACAACCCCGCAGCCTTCCTCAACGCGGCGGCCTTATCCGTCTTCTCCCACGGGAACTCAATATCATCGCGGCCAAAGTGACCGTACGCGGCGGTCTTGCGATAGATCGGGCGGCGCAGGTCCAGGTCGCGGATGATCGCACCGGGGCGCAGGTCAAAGTATTCGTTGACGAGTGCGGAAATCTTTTCATCTGTGATTTTGGCGGTGCCGAACGTTTCAACATTGACGGAGAGCGGGTGAGCCACGCCGATGGCGTAAGCTACCTGCACTTCCACGCGGTCAGCCAGCCCAGCGGCAACGATGTTCTTTGCCACATAGCGCGCGGCATACGCGGCGGAACGATCCACCTTCGTGGGGTCTTTCCCGGAGAAAGCGCCGCCGCCATGGCGTCCCATGCCGCCGTAGGTATCCACGATGATCTTGCGGCCAGTCACGCCCGCGTCACCCATGGGGCCGCCGATAACGAAACGGCCGGTGGGGTTGACGAAGACTTTCAGGTTTTTATCAACCAAGTCTTCGGGTAAAGTCGGGTAAATAATATGCTCGCTGACGAGTTCCATGATCTCGGCCTGCGAAATCTCAGGGGCGTGCTGGGTGGAGATAAGAACAGTGTCAATGCGTTTGGGTTTGCCTTGTGAATATTCCACGGTCACCTGGCTCTTGCCATCGGGGCGCAGCCAGGGGAGAGTGCCATCTTTGCGGAGTTCGCTCAGGCGGCGGGATAGTTTATGCGCCATGTAAATTGGCATCGGCATTAGGGTGGATGTCTCATTACATGCAAAGCCAAACATCATACCCTGGTCGCCTGCGCCGACATGCTCAATACCGATATCTTTCATTTCGCCGCTTTTGTCTTCCATTGCGTGGTCAACACCGAGGGCAATATCCGCGCTCTGGCTGGCGACGGCTGAAAGCACGGCGCAGGTATTGCCGTCAAAGCCTTTGTCACTGCTATCATAGCCGATCTCGTTTACAACCTTGCGGACGAGTTCATCAAAGTTGACATAGGCAGATGTGGTGATCTCACCCAGCAAAGCCACGAAACCAGTCTTGACTGCGGTTTCACAAGCCACGCGAGACATTGGATCCTGCTCAAGGCAGGCATCCAAAACTGCATCCGAGATCTGATCGCACATCTTGTCGGGGTGTCCTTCTGTCACCGATTCTGACGTGAACATCAGGCTGGGTGAAGACATAAAAGTGTTGCTCATTGTTTTTGTTTCTCCTTAAGAAAATAAAATTGCCCTTTCGGCGTGAAAGGGCAATTTTGCATGATGCTTGTCTACCCTCTCATCTCCCAGAAAATACATCTGTCGGATTTGGCACCGTTTTGGCTGCTAGCTTTTGGCTTTTAGCTAAATGCTAAAAGCTACTTGCTAAACGCTAATCGGTTGTCGAGACATCGCAGGGCCGTTCCCTCCGTCTCTCTGGATAAGAGCGCCGTATTGGGGCTATTGATTTGTGTCGGGATAATACCATAGCTGAAAGGGTGCGTCAAACAAAAGAGCCGTCAGAGAAGAATCTCTGACGGCTTGAGAATCAACTGTCAGTTTTAGTCTGAGCCGCAGCGGAATCCGATCTTGGGAGAAACTTCACCGAGATAATCATCGGAATAAATATCCGTGGCGTCGAGGTTGGAACCTCGCACCGAAGCGCGGTTGGCGACTCGAACATCCACGAACGCATCCTGGTATGTGCCGCCGCGCACCACGCGGTTGAAGTACTGGCTGCGCGCACCGGGGCCGCCGGGGTTCATGGTAACGCCCTGGCCATAGTAATCGCTGTCATAGTAATCGCTGACCCATTCTGCGATATTGCCAGCCAGGTCTAATACGCCAAACGGACTTGCGCCTGCCGGGAAGTTACCCACGCGGGTGGTATCCCCAACGAAGTAGTTGAAGTTGCCACGGGAAGAATCCGGGCGATCATCGCCCCAGGGATAGGTGCGGAAATCATCACCGCGGGCAGCGCGCTCCCATTCTGCTTCGGTCGGCAGGCGGCGTCCTGCCCACTTGCAGTAGGTGTCTGCCTGGGCCCAGGTTACATAAACAACAGGGTAATCGTTGAATTCGGGGTTGTTGAAATATGAATCACGGGTATCAGATTTGAAATACTGGGGCGGTTCACAGCCGCCGGCTTTAACGCACAATCCGAACATCGCGTTTGTCACTTCCAGTTTGTCCATCCAAAAACCTTTAATGGTGACGCTATGCGTGGGCTGTTCATCTTTTTGCGCTTCGGTATCGAGGCCGCCCATGCGGAAAGTTCCATCAGAAATGAAGACCTGGGGCATACCATCCACAGACGATGCGCGTTCGGAGCCGGCGCTGCCGCCTGCTTCAACAGGCGCATTCACAGAGGGGGTGTTGGTAGGGAAAGCAGTGGGAAGAGCAATGGCGGTTGGCTCTGCCTGGCTGCCTCCCAGTTGACAAGCCGAGACGAACAAAGCCAGGGCTGTCAGCATTGGAAATAGTTTTTTCATCGTGCCTCCTTTTGTAATATGCTGCCAGTATACAAAAATGGGACTTTTTTCCTAATCCCCCAAAGGTAACATTTTGGTGAGAAAATACGACTTTTTGCGACTTCATGGTGTAAAATTGACTTACATTATTGAAAAGAGGCGGTTTTTCCCCTTCTTCCCAACCATTATTACAAATATTGGAAAGATTTTATGACCATCAACCTACCCCACATTCAGCCAAACACCCCGCGCGTCTTCATCGTCTGCGACCAGGATGCCACCGCCCCCATTTGGGGCTACATCATCCGCGACAAAGGATTGGTGCCGATTCTCGAAACCTCCGTTCAACGCGCCATGGAACGCTCCGTGGAGGAGATTCCAGATTTGATCGTCATTGACCTCAACGCCCCGCACCCCCAGCGCATGGAACTTTGCCGAAAATTCCGTTCCATGAGCGCCAGCCCCATCCTGCTTTTTCTGCCATACAACAATGAGATGGAAATTCTGGAAGCCTACCAAACCGGTGTGGATGAGTGCGTTATCAAGCCCATCAGCCCCGCCATTTTTCTTGCCAAAATCATTGCCTGGTCACGCCGCAGTTGGGCCGAACCCATGACCCCGCGCCAAACCGGGCGGCTGCGCCTCGACCCCTCGCATCGTTCCGCGATGGGTTCAAACAAACAGGAGGTCAAACTTACCAACCTGGAGTTTCGCCTGCTGCATCTCTTAATGAGCCGCCCTGGGTATGTCTTTCCCGCTGAAGAGATCATTCAAACCGTGTGGGGAACCGAAGGCGATGTGGCGCTGCTTAAGAACGTTGTCTATCGCCTCAGAAAAAAATTGGAAGAGGATGCCGGAGACACGCACCTCATCAAAACCTGGCCCGGTGGATACAGCTTTGTGGAAG
Organism: Anaerolineales bacterium; assembly: GCA_919902735.1. GTDB lineage: Bacteria > Chloroflexota > Anaerolineae > Anaerolineales > Villigracilaceae > Villigracilis. Next base: position 7,746 of record CAKKRM010000082.1, on the reverse strand, counting down.
ACTAAAACCGCCTCTTTCTTAATCTCAAAGTTGATTCTGTTTCGATGAATATCTCCTCACCCAATCCCCACCCGACGATAAACCGTCGGGCTACTCCTACCAACCCCGCTAAAGCGGACTACCCGCCGCACAACATGAATCAATCATCCACCGCGCACCTGAAGCCGACCTTCGCTGAACTCTCCCCGTAGAACGCCTCATCTGTTTCCTGCCTGGTGGGGTCTGGCCCATTCAGGAAACCGCGGTTTGCAAGCCGCAGGATGGTCCAATCATCCTGAAACGAACCGCCGCGCATCACACGCAAATTACTGAAGACTTCATTATCCGCAGGCCCCGTTGGATTCTCCGACGGGGATTTTGCATAAGAATCCGGGCGATACCGATCTGCCGCCCATTCCCATACATTGCCAGCCATATCCAATGCGCCAAACGGACTCGCACCCTCGGCGTATGAACCCACCCGCGAAGTATCCCCAACGAGATTCAACGAATTGGAGTTGTATTCATTCGGCGGCTCATCCCCCCAGGGGAAGTTGCGTTTGTCATCGCCGCGCGCGGCGCGCTCCCACTCCGCTTCGGTGGGCAGGCGTCGCCCCGCCCATTGACAATATGCGTTCGCATCCGCCCATGTAACATGCACCACGGGGTAATCCTGAAATTCAGGGTTTCCAAAATATTCGGGGCGGTTATCCGAGTTGTTGAGCCTGGGCGGCCTGCATGAGCCTGCCTGCGCGCACAGGTTGTACATGCCGTTGGTTACTTCCACCTGGTCGATCCAGAATGCGCTGATGTGGACTTCATGCACGGGCAGTTCATCGCTTTCGCGGTACACATCCATGCCGCCCATCATCAAAACTCCGGCGGGGACGAAGAGCTGGGTCATCCCATCCATTGCGGAGATTTTTATATTTTCAGGCGCAGGGGTTGCCAGCGTAGTGGGCGAAGGTGCAATTTCAGTTGACTCAGTGGTTGCAGTTTTCTGCGGAATTTCAGTTGCCGGTATTTCAGGCGCGGCGGTGGGCGTGGTTTGACATGCCGTGATGAAAAGAAGAAAGGAGGCTAGGATGATTTTTTTTTTCATGGTTGTACGAGTTGGATGGCGTTTTGCGCCTGATCTTCAAAGAAATTTGGATTAATACTGTCTGCCTTTTGCCAGGCTTTGAGCGCTCCGCTGTAATCGCCTTTGCGGTACAGGCCATAGCCGTACCACAGCCATGTCTCTTCGGACATTTCTGTGATGCCGCGGGCGTAGTCGGTTAATACGAGCAGGTCCTCGTTGCGGCCGGAATGGAAGTATGAAAGGAAGGGGCCGAATTGATAGCGGAACATCCGCAGGGGCAGGCCGATCTCGCGGGCTTTGTCGTAGGCGAGGGCGGCTTCTTCGTAGCGCTCAAAGTAGGCGAGGTTGCTGCCGAGGTTGAACCACGCAAATGCGTCGGCGGGGGTTTTGGCTGAGTCTGCCTGGGATGAGGTCAATGTATTTTGCCGATTCAGTTCCGGGTCCCAGTCGGAGGCGAGCAGGGTTTTCATCTCATCTTCAAATTGCGGAAAGTACATCACGATGTAGAGGTTGTTGAACGGTCTCCAATCTGCTTCGAGTTGGGCGTAGGAGATTTTCAAGTCGGGGCCGCGATAGGCATCCTGAACGGTGAATTCCTGTGCGGCGTCATCGTAGCCGGTAAGCAGGAGATAATGCGCGGCCCAAAGATCGTCGGTGGGGCCGAGCGCATCGCCGGGGTTGAGCGAGGTGACGCTTTCCACGATGACGGGATAATTTGCCGCGAGCAGGCGTTTGAGCAATGCGATGTTTCCGCCGACGCGGTATTCAAGGTTGAGCCAGCCCGCCTGTGTGCGGACATAATAACGAAGTTCCTCGGGGTTGACGTTGCGATCCTGCGAGACGGGTTTAATTAAATCAGAAATATCGCTTTGTTTGCCTTCCCAGCCGTACATGTGCATTGCCATGGAAAGCGTGGCGGGGCCGCAATTGTTGGGGGTTTGTTTTTCGTAGGGCGGGGATGCCATGGCGAATTGCGCGGGCAAGGGCGGGAAGGTGGCTGTGGGTGTGATGGACGGGGTAAGCTGAATAAAGGGGGCGCTGGTTTGCGCCACTGTTGGCGTGGCAGGGATGGGTGTGACAGGCAGGGCTGTTGGCGCCGGCCCCGGTGGATTGATCGTATTTTTTACATAGATCTGAAATACTTCAACCCGCCATGAAAGGCGCGATTTCACGTAGGGGATTTGGTAGACCAAAACCGCCAGCAGGAGAATCCCTGCAGCGGCTATGAGGATGTTTCTGATTCTTTTGGACATGGCTGCGAGTTTACCATGCGATTATGAAATGAATTTAAGGTAACGTGAGTTGCTCCCTTTTCTTTGGATTGTTTTTGACCGAGGTTTTTTAACGCAAAGGCGCAGAGTCGCAAGGAAAAACTGTAAATCTTAGCGTCTTGTTGGCTTTGCGTTAAATCTTGCTCGAATTTTGCAGGGTGGCGCCTTGGGTTAAGATAAGAATTCGCGCTTTCATCCGCTTCCATATTGGCGGACAGTTGCTTCAGGCCATTGAATTTTTTGCTTGACTTGGCTGTGCCTCACAATTATGATGAGATTACGATGGAGAAATCAACTCTTATGACTCTTGATGCTGAAAGCCTGCGGAGCGCCATGCGCGCCTGGTCGGCAGGGGTGACGGTTGTGACCGCAACCCACGCAGGCCAAAAACACGGTATGACGGTGAACTCGTTCACATCCATTTCGCTGGCCCCGGCTTTGATAACGGTGTCGTTGCAGCAATCCACGCGCACGCATGAAATGGTGATGGCTTCACGCGCCTTCGGGTTGACGATCCTTTCTGCCGGGCAATCCAAAATTTCCGATATTTTTGCAGGCCGTTTCCCGGAGATCGTGGATCGCTTTGCCGGACTGGAAACAGAGACGCGGGTGACTGGCTCTCCGCTGATCGTAGGCGGCCTGGCATGGCTGGATTGCCGCGTGGTGGAAACCTTTGACGCCGGCCTGAACACCTTGTTCATTGCCGAAGTAGTGGCGACGCGCGGTTCTGGCGAAGGCCAGCCGCTGGTTTATCACAACCGCAAGTACTGGCAATTGTCTCAGTTGTTGTAGGTCACGCTTGCGAAGTCTCCGAAGAGAGGAAGCGTGACTGAGATGGAGGGCAAAATGCCTGAAACATTAACCGATGGGGAGAAGCAAACCCTGCTGCGCCTCGCGCGTAAGGCCATGGAATACGCCGTTAAAGGGAAGGTGTTGCCGCCGTTGGATTTGAAGTCGCTTACCCCGCTGTTGCGTGAGGATGGCGCATCCTTTGTCACATTGACGGTTGATGATAATTTGCGCGGCTGCATTGGCGCGTTGGAAGCCTACCAGCCGCTCGCGGAAGATGTGCGCGAACATGCCGTGGCTGCGGCCTTGCAGGATCCGCGCTTCCCACCCGTAGGAGATGCTGAATTAAACAGAATCAGGCTCGAGGTTTCGCGCCTGACCGCTCCTCGTTCGCTGGAATATTCCACCAGCGAAGACCTGCTCAAAAAGCTGCACCCGCATGTAGACGGAGTCACCCTGAAGGATGGTTTTCGCCGCGCAACCTTCCTTCCGCAAGTGTGGGAAAAAATTCCCAACCCTGCCGAGTTTTTGAACCATCTTTGCCAGAAGATGGGGGCGAGGCCGAATTTGTGGCGGGAGGCAAAAGTGCAGGTTCATATATATCAGGTCGAAGAATTTCGTGAAATGAATTAGAATCCATTTATGGCTGAAGAATACAAAGACGAGCAACCCAACGATACAATTTTTCAAGACGCGGTGGACGCTCTGCGCCGCGCAGACAAGCCGCGCGCCAAAGAACTGCTTACCCTTTTACTTAAAACGAATCAGAACAACCCCACCTATTGGATTTGGCTTAGCGCCGCGGTGGATAATTCCAAGGAGCGCATCTACTGCCTGCAAGCCGCGCTCAAACTGGACCCTGAAAATGGTACGGCCAAACGGGGTTTGATCCTGCTGGGAGCTTTGGCTCCTGACGAAACCATTCAGCCATTCCCCATGAACCGTCCGCGGGCGTGGGAGGATAAATTATTACTCGCAAACGAAAAGCCAAAGGAAAGAGGATTAAGGGTCATTGCGAAAAGCCCGCTGGTGCGCTTGATCGGTGTGATGGTGATCGGCGCAGCCCTGGTCTCGGTTTTGGTTTTCGGATTCGTCCTGCCCAACCAGACGAGAGTCATCCCCACGCAGACCAATACACCCGGGCCATCCCCAACCTTTACCACCACACCTACCATATTTGGCGCAACCGCTGAACCCACAAGAGTTTTCATTGGCCCCACGCCGTTGTGGATGCTGCTCGCTGAAACCTATACCCCGACCCCCATATATGTGAATACTCCGCGCTCGCCACAATCCAGAGACCAATATCGGCTGGCAGAACAGGCGTATGAAAATGGGGACTGGGATTCGTACATCTCCAACATGGAATTAATCCTCGTGCTGGAGCCTGACTCTGCCGATATTCATTATTTGATCGGCGAAGCCTATCGCTTCAAAGGCGAGACATCCAACGCTCTGGCAGAATATAAGGAAGCCCAAAATATTGCCCCGAATTTTAGCGCGCCATATCTTGGAGAGGCGCGTGTGCGCCTGATGGCCGACCCTGGCTATAATGCCCAAAAATTACTGGATGAAGCCATCGATCTTGACCCGAACTACGGCGAGGCCTACCTGGATCGGGCGCGCTTCCTGATTTCTCGTAAGAAAGCGGAAGCCGCCATTGTGGATCTCAACCGCGCCGCAGCGCTCATGCCCAACTCTCCCGATGTCTACCTTGCTTATGCCAGCGCGTATCTCGCCCTGGATGAAAACCAGAGCGCTCTCGAAGCCGCAGAGAAGGCATATTCACTGGATATTACTGCCTTACCTGTGTACGAAATGCTGGGGCGGCTTTACCTTGAAAACGGACAATACCAGCGCGCCGTTGAATCTCTGGAAGTGTATGCGGTCTACGACCAGGAGAATGCCCTTGTCCTTGCGCGGCTTGGACAGGGCTACTACGAAATCGGCGAGTACGAGTCTGCGGTGAGCGCGCTCGACAGGGCCACCACCATTAACCGCACGGGACTGCGCCGCTTCCTGCTCTACCGCGGGCTGGCTCATCTTGAGCTGGGAAATATCGACCAGGCTGTTGAAGACCTCGAAGATGGCAGGGACGCGGATGATGAATCCTTTGACGCCAACCTTGCTTTACTGCGCGGATATTTCGCCGCAGAAAAATATGGCAGCGCCTACCTGCAAGTGGAAGCGCTCGATTCCCTCGCAGAGACGGATGAAGAAACCGCCCTCACACTTTACTGGCGCGGACTCGTTCAGGAAAAGCGCGATGAATTGGAAGATGCCATAGACAGTTGGGCCGCCCTGCTGGAGATGGATGAAGATGTGATGACCGCTGAAATGCGCAAGGAAGCCGAAGCGCATTACCTGAAACTGGTCCCCCCAACCGCCACATCCACGCTGTGGAGTCCAACCCCCAAGCCGCGCACAAGCGCAACGCCCACCCGCACGCCGACACGAACGCCAACGCCCTAGAATTATCAGGCAAGTAGACACGGAAACAAAGAGAGACTGGCGCATAAACCAATCTCTCTTCTCTTTTGTATGTGTTTACTTCTTTCCTACTCACTTCTTTCCCCTGCACTCTTCGCATGGACACAATGCCCGCAGATAATGCCAGTTGAAGATGCCATAATCGTGACCATCCTCCCAAACAATGGTCAACGCATACGAGCCGACGGCCACGACATTTGCAATTCGCGTGGACTGGTTATCTTCCATTTGCTTGGTGAACACCTCCGCATCCGGTTCGGATTTCATGTTTTCATGTCCGCCGCGGCAGGAGGCGCATGGGCAGGCCGCGCGCAGCAACCCAAACGGATAGACGCTGGTGTGGCCGCTGCCCCATGTGACGGTGAACTCGCGTTTGCTTTTGTTGGCGGTGATGCCAGTTGGTTTTTCAGACATTGATTCTCCATTTGGAATCAGACAGCTTGCTGTCTGATTTTGCAGGAGCAAGCTCCTGCATTCCAGAGTAATTTACGGCGAAGGGATGACAGCCAGAAAATCTGACGCGGCCCAGCCTGCGCGGGTTGTATCATACGGCGCGACGAGATACCACCAGGTATATCCATCCACCGATTGGGGGCCATCCTTGACGATGAAGACCTCCGCTTCTTCCCCGCGAAAAACTGTTTCTCCACCCAAGCCTGGCGCCAGGCGGATTCTTAATCCTTCGCCTTCCGTCCCGGTGATCTGCACATAGCCGTCAATGTTGATCGAGGTTGGGTCAAGCGTAGGCGTGACGAATGGGTCGGTGGTAGGGACAGCCGTCACATTGGGCGTGTGAGTTGGGGCGGGGATCATGGTCAGGTCGGCAGGAGCAAACCCAACGTCAGGAGAGAAGCGGGGAGACATCCAGCCGATGATGATGAGCGTGATAAGGAGCAGAATCGCCGCAAAGCCCAGCGCTCCGAAAATCACCCAGCGGTTTAAGTAGGGTCGTAAATTCATTTTTCTACCTTATACCCCGTCATTGCGAGGGCGCTCTTGTTCTTTGCCCGAAGCAATCTCCCTTTAATGGAACGGAGATTGCTTCGCCGCCAAAAGCAAGAGCGGCGGCTCGCAATGACGAAACGAAATCTATTTTATCTCTTCGGATGTTTCAACAATTGTAAAGCGTTTTGCGGCATCAGCACTTTGAGGGCGCGGTGTTGAATACCGATCTCGGCAGTGTGGCCGCCGAGGACGGGGTCGCCATCCACTTGAATGGAAAAGTTTGCATCCGATTCGATGCGCGCCGTGCGGAAGGGAATCCGCCGCGCATGTTCAGACGTGAGGTGGCGGCCTGAAACAAGATCGAAGAAATGACGAAAGGCATCGGCCAGGCTGTCGCCGCTTAGCAGCCACATATCCATTTCACCATCGTCGAGAAAAGCGTTTGGCGAAATGAGGGACATGCCGCCCGCATAGTGGCGGATGTTGGTGGCGACGGCTACGAGATAATGTCCTTCCACTAATTCGCCTTCCGCGTACACGCGCAGGTCAAGCCCGTGCCAGAAGGTTGCCTCCCAAACGGTGGTCGCGAAGTAGTGGGGGACAGCCATGTGCTTGAAGAGACGGTGACGCGGTTCTATTTTGCGAATGGTCTCTGCATCCAGCCCGATGCCTGCCCACAATAAAAATGGACGTTCGTTGCACATGCCCACATCCACATATTGCGGTTCGACGTTCGCGAGGATTTTGGCGTTCTCGTGCAGCGCGCGCCACTGGAACCAGCTAAAGGGTTTTTGTCCCTGCTCGATGGCCCAGACGTTGGTTGTGCCTGCGGGCAGCACAGCCAGCGCCGTTTCGGTGTTGACCAGCCCGCTTGCCACCTGGCCGACTGTCCCATCGCCGCCGATGGCGAAGACTGCATCATATTTTTCCTGCGCGGCGATGTGCGCGGTTTGGGTGGCGTGCGTGCCGCTTAATGTCTCTGCAATTTCCATACTCCACCCGGCAACTTTAAGCGGATGGATGATTCCATGCACAAAACGTCCCACGGGAAAACGCCCCGCGGTTGGGTTGTAGAGTAAAAGTCCCTTTCGCATGAAGAGAATTATACCTGTATGCCGCGCTGCAAATGCGGTACCGCTTTCTCAAAGTAGGTTGACACGTTTTCAAATCTGTAGCAAGGCTTGACGCGAA
>CAKKRM010000081.1 GCA_919902735.1 Anaerolineales bacterium | reverse complement strand
CATCGTCCCGATGTCCTTCGGGAGGGAATCATGGGCGGTGCGTAAGGTGAGTTACTAAACTAAAATCACATTTCTTACTCGCAATTCTTGCCAAAAAGTTTAGTAATTTATGAGACAAGCGATATTTATGGATTGACTGCCTTTTGTAATTGCTCGAATTTCCACATCCACGAAATGGTGTTGACGAAGTCTGCAAGCGATTCGCTTTGCTCGCGTAATGTGCGAACGGCTGGGCCGACGGGGTCTTCGCCTGCCGCGCCGCCGGGCGAATCGGCGTAGGCTCCGTGAAATGCAAAATACGCCTGATTGATCTTGCGCAGTAAATATCCATTTTGCAGGAAGACGAGGCGGCGTTCTTCCATGTAGGCTTCGGCCTCTTCTATTTTTCCTTCCGCGAGCAGGGCGTCTGTTGTGGTGCGGGTTTCGTGCATTTGGGCGCGGAAGTCAAAGGGGGGGCGGGGTAAATCTGCGGGGTTGGGATGATTCGTCGGCACAGAGACCAAGCCCGGGATTAAGGGAGAGGCGGCAAGTCGCTCGGGATAAAAGCGTTGGACGACGAGCGCTCCGATCTCATCGCCTGCAATGGATGCGGTGGTCTCGTTCATGGTGCGCAGTTCGGGCGTTTCGTTGTATGAAAATCCGAGCGGGCGAAGGGTGAGGTAGTTGTGGATCCATTCGTGGGCGATGGTGCTGAGCAGCCAGTTCAGGTCGGTGGTGCGCATGACCATGGTTGGGTACACGCCCACGCCGCCGATGTTTACAACCAATGACGATGAGTTGAGTCCCTGGTCTACATTGCTTTCAAGATGAGCCTGCTCGTCCACTGTGAGGTTTGTGTCTACTGAAATATTTGCGACTTGTTCGATGCGGTCACGCGGGGAGACGATGAGCGCCATCGGCAATGGCGTGGAGTGATACCAGACGTTCGGCACGGGCTGGCCGACGGCTGTCAGCCCGACTTCGGCAAGTACCTGGCTGACTTGTTCCTGAAGGATGGCTTCTGCCAGCGGGGCGAGTTCGCGCTGCCTTGCGTAGAGTTCATCCAGTTCGGCGCGCAGTGGCTCGGATGCGAGTTCCTTGTCTGTAATCTCCGCGTTTGCGTAGATTTGGGCAAGCTGGTATTCCTTTTCGAGAATGAGCTGGGTGACGCGCAGGTGCTCGTTGACGATTTCCTCTTGCGCTTCGTGACCCAGCGTGTAAGGGATGCCCGCCGAAGCCGCGCGGATTTTGACGACGGCGGCGTTCGACATCCATTCGACGTAATCGAATTCGATCTGGCGCGTAAATGCGCGCACCTTTTCGATGGGGTGCGTGAGGGATGGGTTGCTGTATCCGGTAATAAACCCGAGGATGAGGAGGGCGAGCGTGATTTCCAGCCCGCGTAGAATGCGTTGAATCATGGGGTGGATTATAACAAAAGCGGAACTGCTGCATCTCTGCTATTCAATGCGCCGATGCCAGAGGAAGTCAAGGAAGCAGAAATGGATGAAATCTTCACGTTCATCGGTGATAAAAAAACAGAATCTATATTTTGACCGTGGTTGACCGCAAAACCAGATGTATTTTGGGCTGGGCCGTGGTCTGGGTACGCACCCAAGAAGCCATCCAGGATGTCGTTGACCAAGCACCGAAAGCGAAACAGTACTACAGTGATGGGTTTGATGCCTACCAGTGGCTGTGGTATCACTTGGGCAGATATGAAATTTCAAAGGGCAAAACCGATACGTATTCTGTCGAAGCCGATAACGCCGAACTCCGTCATTATCTGGCTCGCCTGGCTCGCAAATCACGTTGTTTTTCTCGGTGTCCGCGCGCACTTGAATGCGCACTCCGCTTATTTGTGTTTGTCTTCAACCGCAGGCAACTTCATAAACAACGCTTTCCAAATTATGCCGCACACGTTATGGACTTCGTTAGCCCATGATATTTGACACTCTCACATTTCCTCCAGATTGATTTATTTTATGATTTACATACAATCTATATAAAGTTTCTCAAAGTTATTGAGCAGGCAAGTTCAACTTTAGTATGGGGCGAGGAAGTGGAAAACGACTATTCCAAAAGGAATTGCGGTAATAGTAATAACTGTCTAAAGCGATTATTACCCCGCTCTCATCATAATACCAACCCTTAAATCCCCCACCCATACTTCTCATATACTCACGAGTTATTACAGGAACATCTGCGCTTGAAAGATAAATACCATCTTTGCGAACAACATATTTACCGGTTGGAGATGGAACATCAGCATAGCGAAGAGAGAAATCTATAATTTCATACTCTACTCCTAAATCACTCATTAATTGTTCAAGGAGTTCTCCGTTTTCAAAACCTTCACTATGAGTGCCAAGCGATGATTGAGATAAGATGACATTTTGCTGGACGGTTTGACGAAAATCAGGAGACAAAGCTATTAACATATTTTCGTCAAGATGAAGAAAAACCTGCTCAGCAGATTCAAAATATGCATAGTTCTGAATGTCAAATTCGCCATTTCTTAGCGGCGTCCAAGTTAGGTCGAGAAGTTCGTAACGCTTGCCATCCTTTAAATCAAGAATGTAGTGAGGACGATAGCCTGGGGTGTTGTCTGGTCTGCCTCTACTCCCTTTCAGCCAAACCAACTCTGAACTTAGAAAAATCCCATCATCCAAGAATAACGGGTCATTTGGAACTGGTTTCTTTTCTCCTGTGCGCAAATCTAATAGGTAGACTTCTCCTGTTTTTAATTCATTTACAAATAGCATTTCTCCGCCTGGCACGCTACGCACAACAGAGCGTTTACAAGCAGAAATTAGCACTTCCGTATGAGACGGGATCTGTTTATCTTCTTTGGTACATTCCTCCCAATACAATTCTTCATACAATTGTTCCACTTCTTTTGGACAAAATTCTTGAAACAGCACGTCTCTCAAGTGGTCAGGGTTCTGTTCTTTGCATATACTCCAATGCAGCGCTTCCTTCGACAGGATACAGCACAGGAGGATCAGCAAAATAACAGTCAATATTATTATGAACAGGGGCTTTTTCTTCTTAAAGGTTTGCATTGGCTTTTCTTGTTCTTTTGTTGGGGGTGTCTTTGCTATTCCCCCACAAGGTGTATTCAGGTTTTATTATAGCGATGATTGATCGGAGTCAAGAGGCAATTTATAAATTTTGTTCATATATGCTTTGGGTATCGTTCCCAAACCGAAGGGAAGAGCGGAACCATTTCGGTCCCGCCCTTCTTTTACACCCTGCCCTCACAACAGGTATTCCTTATTTTCACCGTCCCGAAGGTTTAGTTCGGATAATTCAAGAGTCTAAAAAAACCTTCGGGACGTTTTTTCTATTTCTTATTTTTCAAATACTCATCAATCGCAAACGCGGCTTTTCTTCCAGCCACCATGGCCGTGACAACGAGGTCTGGGCCGGTGACGCAGTCTCCACCGGAGAATACGCCTTCGCGCGAGGTTTGTCCCGTAGCTTTGTTTTTTACGCTGACCAATCCCCAATCATGAGTTTCAAGATCGGGTGTGGTTTTACTGATGATCGGGTCAGGCCAGTAGCCAAGCGCGAGGACGGCTGTATCCGCCGCCACGCTGAAGTTCGACCCTTCCACGGGCACGGGCTTGCGGCGTCCCTTGGCATCAGGTTCGCCAAGTTTCATTTCGATACATTCCACAGCGGCGAGTTTTCCGTCCGAACCGCCGATGAATTTGACAGGTTGAGTCAGGAAGCGGTACTTCGCGCCTTCCTCCCGCGCCATCTTGCGGTCTTTCTTTCCGCCGGGCATTTCATTTTCCGTGCGGCGATACAGGCAGGTGACATCTTCTGCGCCGAGGCGGAGCGCGGTGCGCAGGCAGTCGGAAGCCGTATCCCCGCCGCCGATTACCACCACGCGCCTGCCGATCTTGAGCGGCTGGCGCATATTTTCAGGCAGTTGTCCTACTTCCACATTCCCACGGATGAGGAAGTCTGTGGCTTCGTACACGCCGGGCAGGTCGGTGCCGGGCGTGTCTTCCATTTTTGCGTCTATTTCAGAGCCGACGCCGATGAAGACGGCTTCAAAACCTTCCTCGAACAGGCCGTCGATGGTTTTATCTTTTCCGATATAGGTGTTCGGTGCGAACTTCACACCGGCGCGTTCGAACTCTTCCCACTTTTCCTGCCAGACATCTTTTGGCAATTTGAAATTGGGGATGCCGTACACGAGCAATCCACCGGGCGCAGGCTTGGATTCAAAGATGGTGACATCGTAGCCTTTTTGCACGAGGATGTCTGCACAGCCAAGCCCGGCAGGGCCTGCGCCGATGACTGCAATTTTCTTTCCTTTGGGTTCGCCAATGGGGATCGTGTATCCGTGGGTGCGGCGTTCGTAGTCCACAGTAAAGGCTTCCAACTCACCGCAAAGCACGGGCTGGTGATGTTTGTTCAAAACGCAGGAACCCTGACACAAGGCCTCATGCGGGCAGACCCGTCCGCATACTTCGGGCAGGGAGCTGGTCTTGTGATAGATGCCGGCTGCCTCCACGAAACGTCCCTGTTCGATTAACCACATGGCAGAGGGGATGTCGTTCGAGGTGGGGCAGGCCGTCATGCAGGGAGCGGGGTCCGGGCAATGGATGCAGCGCGCGGCTTCCACCATGGCGCGCTCGGGGTCGAACTCGATCACTACATCTTCGAAATCACAAGTGCGAACTTCCGGCGGACGGAGATCAAGATCAAAAAATGGACGGTTGGCCCTCTCCTTCCTGTCAATGGCTAAAAATTCGCTGGGTACAGCCTGCATATAATGCCTCCGAATCAATTTCAAAACCGTACATATAAGGTCTGAGTGATGATACCCAAACTATTTGGACAGACATAGGCGTAAATGTCACAAAACCAAACGACAATCGTCACGTATTTCTATTAGACAATTATTAATGGAGGCCGGCAACAAGCTTTATTATTGAGGCGCTGAATTAGAATATACCCACACAATTTTTACACATTCGTTTGATAAACTGAATCGACATGCTCGTACGATCGCAAATCTGCGGGCTGACTGTATTCTGGAGGATGCTCATAATGAAACAATTTTTTTCAAGATTTTCCCGCCGAACATGGATCATTGCGGGAGTTATAGTTTTGGTTTTGGTTGTTGCGGTTGTCGCCAGTTCAGGCGCTGATGAAGTAGTTGCATTTCAAACTGTGCCTGTTGAACGCGGGAATTTAGTCGCATCCGTCGGCGCGACGGGAAGCGTGCGCACGAGGCAAAGCGCCACCCTTATCTGGCAGACGAACGGGATTGTGGAGTCTGTCAACGTGGAAGTGGGGAGCCGCGTCTCTCGTGACGATGTGCTGGCCAGTCTCGATAAAGATTCCCTCAGCCAGAACATTATCCTCGCCGAGGCAGACCTCGTCAGCGCCCAAAAAGCGTTGGAAGATTTACTCTCGTCAGACACGGCGCGTTTGGAAGCCCAGAAGTCTGTAGACAACGCCGAAAAAGCCTACGAGAAGGCTTACAACTGGCGCATGAAACTCAACGGCAAAATAGATATCACAGACTACTATTATGAATTCGGCATTTTAAAAGTAAGACAGTACAAGGGATACGCCAGCGAAGAAACCATCGCCCAGGCTGATAAAGACCTTGCCCTGGCAGAATCCCGGCTGAATGATGCCCGCCGCGCCTACGAACGTCTGCTGGGCGGCGCAGACTCTGCCGAAGTTGCCGCCGCCGAAGCGCGGGTGGCTGCGGCGCAATCCACGTTGAATATGGCATTTTTGACCGCCCCTTTTGATGGAACGATCACCCAGGCAAACCCCGCTATAGGAGATCAAGTGTCTGCCGGGACAGTCAGTTACCGGATCGATGATCTCTCCCACCTGCTTGTGGATGTGCAAGTTTCAGAAGTGGATATCAATAGTGTGGCGGTAGATCAATCCGCGACGCTGACATTTGATGCGATCCTTGGAAAGGAATATCACGGTCAGGTTGTGCAAGTGGGGCAGGCTGGCGACACTTTACAGGGCGTGGTCAGTTTTACGGTCACAGTTGAATTGACCGACGCGGATGAACTTGTCAAGCCTGGCATGACCGCGGCTGTCAATGTTGTTATTGAAGAACTGAATGATGTTGTGCTGATTCCCAATCGAGCGGTAAGGTTGATAGATAATGAACGGGCGGTGTATGTGCTGGTTGACGGCCAGCCTGTACAGGTCAAGATAGCGCTCGGCTCCACATCTGGTATTGATAGCGTGCTTGTAGAAGGCGACATCAAGGAAGGCGATCTGATTATTCTCAATCCGCCTTCCAATAATGGCGGGCCGTTTGGAGGCTAATATGGATTGGGTGATCGAAGCGCGTAACCTGACAAAGACCTACATGATGGGCGAGTTCGAAGTGCGGGCGCTGCGCGATGTTTCATTTAATATCGAGCGTGGCGAAATGATTTCCATCATGGGGCCTTCCGGCTCCGGCAAATCCACCATGATGAACACGCTTGGCTGTTTGGACAGGCCGACTTCGGGTGAATACATCCTGGATGGCGAGTCGGTTGCGGAAATGAGCGACGACCAGCTTGCCAGCGTTCGCAACCGCAAGGTGGGTTTTGTTTTTCAAAGTTTTAATCTTCTTTCCCGCTTAACCGCCCTTGGAAATGTGGAACTACCCTTGCGTTATGCAGGGTTAACTGAAGGCCGTCGTGAACACGCCCAAGCCGCGCTTGAAGCCGTGGGGCTAAAAGACCGCATGACCCATCGCCCCTACGAACTATCAGGCGGGCAGCAGCAACGCGTGGCGGTCGCCCGCGCTATTGTCAATGACCCAGCCATTATCATGGCAGATGAACCAACAGGAAATTTGGATTCCAAAGTTGGGAAGGAGATCATGAACCTTTTGCTCAATCTCAATAAAGAACGCGGCACAACGTTGATCATTATCACGCACGATGCCGCAATTGCAGAACAAACTCAGCGCATAATTCGCTTGCGCGATGGCGAACTTGAATCATCTGGTGAAA